>NZ_JANINU010000345.1 GCF_024508875.1 Phenylobacterium sp.
ACTTCACGTCCAGGTGCTTGGATGCCTCGTCGCGGCTGCCGCGGTACTCGTTCAGCGTGGCCAGCCAGACGTGCATCAGGGCGTGCGCATGGCTTAGGCTATGCAGTTCGCAGACGTAAAGCAGCTCGTCGCCGTTGCTCTTCCAGAACTCGGGCGCGGGCAGGCCGTCGTCGAGGCCGGCGGCGAATTCCCGATACTGCGTCTGAAGAATATAGTCGAAGTTCCTGTAAAACGTGACGATTTCTGGCCGCCACATCTGGCGCGTCTGCTTGTATGGCGTCGACCCGACGAGATCGACGCTGAGGAACAGGCGCAAACGCGGCTTCAGGCCCTCCGGAAAGTCCGGCGGAAACACGCGCCGTTCCTTGGCCGCGCAATCGTCCACGCTCACAGCGTCGCCCGCGCCTTCGCCGGAAGGCGACGCAGGGGCGCCGAAAGCGGCGATGAACCGCTCAGTGGCCGTGGTTCTTACGTCCATCGGTCTTCTGAACTGCCTTGGTTGGCGGACTGCACCATCACGGGGTATCAGGCTGCATCCTTGCACCGACATGTTGCCGAGAAGCGAACGCCGATGAACACCGAAGCTGTCCTGGAAGAATTCCGTGGCGCCGGGGCGCTCCGAGAGGGCCATTTCATCCTGGCCTCGGGCCGCCACAGCCCGATGTTCCTGCAGAAGAACCTGGTTTTTCAATACCCTGACCGCACCGAGCGGCTGTGCAAGGCGCTGGCCGCGAAGATCGAGGCCCAGTTCGGCAAGCCGGACGTGATCGTGGCGCCCGCCGTGGGCGCGATCATTCCCGGCTACGAGGTGGCGCGCGCGATGGGGGTGCCGTCCATCTACGTGGAGCGCGAGGACGGCAAATTCCGCCTCCGCCGGGCGTTCAAGATCGCGCCGGGGGCCAAGGTGGTCGTCGTCGAGGACGTGATCACAACGGGCGGCTCGTTCCGCGAGGCGGTCGAGCCGATCGAAGAGGCCGGCGGCGTGGTGGTCTGCTGCGCTTGCATCGTGGATCGCTCGGGTGGCCGGGCCGATGTGGGCTGGCCCCTGGTGGCGCTGGCGACCGTGGACGTGCCGTCCTACGCGCCCGACGAGATTCCGCCCGAACTGGCCGCCTTGCCCGCCGAGGAGCCGGGGTCGAAGCGTCTGCGAGGGTGATTGGACTGGGGCGTGCCGGCGGAATGGGACTGGCTTCGGGCCGCCGGAGCCCTCATCTGAGCCGTTCTATTGGGAAGGGGACCGCATGGGCCGCCTCAGACTTGGCGTAAACATCGACCACGTCGCCACGGTGCGCAACGCGCGCGGGGAGGGCTATCCCGACCCGGTGCGGGCGGCCGAGATGGCGCTGGCCGCCGGCGCCGATGGGATCACCGCCCACCTGCGCGAGGACCGGCGGCATATCTCGGACTTCGACATCGACGCGCTGGCCGACATCTGCCGCCGTCGGGGCCGCCCGCTGAACTTCGAGTGTGCGGTCACCGCCGAGATGGAGGCCATCGCCCTGGCCCACCGCCCGCACGCCGCCTGCCTTGTGCCCGAGCGCCGCGAGGAGGTGACGACCGAGGGGGGCCTCGACGTGGTCCGCGGGCAGAACACGATCGCGCCAGTCGTGCGCCGACTGGTCGACGCCGGCATTCGCGTTTCGCTCTTCGTCGATGCGGACGAAGCCCAGATGGTCGCGGCCAAGGCGGTGGGCGCCCAGGTGGTGGAACTGCACACCGGCGCCTACTGCACGGCGGTCCGGGAACGGAAGCCGCAAGCGGAGGTCCTGCTGAACAACCTGCGGATCGCGGCCGCTAAGGCGTACGAGCTCGGCCTGGAGGTCCACGCCGGCCACGGCATCGACTACGAAACCGTGAAGCCTGTCGCGGCGATCCCGGAGCTGACGGAGCTGAACATCGGCCATTTCCTGATCGGCGAGGCCATCTTCATTGGCCTGGGGCCCGCCATCCAGCGGATGCGCGCGCTGATGGACGAAGCGAGAGCGACGAAAGCGGCATGATCATCGGCCTCGGTTCCGACCTCTCCGACATCCGCCGCATCCAGGACAGCCTCGACCGGTTCGGCGACCGCTTCAAACAGCGGGTCTTCACCGAGCTGGAGCGCACGCGGTCCGACCGCAAGGCCGACGCGGCCGCCAGCTACGCCAAGCGCTTCGCCGCCAAGGAGGCGTGTTCGAAGGCGCTGGGCACCGGCATGCGGCGCGGTGTGTTCTGGCGCGACATGGGCGTGGTCAACATGCGCTCGGGCCAGCCGACGATGGCGCTGACCGGCGGCGCGGCCGAACGGCTCAAGGAGATGACTCCGCCCGGCATGAAGGCGGTGATCCATCTGACCCTGACCGACGACCACCCTTACGCCCAGGCCTTCGTGATCATCGAGGCGCTGCCGGAGTAGGGGGCCTCCACCCCTCCTGCTCGTCACGGCGGGGCTGCGGGGCAGGCGCCATCGACTGCCCCAGCGTCACTCCGCCACGAGGCGGCGCGAACAACGGAGGCGGCATGAGTTCGGTCAGCGAGGCGCAGGTCCAGGACATCCGGGGCAAGGTCGAGGCGTTCGTCCGCGACGTGGTCGCCCCCTACGAGAAGGATCCGCGCTGCGGCGCGCATGGCCCGTCCGAGGACCTGGTCCGCGAGCTGCGCGACCTAGCCCGGAAGGCCGGCGTGATGACGCCCCACATCCTCGCCGACGGCAGTCACCTTACCCAGCGCCAGACCGCCGTGGTCCTCCAGGCCTCGGGCCTCTCGCCGCTGGGCCCGGTCGCGGTCAACACGGCCGCGCCCGACGAGGGCAACATGTACCTGCTGGGCAAGGTGGGCTCGCCCGAGCAGAAGGAGCGGTTCCTGAAGCCGCTGGTGGAGGGCCGCGCGCGCTCGGCCTTCTTCATGACCGAGCCGGCCGACGAGGGCGGCGCGGGCTCGGACCCGTCGATGATGCAGACCACGGCCCGGCCCGACGGCAATCACTGGGTCATCGAAGGCCGCAAGGCCTTCATCACCGGCGCCGACGGCGCGGCCGTCGGCATCGTCATGGCCAAGACGGAGGAGGGGGCGACCATGTTCCTGGTCGACCTGCCTGACCCCGCCATCCGCATCGAGCGGGTGCTGGACACCATCGACAGCTCCATGCCCGGCGGCCATGCGGTGATCAGCCTGGATAGCCTGCGCGTGCCCGCCGACCAGATGCTGGGCGCCAGCGGCGAAGGCTTCAAATATGCCCAGATCCGCCTATCGCCGGCGCGCCTGTCGCACTGCATGCGCTGGTACGGCGCCTGCGTCCGCGCCAACGAGATCGCCTCCGCCTACGCTGTGAAGCGCCAGGCCTTCGGCAAGGCGCTGATCGACCACGAGGGCGTGGGCTTCCAGCTCGCCGACAACCTTATCGACCTGAAGCAGGCCGAACTGATGATCGACTGGTGCGCCAGCGTGCTCGACACCGGCGCCCTGGGCACGGCCGAGAGCTCGATGGCCAAGGTGGCGGTGTCGGAGGCCCTGTTCCGCGTGGCTGACCGCTGCGTCCAGGTAATGGGTGGGACGGGTGTCTCCGGCGACACCATCGTCGAGCAGGTGTTCCGCGAGCTGCGCGCCTTCCGCATCTACGATGGCCCGACCGAGGTCCACAAATGGTCGCTCGCCAAGAAGATCAAGCGCGACGCGCTGCACGCCGCAAAGCCCGGCTAGGTTCGATGCGCCGTCGGGCCTAGGCTGGCGCGCATACGGGGAGGAACCGAGATGCGCCGCATAATCATCGCCGCCTTGGGGCTCGCGCTGGCCACGCCGGCCTGCGCGGATACGCTTCAGGAGCTGACCACCAAGGGTGGCGTCCTCAGCGTGCAGGGCATGGATATCGACGTGAGCTACACGCCCGACGGCAAGTTCACCGCCTTGGGCGGCCAGGTCACGGGCGAGTGGCGCATCGACGGCGACAAGCTCTGCACCAAGTCGAATTTCGATCCGAACGAGTCGTGCGTCGAGTATCCGAAGGGCAAGAAGTCGGGCGACAGTTTCGACGTCACCGGTCCGCAGGGAACGGCGACAATCACCATCAAATAGGCTCCAGCCTCAGCCCGTCAGGGCGGGAAGCGCGCCTGCCCACGCGGCCGCGGCGACCAGCAGCAGGCCGGGGACCACACGCATCGCAAAGGTTCGCCCTCCGGCGGTAGTGGCGAACACCACCTTGCTGGCCGTATTCGCGGTGAGACCCGCTAAGATCGGCAGCACGGCGCTGTCGGGCGTCATGGCGCCTGACGCCACGAGGGCGGCGACCGAGATCGCGGCGGCGTGCGTGTCAGCCAGCCCTGCGACGGCTGCGGCGGCCACCGAGCCGAGATCCCCGAACCATATCCGCAGCGCGGCGGACGCCAGCATGACCACCGCCAGGATGGCGCCGAACGTCAGCGCCGCCACCACGCTGATAGCCTTCCCCGGATCGGCGGACTCGGCGGCCGTGTGCCTGAAGCCGATGATCGTGAACACGATGCCATAGGCGGCCGCCGCGACGCCGGCGGCGAGCAGAGACGGTGTCAGCGCCTGAAGGGTCGGAAGGCTGGTGGCGGCCAGCACGGCCGCCATCTGCAGCACCGTGGCCAGCGTGGAGAGCACCGCGCCGGCCACCGACGCGCCCAGGGTCTCGGGCGCGCTCGCCGCGCGTGAGCCCATGGCGCCGATCGTGGCGGTGCTGGAGACGAACCCCGAGGCGAGACCGGCGATGGGCAGGCCGAAGCGCGGACCCAGGGCGCGCACGGCGACATGTCCGACCGCTCCGATCGCCATCACGAGGATCACGAGTTTCCAGACGGTGCGCGGATTGACCGCGAGGAACGGCCCCACACCGCGGTCGGGCAACAGCGGCAGCACCACCAGGGTCGCCGCGCCCAGCAGCAGGGCGGCCTCGAGCTCTTCCTCGGTGAGCACGTCGGACACGAAGTGGTGCAGTCGGCTTCGCCCGGCGAGCAGGATGGCGAGGCCAACGCCGACCGTCGCGGCGAGTTGCGGCTGGCTCATGGCCAGGGCGCCGATGAAGGTGGTGACCACTAGAGCGATCTCGGTGGTCAGTCCCGGATCGCCGTCCTTTCGGGTGCGCCAGTAGCTCAGGGCCACCAGGGCGCCGATCACCGTGGTGGCGGCGACCAGCATCAGTACGCCGCCCAGTAACGCGCTGAGCGCGCCGGCCAGGGCCGCGACGGTGAATGTGCGGATGCCGGCGGCGGTGGGATCCGGCTTGGCGAGCTTGCGCCGTTCGCGTTCGGTCCCGATCAGCAGGCCGATCCCCAGCGCGACGCCCAGCTTCACCAGCAGTTCGGTATCGACCATGCCGCCATTCGTTCACCGACCGCCGCGTTCGGCGAGGGGTTTCAGCCCGGCTTTAGCAGAGTTGCGCGCGATTTGGCGCTGGGGTTCAGGACGGCCGACGCACCTGGCCGGGGTCATAGAAGAACACTTCGCGCCAGACCTTGTCGCCGCGCCACTCCTGCCAGGCGATCTCCTCGAAGCTGTTCACGTGCCCCTTCTTCGAGGTGAACGTGAAACGCCAGTGGATCGCGACGCGATCGCCGTCCACGACGACGGGGCTGACCAGCTCGGTCTTCACCTCGGCCTGGCGCGCCAGCATCTGGGCCTCGCCGGCCATCAGCACATCGCGGCCGACGCGCGGCGCGTCCTGGTTCTCCTGCATCGAGGCGTCTTCGGCGTACCAGTCGCGGATCGCCTCCACATGATCGCCGCGCAGCACCTGGTTCACAAAGGCCATGGCGGTCTCGCGGCTGGGCATGTGGGCGCTCCGGATCAGGCGGCTGCGGCGCGGCGCTGGGCGAACCGCGGCCAGAGGGTGTTGAGGGCGAGGCCACTCAGGACCAGCACCGCCGCGGTGAGTTTCCAGCTCGACAGCGGCTCGTGCAGCAGGATCGCCGAGGCGCCCATGCCGAACACTGGGACCAGCAGCGACAGCGGCGCGATGGTCGCCGCGGGATGGCGCGCCAGGAGCCAGGCCCAGGCGGTGTAGCCGAAGATGGTGTTGCCCACGGACTGCCAGAGCACAGCCGCCCAGCCGCCCAGGTCGGCATGCCGGATCGACGCCATGACCAGCGGGCCTTCCTTGAAGAGCGCCAGGGCCAGCAGCGGCGGCGCCGAGAAGACGCTGGCCCAGACCACGTAGGCCAGCATGTTCACCGGTCCGGCGGCCCGCTGGACGGTGTTGCCGCCCGCCCAGGCCAAGGCGGCGCAGAGCACCAGCCCGAGGCCGATCGGCGTCACCTCCGCATTGGTGTGGATCATGAGCCAGCCCAGGCCGGCCGCGGCCAAGGCCAGAGCGCCGAGTTGGTAGCCGCGCAGGCGCTCGCCAGCGATGAGCATGGCGAAGCCGATGGTGAAGAACGCCTGCACCTGCACGACCAGACTGGCCAGGCCGGGCGAGATCCAGGCGCGCATGGCGATGTAGAGCAGGCCGAACTGGCCCACGCCGATCAGCACGCCATAGGCCGCCAGGTTCCACCAGCTCACCTTGGGCTTCTTCAGGAAGAACACCGCCGGAAGCACGGCGAACGTGAAGCGCAGCGCCGCGAACGTCAGCGGCGGGAACTCGGCCAGGCCCCACTTGATGACCACGAAGTTGGTCCCCCAGACGGCGACCACGACCAGGGCCAGCAGAAGATGCAGCGGGGGCAGGGCGTCGCGGTTCATCGCCCCTACATAGGCGGGCGAGCGCGGCTGTCACCGGTCCAATCCGCGCCAACTGGCCCTTGATCATCGGATCGGGCGCTTCCGCCATGCCGGACGATGCGTCGCTCGCGCCCGGGCGACCGATCGCCACCTCTCAGATTGTTCACGGGCGCGGAACTTGCTCTCAGGTTAGGGAGCAACGGCGGACGCGGGATTCCCGTGGCCGCGAACCTTTGAATCCGGGCCATTTTGGCGCAGGACATTCCGTCCTCGGCCAAAATGCTCTAGGGCAGGCGACTGTTTCGGGACGCCGGAACGCCCAGGAACCACATATGAGTCAGAACGTGCAGAGCGCGCAGACGCCCGAGAAGTCCGGCGCGGTGAACGAGATCGTCGAGATCTTCAAGACGATCTTCTGGGCGCTGCTGATCGCCCTCGTCCTGCGGGTGATCTTCTTCCAGCCCTTCACCATCCCGTCGGCGTCGATGGAGCCGAACCTCTACGAGGGCGACTACATCATCGTCTCGAAGTTCAGCTACGGCTACTCCAAGCACTCCATCCCGTTCAGCCCGCCGCTGTTCAACGGCCGGGTCCTGGAAAAGAAGGCGCAGCGCGGCGACATCGTCGTCTTCAAGCTGCCTAGCGACAACCGCACCGACTACGTCAAGCGCGTGATCGGCCTGCCGGGCGACCGCATCCAGATGAAGGCTGGCCTGCTTTACGTGAACGACAAGCTGGTGCCGCGCCAGGCGCTGTCGCCGGTCCGCGAGGACGTTGGCGGCGGCTATATCCGCGACGTGGCCCGCTTCGAGGAGACGCTGGCGACCGGCAAGTCGTTCGTCACCCAGGACTTCGGCACGGACGGCGAACTCGACAACACCGACGTGTTCGTCGTGCCGGAAGGCCACTACTTCATGATGGGCGACAACCGCGACAACTCGTCGGACAGCCGGGTGAACCCGGCGATCGGCGGCGTGGGCTATGTTCCGGCGGAAAACCTGGTTGGCAAGGCGCAGATCATCCTGCTGTCGTGGAAGCCGGAGGCGTCGATCTTCAAGCCCTGGACCTGGGTGCTCGACGCGCGTCCCAGCCGGTTCTTCAAGGTCCTGAAGTGATCGACCGCCCATGAACACCCGCGTCGCGGCGGTCGAGGACCTCGAGCGCCGCATCGGCCACACCTTCGCCGACCGCGCATTGCTGGAACGGGCGCTGACGCACGCCAGCGTCGGCGACCGCCGCCCAGGGGTGCAGCACAACGAGCGCCTCGAGTTCTTCGGGGACCGGGTGCTGAACCTGCTGGTCGCCGAGGAACTGCTGGACCGGATGCCGGAGGCGCGCGAGGGCGAACTCTCGGGCGCCTTCCATAAGCTGGTGAACCTAGAGACCTGCGCCGAGGTCGCCCGCAGCATCGGGTTGCCGGCTGCGCTGCGGCTGGGTGGCGGCTCGTCGAAGACGGGAATCCGCACGGCGGACCGGGTGCTGGGCGACGCCTGCGAGGCGCTGATCGCCGCGATCTATTTCGACGCGGGGTTGGAAGCGGCCCGCGCCTTCGTGCGCGAGTTCTGGGCGGCGCCCTTCAAGGCGCTCCACGAACCTGAAAAGCAGAACCCGAAGGTCGTGCTTCAGGAATGGGCGCTGGCTCACAAGCTGCCGACGCCGATCTATCATGTCATCGAGCAGACCGGGCCGAGCCACCGGCCGCTGTTTACCATTGAGGTGTTCGTGCAGGGCTTTGAGCCGGTGAGAGGACAGGGCGGCTCCATCCGCGAGGCGGAGAAGGTCGTGGCCGAACGGTTGCTGACGAAGATCAACGCGCAATGACCCAGCACGCCGGCTTCGCCGCCATCATCGGCGCCCCCAACGCGGGCAAGTCCACCCTCACCAACCGCCTGGTGGGGGCGAAGGTCTCCATCGTGACCCAGAAGGTGCAGACCACGCGCTTCCCGGTGCGTGGCGTGGCGATCGAGGGCGAGACGCAGATCGTCCTGGTCGATACCCCCGGCATCTTCCAGCCGCGCCGCAAGCTGGACCGCGCCATGGTCCGCGCCGCCTGGGGCGGGGCCGAAGATGCGGACGCGATCGTCCACCTGGTGGACTCGGTGGCCGAACTGGCCGCCGCGTCCAAGGACGGCAAGCCCGCCGACCGTCGCGCTGCCGCCGACGTCGCGTCGATCGTCGAGGGCCTGAAGGCATCCGGCCGCAAGGCGATCCTGGCGCTCAACAAGATCGACGGGATGAAGCGCGAGACCCTGCTGGGGCTGTCGCAGAAGCTGTTCGAGACGGGCGTCTATTCCGAGGTCTTCATGATCTCGGCGGCCGACGGCTCTGGCGTCGACGACCTCAAGCGCCGCCTGGCCGAGCTGATGCCGGAAGGCCCTTGGCTCTACCCCGAGGACCAGACCGCCGACTTGCCGGCGCGCCTTCTGGCCGCCGAGATCACCCGCGAGAAGCTGTACCTGCGGGTGCACGAGGAACTGCCCTATTCGGCGGCCGTCGAGACGACCGCGTTCCAGGAGCGCAAGGACGGCGGCGTGCGGATCGAACAGACGATCTACGTCGAGCGCGAGAGCCAGCGGCCGATCATCCTCGGCAAGGGGGGCCAGACCCTGAAGTGGATCGGCCAGAAGGCGCGCGAGGAGCTCTCGGAGCTGCTGGACCGGCCGGTGCACCTCTTCCTGCACGTGACGGTCGACGAGCGCTGGGCCGACAAGCGCCAGTTCTACGGCGACATGGGCCTGGATTTCGACAGCTAGGATGACGGCCGGGACGGGGCGTCCTAAATGGCGGCGATGACCGATCTCGACGCCTACTTCGCCCGCATCGGCTATTCCGGGCCCCGGGAGCCCACGCTGGCCGTGCTGCGCGAGCTCCACGCCCTGCATCCGGCGACGATCACGTTCGAGGCCATCGACTGCCTGCTCGATCGCGGGATCGACCTGTCGCCCGATGCGGTGGCGGCCAAGCTGATCCAGGGCGGTCGCGGCGGCTATTGCTTCGAACAGAACGGCCTTTTCTTCCGGGTGCTGCAGGCGCTGGGCTTTCAGGTGACGCCGCTGGCCGGCCGGGTGGTGTGGAACCTGCCGCCCGGGCCGGCGCGTCCCCGGACCCACCGCGTGACGCGGGTGGAGCTCGACGGCGAGAGCTGGATCGCCGACGTGGGCTTCGGCAGCGCCATTCCTTCCGAGCCCTTGCGGCTTGCGCCGGGCCTCGTCCAGGAGACCCGTCACGACACCTATCGCCTGACTGCCTATCCGCCCGGCGTCGTCCTCGAGGTGCTGCGCGACGGCGACTGGCTGCCGGCCTGGCAGATGCCGCTGGATCCTTGCGAGGAGGCCGATTTCGAGCTGGCGAACTGGTGGACATCGGCCCACCCGAGCAGCCACTTCCGCCACAACCTGCTGGCGGCTCGAACGGCGCCCGAGGCCCGCTACGCACTGCTGCACAATCGGCTGACGATCCGCCCGGTCGGGGGCGCGCCGGTCAAGGAAGTCCTCGACGCCGACGGCATCGAGCGCGCGCTCCGCGACGTCTTCCGCCTGCCGGTCCAGCCCGACTGGCGCCCCCTGATCGAGCGCGCCGCGGCCTACGCGGGCGAATGATGGAATTCGAGGACGACGCCTTTGTCCTGGCCGCCCGCGCTCACGGCGAGTCGGGGGCGATCGTCGAACTCCTGACCCAGAACCATGGGCGGTACGCCGCCCATGTGGCGGGCGGCAACTCGCGGCGCGTGCGGCCCTTCCTGCAGCCGGGCGCCCAGGTGGTGGTTCGCTACCGCGCGCGGGTCTCCGACCAGTTGGGCTCGGCCAGTCTGGAGCCGGTGGGCGAGGGCCCCGCGGCGCTGTTCGACGACCCGCTGGCCCTGGCCGGCCTGGCGGCCGCGGCCTCCGTGGCCGCCGGGGCGCTGCCGGAGCGGGAGCCGCATCCCGGCGCCTACCTTGCCTTCGAGGCGCTGAGCGGCGCGCTCGCCATCCCGGAGATCTGGCCGGCCGTCTTCGTCCGCTTCGAGGCGGGGCTGTTGCAGGACCTAGGCTTCGGCCTGGATCTGTCGAAATGCGCCGCGACCGGCTCCACCGACGACCTGATCTATGTGAGCCCTCGGACGGGGCGCGCGGTGAGCCGCGACGCAGGCGAGCCCTACAAGGAGCGCCTGCTGCCGCTGCCCCCGTTCATGCTGGGCGCACAGGCGGGACTGGCGTCTGGCGATGTGGGCGCGGGCCTCGACCTCACGGGACATTTCCTGGAGGCCTTCATCTTCGGCCCTCTCAACCGGCCGCTGCCGCCGGCGCGGCTATGGCTGCTGGACCGCCTGCGCGAGGCCGACAGGCTGTAGCCCGCCGGCCCCGGTCGGCGACGACCCTCAGCGGGCCATGTTCAGCACCTGGACCTGGGTGAATTCCTTCAGGCCTTCCTCGCCCAGCTCCGAGCCGATGCCCGAGAACTTGGCGCCGCCGAAGGGCAGGTGGGGTTGCAGGTCGGCGTGCTTGTTCACCCAGACCGAGCCGGACTCCATGGCCTCGGCCAGGGCCCAGGCTTTCTCGCTGTCCTTGGCCCAGATCGAGCCGCCCAGGCCGTATTCCGACGCGTTGGCGCGGCGCACAGCGTCCTTCGGGTCGGAGTACTTGATCACGGGCATCACGGGGCCGAACTGCTCTTCGTCCACCAGCTTGGAGCCCTCGGCGATGTCGCGGACCACCGTGGGCTCGATGAAGTAGCCCTTGTCGCCCTTGCGGCCGCCGCCCGCGATGACCTTGCCGTCCTTCTTGGCGCTGTCGAGGAAGCCCATCACCTTCTCGAACTGCTGCTTGTTCTGCAGCGGGCCCATCTGGGTGCCCTGTTGCAGGCCGTCGCCCACGACCATGTTCTTGGCCAGCGTGGCGAACTCGTCGCACATCTGGTCGTAGATGCTCTCGTGGACATAGATCCGCTTGGCTGCGATGCAGACCTGGCCGGCGTTCTGCATGGCCGCGCCGAACACCTTGGGCGCGGTCTCCTTGGGATCGACGTCGTCCAGCACGATCAGCGCGTCATTGCCGCCCAGTTCCAGGGAGATGCGCTTCAGCGCGTCGGCGGCGCTGGCCATCACCTTCTTGCCGGTCTCGGTCGAGCCGGTGAAGCTGATCTTGCGCACGCCCGGGTGCTTCGTCAGTTCGCCGCCCAGGTCGTTGGCGTCGGCGATGACGTTCACGACGCCCGGCGGCACGATGTCCTTGATGATCTCGCCGAACTTCAGCGCCGTCAGCGGCGTGGTCGGCGCAGGCTTCACGATCACCGTGTTGCCGGCCAGCAGGGCGGCGGGGACCTTGAAGGCCATCAGCATCACCGGGAAGTTCCAGGGGATGATGCAGCCGACGACGCCGAGCGGCTTGCGACGCACCTCGATGCGCGACTTGTCGTCGTTGGCGACCACCTTGGGCGACAGGTCCAGGGTGGAGAAGTAGCGGAAGAAGGCCGAGGCGCCGAAGACCTCGCCCATGGCGTCCTGCAGCGGCTTGCCCTGTTCCTGCACCAGCAGGCGGGCCAGGTCCTGGATGTTGGCCTGGATGGCGTCGGCGATGGCGACCAGCACCTTGCGGCGCTCGTCGATGGGCGTGGCGCTCCAGGCGGGGAAGGCGGCATTGGCCGCATCGACCGCCTTGTCGAGCTGGGCCTTCGAGGCGCGGGCGCAGGTGGCGACCACCTCTTCGGTGGCGGGGTTCAGGACGTCGAGCTTGGCGTCGCCCTCGACCAGAGCCCCGTTGATCAGCAGCTTGTACTCGGACATGGGATCCTCCTTGCGTCGTTCTGTTCGCGGCGTCGTCCGGGGCGTCAGGCCGCGGCGCGCACGCGCTCTTCGTCGGCGGTCGGCGACACGCCGACGGCATTCAGCATCCGGTGGCGGTCGGTGTCGCCCAGCACGGGGTAGAGCTCGGCGTTCGCCGCCTTGCCCCGCGCCCACACACGGACGATCTTGGCCAGGTTCCGCGGCCGCTTCAACCAGGCCTGGGGATGTTCCAGCATGTGGAAGCCGCGCAGGAACTCGCGCAGCAACTGCACGTCGTCGCGGATCGCGATCGCCACGCCGTCCTCAAGGAAGCTCTTCAACACCTTGGTGCGCAGGGTCGCTGGCCTGGGCGGCAGAAGTGCGGCGCGGGCGCGGCGGATCGCCGACTGATCGGCCTTGCGCATTACGTCGTAGTAGGGGCGCAGCTCGCGCTCGAGGCCGGCGCGATAGATCAACAGGCGTTCCGCCGGGTCTCGCCCCGCTATCAGCGCATCCCGCAACACGTAGGCGCTCACCGCCGCGAATGAGCAGCCGCGCCCATAGAGCGGGTTGGTCCGGACGACGCAGTCCCCGACCGGGAAGAAGCCGAGGACCGCGGGCGCGCCGTTGGGCGCCAGTTCACGCCACCGGCTTTCCAACTGGCCCATGCCAAACACGCGGCTGGTCGGCTGGGCGCGTGCGCGATCGATCCACGGCACGAGCCCCGGCAGTTGGCGGCAGACGGCGTCGAAGACCTCGGGATCGACGATCGCCTTGCGCATTTCCTCCTCGACCTCGGGGACGCATAGCGTGATCGAGAAGCAGCCATTGTCGCCCGGAAAGACGCCGAACTTCAGGAACCCCAGGTCGCCGGTGGTGGAGCCCATGCCGCGCGGCGGCTCTTCCTGGCCGGGGAGGAGGCGATAGTGGCGGGTGAAGTAGATGACGCCGCACGGCTCTGACGTCTCCGGAAACGCCGCGCCCATTCTTCCGAGCCACTCGGGCGCCTGGGAGGTCCGGCCCTGGGCGTCCACCACCAGGTCGGCCGACAGCTCGGTCCCGTCCTCCAGCACCACGCCCGTTACCCGAGGCGGGGAGCCTGCGACGATCTTCAGGTCGCTGACGAAGGTTTGCGGCCGCATCGTCACGCTGAGAAGCGTCTCGACGTAGCGGCGCATCACCAGCTCCAGCGTCGTGCGCCGACTGGTTAGAATGGCAAGGTCGCCGTCGATAGGCGCCGGCACGTAGGCCTTCCTGTGCTGCGCTGTCAGCGAGCCTTCGAAGCCCAGTTCGCGGACGCCGGCTTCGTGCAGCGCGGCGAGCAGCTCAGGATGCCTGTCGCGCACCAGCGTGCGCAGGCGCGCCAGGAACGCATGGCTGTGGCGCAGATGGCCGACGCCGCGCCGCTGCCAGTCCTCGAACGCTGCATCGGGTCCCCCGGCAGGCGGCGGAGGGTCGCGGTCCAGCACCGTGATTTCTCGGTCCGACCCTGCAAGCGCCATGGCGGTCCACAGACCCGCCATGCCCGCGCCGATGACGATCACCTTCTCGACCATGCCGTTCCCCGCAACGATTGGACGGGTAGCAGTCTAACAGAGGCTCGACTTGACGTCGGGTCCGGACCCTAGGTCGGCGAGCCCGACGGACGCTTCATGGCGCCGGACTTCACCTTGGCCAGGGCGGCGCGAACCGCGCCGATGTCCGCGCCGGGGATCACGTAGTCGCCCACGACAAAGGCTGGCGTACCCTGCAGGCCCAGCGCGCCGGCCAGCAGGCGGATCTCCTGGAGCTGGGCGGCGATGGCGGGATCCTGCGCCGCCTTCCGGACGGCGGCCGGTTCCAGGCCGGCCTCGGTCAGGTGGCGATCCAACGCGGCCTCGTCGAGGCCCTTGTCGGCCATCCAGGCCTTGTAAAGCTGGATGCCCTTCTGTTTGCCCTGGGGCGTCAGGGCCATCTTGGCGGCGGTGTCGGACACCTCGCCGAAGATCGGGAACTCCTTGAACACGAAGCGGACGTCCGGATTCTCCTGGATCAGCTTCACCACCTCGGGGGCCACGACTTTGCAGTAGCCGCAGCGGTAGTCGAAGAACTCGACCACCGTGAACTCCCCGTTCGGGTTGATGACGAGATCCCTCGGATCGCGCTCAAGCTGCTGGCGATACTTCTGGACGGTGCCCGCCTGCGACTTCGCCTGTTCCAGCATCTGCTTCTGGCGCAGCTTGACGACCGCCTCCTCGATCACCTCGGGGTGTTCCAGGAGGTAGGCGCGCACCTTGGCGCCGAAGGCGGGATCGGCCTCGGCGGGCTTGTTGCAGGCGGAAAGGGCGAGGGCGGCCGTCAGCGCGACGGCGAGGGGGAGGGCGGGCTTCATCGGGTCTCGGTCAGGTGGGAGCGTCGGCTCAGCGGGTGTTGCCGGCGATCGAGCCCTCGCGGGCCAGTTCGCGGAGGTCCTCGCGGGTGGGTTCCGCCACCAGCACGATGTCGGTGGCGCGTCGCCATTCGGGCGTGCCTCGCGTCAGCATTTCGCGGGCGCGCATGGCGAAGACGCGGGCCTGGCGCTTGTCGCCGACGTTGAAATTGTACTCGGCCGTCGCGAGGCGGGCGAGGCCGTCCTCGCCGAGCTTGTCGTAGGCTTCGGCCAGGATGCGCCACGCGACAGCGTTGTCTTCTTCCTGGGTTAGAGCCCGCTTCAGTTCGGTGACCCCTTCGGCGATCTTCTTCTTGTCATCGAGCGCGATGAGAGTCTGGCCAAGGTTGACCCGAAGCAGCGGCGCGCCCGGTTTCAGTTCGACCGAGCGCCGCTGCGGCGCCTCGGCCTCCTCGGTGCGGCCGAATTCGAACAGGATCTGGCCTTTAAGTTCCCAGAGGTAGGGGTTATCCGGGTGATCCTGAAGCATCGCGTCGATCAGCTTCAGGGCCCGGTCGGGCTCCTTGAGCTGGTAGTAGGCGATGGCGCGGGCGTAGCGCGAAGGGAAATCAGTGGCCTTCTCGTCGTACTTGGTGATCGCCATCTGCGGATTGAGGAAGCCGTCCAGCTTGGCCTTCATGACCGCATGCTCGGCCATGGCCTCGGGACTGTCCTTCTTGTTGTAGTTGGGCTGGGTCTCGACCTTGCGGCGCAGGCTCTCGATCCGGTCCGACGAGATCGGGTGGCTGCGGAAATAGGCGTAGCGCCGCGCCTCGTCGAAGACCTCCTGGTAGCGGAAGTTGTCGAAGAAGTCGGCGAGCCCCTTGCCGGACAGGCCGGCCTTGTCGAGCAGGGTGGCCCCTGCCTGGTCGGCGCGGCTTTCCTGTTCACGGCTATAGCCGAGGGCGCCGATCGTACCGAAATAGCTGGCGCTGCCCGCCAGGCCCGCGGCGGCTTCGGGCGCGCCCGCGATGGCGGCCAGCACGCCCAGGCCCATGGTCAGCAGGAAGGGCTTCATGCCGGCCGCCTGCATGTCGCCCGAGCGGGCGCTGTGGCCGGCGGCGAGGTGGCCGACTTCGTGGGCGATGACGCCCTGAAGTTCGTTGGGGTCGTCCGATTCGAGGATCAGACCGGTGTTGAAGCCCATGATCCGCGGCGCGGCGAAGGCGTTCAATTCCTTGTCGCCGACGATGATGATCTCGACGTTCTTCGGGTCGATCCCGGCGGCGCGCAGAATCGGATCGGAGTCCTTCATCAGGATCTCCTCGATTTCGGTGTCGCGGATCAGCGACTGCGCCTGGGCAGGCGCGGCGCCCAGCAGCAGGGCCGCAGTGGCCCCCGCCGTCAGCGCGAGGCGCGAAACCGAGCGGAATGGGGAGATCATGCTCGACACTCTGTCCGTAACCGACGCCCCCAGCCCACTGGGATGCTAGCCCGGTCCCGCCAAAGTTGGAAACCGCTTTGGCGGGACGCAGGCTGTCACATGGTCACGTCCTAGCCGCGGCGCCACCAGCCGCGGCGCGGCTTCTCGGCCGGACCCGAAATTTCATTCGGATCGGGCTCGCGCGGAGCGGCGGCCACGGGTTCGGGCTCCGGTTCGGGCGCGGGCGCGGGCGGCGGAGGCGCTGCTTCCAGGACCGGCTCGGGCGCCACGGCTTCGGCGGCCACGGCGGCCGGCGCCGCCTTGCGGCTACGCGAGCGCTTCGGCTTGGCAGGCGCTTCCTCGACGGGGGTGGCGACCGGCTCCGGAGCGGCCTCGGCCTCGGGCTCGGCGACGGCGATCGCTTCCGCCACCTCGACCGCCGGCGCGGCCTCGGCCTCACCGCCGCGGCCACGGCCACGGCCACGAGTGCGGCGCGCGCGCTTCGGCCTTTCCTCGGGCTCGGGCAGTTCTACCCAGACGTCATCTTCCTCGGCGACGCCGCGGGGCGCGGCTGTGGCCGCAGGAGCGGGTGCTGCAGCCTCAGCCTTCGGCGCAGGCGCTTCGGCCTGGACCGGCGCGATCTTCATGTCCTCGGCCGGGTCGTACCAGACGAACGGATCGTCACCGTAAGGCACCCACGGGCGGACCCAGGAGAAGGCGTCCTGCGGACGGAAGTCGTCGCGCATCCGGCGCCCGCCGCGGCGGCCCCGGCGGCGGCGGCGGCCGTCGCGGTCTTCGTCGCTCTCGGC
>NZ_JANINU010000346.1 GCF_024508875.1 Phenylobacterium sp.
GCGGTACGAGTTCCCGGTCACCCAAGAAGTTGTCGGCGACGCCCTCGGCCTCAGCACGGTCCACGTCAACCGCACGCTGCAACAGGTGCGGCGGGACAACAACATCGTCTGGAGCGGACGCCGGGTCCAGATCGCCGACCCCGACGCGCTTCGCCAGGCCGTTGGCCGCATGGCCGTCCGCGTGGCCGACGCTCGCCCTTCCGCCGTAGCCTAGGCTCTGAACAAGAAAGCGGCGGCCCGGGGGCCGCCGCAAGTTCGCCGGGGAGGACGGCCGCGCGAGGCGCGGCCGCACAGGTGGTCAGCGGCGGTTTTCCCAACCGCGGCGGCTGGCCTCGGAGTGACCCTCCGCGTCTCCGAACCAGCCGCCCTGGCTTCGGCCGCCGCGCGAGGAGGACGAGGAGGAGCGACGGTCGTCGTCATCGTCGCGGGAGCGGCTGCGATAGCCGCGGTCATCGTCATCGCGCGACGAGCGGCCGCGCGAGCCGCGATCGTCGTCGTCGTCGCGTCGGCTTTCCCAGCCCTTCCGGGCCGCTTCGGAATGGCCCCGGCTGTCGCCGTACCAGCCGCGGCCGTCGTCGTCGTCCCGACCGCGGCCGCGATAACCCCGATCGTCGTCGTCGCGCCCACGACTGCGGTAGCCGCGGTCGTCATCGTCGCGACTGCGACCGCCGCCATTGCCGCCGCCGCCGCGGTCGCGGTCGTCGTAGTCACGATCTCGGCCGGAGAATGAACGGCGTTCGTCCCAGCCGCGGCGGGATGCTTCGGAGTGACCTTCGGGGTCGCCGTACCAGCCGCTTCCTTCGTGATCCGAACGCTCCCAGCCGCGCCGGCTGGCCTCGGAGTGGCCCCGGCTGTCGCCGTACCAACCGCTGCCCTCATGGTCCGACCGTTCCCAGCCGCGCCGCGACGCTTCGGAGTGGCCTTGGGAATCGCCGAACCAGCCGCCCTGGCCACGGCCGCGGCTGTCGCGGTCGTCGTCGTACCGGCTACGGCGCCCGCCGCCACCGCCGCTGCGTTCGGACGCGTACCGGCGGCCGCCGCGGTCGTCGTCATCGCTGGTGAACCGGCCGCGCTCGTCGCGCTCACGACCATTGTCTCTCGGCATGTCTTCTTCCTCCTGTCTGTAGGCTTGGTTGGCCTCCAGTCTCTGGAACGAGACCGGGCGGCTCGGACGCAGGGCGTCCTGGCGCGACATGAGCTCCTGTTTCCGCGCCTTGATCCGGCGGCCGAGCTCGGCCGTGTCCACGCCGGATGACTGGGCCTTGGCGAAGATCCCCTCGCGGGGCTTCTCCTCCTCGGCCACGTGATGGCGGACCTGTTCCGCCAGCACCTTGAACTTCGCGTCTCGATAGTCGTCCGCGCCGCCGTCGAGCAGTTCGCGGATCAGCAGCTTGGCGCTGTCGTGCTCGACCTGCGCCTCGTCCAGCGGATCGTCTTCATCGGCCGCCTCGCGACACGCCGGATAGAAGAGCTCCTCCTCCAACAGCGTGTGAACGATCAGCGCCTGGCAGGCCTCGCGCACGATCTGGTCCTTGCGCCGATCGTTCGCGGTCTCGAACTCGGCGAACAGGGCTTCCACCTCCTGGTGGTCCGACTTCAGCAGCGTGATCGCGTCGTCGCGCTTGCCGGCCGAGGCAGTCTCGCCGGCGTTGCTCGACTTCGCTGCGCCGGCAGGCTTGGCGCCGCTCTGGGCGTTTTTCTCCGTGCTGGACCCCGATGTTCCGGAGGCCGACGTTCCGGACGCGCCGCCGCCGGCTGTCGATCCGGTCGCCGCCTTCGCGTCGGTCTTGGCTTGCGTCGATTGGTCGGCCTCAGCCTGGGCCTTCTGGCCACCGGCGGTGGGCGTTTCGTCTTCTTTGGCCATGTTCTTTCCTCGGCGCGACGCCCCCATGGCGTTCGCGGCGAAGAGAACCGGCAACAACAATCTTCGTTCAGCTTGGCCGCAGAAAAAGTTGTTCTTTATTCGCGACTAACTCGCTCAATTGTTATTGACTCACACGTTTGTAAGACAATATCCGAGATTCTAACATTTGTTATGCCCAAAAGCTTTACTTAAGGCGTCGCCCACCGCCAGCGGACAGCGAGCGCCATCCCGCAGACGGCGGCGCTGTTCTTCCCCCGCGGCTGCCGCTAGCCTACGGCGTAAATCATAAAGGGGAGACGTCCGATGATCCGCGCCCTGGCCGCCTTTGTGGCCGCGCTGTCCCTGTCCGTCGCCGCGCCGGCCCAGGCCGCGCCGCAGGATCGGACCGCCACGAACGGCGACGTGAAGATCCACTATGTGGTCGACGGCAAGGGGCCGCTGGTCGTGATGATCCACGGCTTCCCCGACTACTGGGCGACCTGGAAGCCGTTGATGGCCGAGCTGAACAAGGCCGGCTATCGGACCGCCGCCCTCGACCTTCGCGGCTACAACCTCTCGGACAAGCCCCAGGGCGTCGCGGCCTACGCCATGCCCAACCTGATCGGCGACGTCGCCGCGGTGATCGCCGCCGAGGGCCAGAAGGACGCCATCGTCATTGGCCACGACTGGGGCGCGGCCATCGCCTGGCAGGTGACGTTCAACCGGCCCGACCTCGTGAACAAGCTCGTCATCATGAGCGTGCCCCACCCCGCCGGCATGGCCCGGGAGCTCGCCACCAACAAGGCCCAGCAGGCGGGGTCGGACTACGCCCGCAACTTCCAGAAGGAGGGCTCGGAAAAGGCGCTGACCGCCGAGGGCCTGGCTGGCTGGGTCAAGGACCCCAAGGAGAAGGCGGGCTACGTCGAGGCCCTGAAGCGCTCCGACTTCGCGGCCATGATGAACTACTACCGCGCTAACTACCCGCGCGGGACCGGCGAGGCCACCGAGACCCCGGCGACGATGCAGCCGCCGAACCAGCGGGTGACGGTCCCGGTGCTGGTGATCCACGGCATGAAGGACACCGCCCTCAACGCCGCCGGCCATTCCGGGACCTGGAACTACGTCGACGCCGACACCACCATCGTCATGGCGCCAACGGCCGGCCACTTCGTCCAGCACGACGCCGAGAAGCTGGTGAACGCCACCGTCCGCGACTGGCTGAACGAACGGCGCTGAGGGCCGTCAGGCGGCGGCCGCCCGGCGACGGCGCACCGCCGCGCCGACGCCCGCGAAGCCGGCGATCATCAGCGCCCACGAGGCCGGCTCCGGCGCGCCGGACGCCGGCGAGGACGTCAGGTCGAACGCCACGTTGTCCAGGCCGACGCCCAGGCTGCTGGAGCTCAGCGACGTACTGGAGAGGAAGGTGAGCTTCACCGTCGGCCCAGTGGCGACGAAGTCGTAGGTGAAGCGCTGCCAGTCGCTGCCCGGCGCGGTGCGGTTCATGACGTTGGTGAAGCTGCCCGCCAGCACATCGTTCACCAGCAGGTCGACGGTGGCGTCGCCGAAGCTGCCGTAGTTCCTGATGTAGAACGCCCCGACGTCGAAGCCGACCCGGTAGGAGGCGCCGGCCACCACGTCGATCGGATCCGACGCCACGCCCTTGCCGCGCCCCACCGAGCCGGTGAGGTCGAGCAGGTACTCCCCGTCCGACGCGGTCACGCCCACGGAGCCGTACGCGGCGTTGCTGGTGTACTGGATGTCGGCGTCGCCGCCGGGGACCGAGTCCACCACGGTCCAGCCGGGCAGGAAGGTGCTGCCGGCCATCAGGCTCATCGCGGCCACACCCGCCGGCTGTTCGAAACTGCCGTTGGTGAACTGGGCCGCGGCTGCGGGACCGGCCGCGAGCAAGGCGGCGCCGGCGACGAGAGACAGGAAAGACTTCAAGACAACCCCATGAAAAGCCGCCGGGCGTGCAGCCCCGGCGCAGGGCTTGCCTACCTGCCCGCCCCACGCGGCGGCTCACCCGATTGGGGGTCTCGCCGGCGCGGCCTGATCTGCATCAAAGGCCGCCGGCACGGCCACGGCTAGGCTTGGGTTCCCCGAACGGAGCCTTCCATGTCGCTGCAGAACACCCGCGCCGCCTACGGCTGGGCCGCCATCGCCCTCCACTGGATCTCGGCGGTCGCGGTGATCGTGCTTTATCTCCTCGGCGAGCAGCTCGAGGAGGCTGAGGGCCGCGCCGCCAAGCTGGCCGCCATGGCCAACCACGTCTCGGTCGGCATGCTGCTGCTGACCTTCCTCGCCGCCCGGCTGCTGTGGAGCGCCGCCCAGCCGCATCCGCGCCCGCTGGAGCAGAACCGTGTCCTGCGCTTCGTCGCCATGGCCGTGCAGGGACTGTTCCTCGGCATGATCGCGGTGCAGATCGTCACTGGCCCGCTGGTCATCTGGGCCCGCGCCCGCGCCATCGACGTCTTCGGCCTCGTGACGATCACCAGCCCGTTCACCCAGCCGGTCCCGTGGCTGCACGACGCCGCCGAGACCGCGCACAAGGTCGCGCCCAACCTGCTCTGGCCGCTGCTGGCCCTCCACGTCCTCGGCGCCCTCAAGCACGCCGTCATCGACCGCGACCCCACCCTGCGCCGCATGCTCTGGGCGCAGCGCTGACCCCGACCGCCGCCTGCTGACACCCTGCTGTCAGCAGGCCCGTGCGCAGGATGTGGCGAACCTGCCCGGGAGCGCCTACCTTGGACGCCATGCCTCGCACCGCCGCGCCTGCAGAGGGCGTCGCCGACATGTCGGCCGCCTTCGACTACGACGAGAACACAATGCCCATGCTCTGGAAGCCGCACCGCCCGGTGCGCCCGGAAAAGAGCGAGGGCGGCATCCGCTTCAAGCTGGCCTCGCAGTACCAGCCGGCCGGCGACCAGCCCCAGGCGATCCGCGAGCTGGTGGAAGGGATCGACGCCCAGGAGCGCGACCAGGTCCTGCTCGGCGTCACCGGCTCGGGCAAGACCTTCACCATGGCCAAGATCATCGAGGAGACCCAGCGTCCCGCCCTGATCCTGGCCCCCAACAAGACCCTGGCCGCCCAGCTCTACAGCGAGTTCAAGAGCTTCTTCCCCGACAACGCGGTCGAGTTCTTCGTCAGCTACTACGACTACTACCAGCCCGAGGCCTACGTCCCGCGGACCGACACCTACATCGAGAAGGACAGCTCGATTAACGAGCAAATCGACCGGATGCGCCACTCGGCCACCCGGGCGATCCTCGAACGCGACGACGTCATCGTCGTGGCCTCGGTGTCCTGCATCTACGGCATCGGCTCGGTCGAGACCTACTCGGCCATGACCTTCTCGCTGAAGCCCGGCGACCGCATCGACGAGAAGCGGCTGATGGGCGACCTCGTGGCCCTCCAGTACAAGCGCAACGACCAGGCCTTCGAGCGCGGCACGTTCCGCCGCCGCGGCGACACGATCGAGATCTTCCCCGCCCACTACGAGGACCGCGCCTGGCGCATCAGCCTGTTCGGCGACGAGATCGAGGCGATCACCGAGTTCGACCCGCTCACCGGCCGCAAGACCAACGACCTGCAGGGCGTGAAGATCTACGCCAACAGCCACTACGTCACGCCGCGCCCGACGCTCCGCCAGGCCATCGACCAGATCAAGATCGAGCTGAAGGAGCGCCTCGACTGGCTCGTCGCCAACGGCAAGCTCCTGGAAGCCCAGCGCCTCGAACAGCGCACCACCTTCGACATGGAGATGATCGAGGCCACCGGCTCCTGCGCCGGCATCGAGAACTACAGCCGCTACCTCACCGGCCGCCGGCCGGGCGAGCCGCCGCCCACCTTCTTCGAATACATCCCCGACAACGCCCTGCTGTTCATCGACGAGAGCCACCAGACGGTGCCGCAGATCGGCGCCATGTACCGGGGCGACTACCGGCGCAAGTTCACCCTGGCCGAGTACGGCTTCCGCCTGCCCTCCTGCATCGACAACCGCCCGCTCAAGTTCGAGGAGTGGGACGCCATGCGGCCGGACAGCGTCTTCGTCTCGGCCACCCCCGGCCCGTGGGAGATGGAGCGCTCGGGCGGCGTCTTCGCCGAGCAGGTGATCCGCCCCACCGGCCTGATCGACCCGCCGGTCACCGTCCGCCCGGTCAGCAAGGACGGCTTCAGCCAGGTCGACGACGTCATCGCCGAGGTGCGCGACACGGCCGCCCGCGGCTACCGCTCGCTCGTCACCGTGCTCACCAAGAAGATGGCCGAGGACCTCACCGAATACATGCACGAGCAGGGCCTGCGCGTCCGCTACATGCACTCCGACGTCGACACCCTGGAACGCATCGAGATCATCCGCGACCTGCGCCTGGGCGCCTTCGACATCCTGGTCGGCATCAACCTGCTGCGCGAGGGCCTCGACATCCCCGAGTGCGGCCTGGTCGCCATCCTCGACGCCGACAAGGAGGGCTTCCTGCGCTCGGAGACCTCGCTGATCCAGACCATCGGCCGCGCGGCCCGGAACGTCGACGGCCGCGTCATCCTCTACGCCGACAGCGTCACCGGCTCCATGGAACGCGCCATGGCCGAGACGAAGCGCCGCCGCGAGAAGCAGGAGGCCTACAACCTCGAACACGGCATCACGCCCGAGAGCGTGAAGAGCCAGATCAAGGATATCCTGGCCAGCCACTACGAGAAGGACCACGTCACCGTCCCGGCCGGCGTGGCCGAGGGCGGCCAGCCCTTCGTCGGCGACAACTTCAAGGCCACGCTCAAGGACCTGGAGTCCCGCATGCGCGAGGCCGCCGCCAACCTGGAATTCGAGACCGCCGCCCGCCTGCGCGACGAGGTCAAGCGCCTGAAGCTCCTCGACCTCGAATTCGCCAACGAGATGCTGACCGCCGAGGGCCAGGAGGTCGACCGCTCGGCCGCCAAGCGCGTCCGCGCCGAAGTCCGCCAGGAAAAGGCCGACGAATTCCGCAAGAAAGGCCGCGCGCGGCGGTAGGGGCCCGTGCCGCTCATCCCCGCGAATGCGGGGACGCGAGGCTTGTCCTTTCTCTCGAACCCCCGCGCAGCGCGCCCTACTCGAACACCGACGCCACCGTCGCCGGCGCCTCCACCCGCAGCTGGTAGATCGTCGCCACCATGGCGTAGCTCGCCACGCCCCAGACGGCGACCGTGAACTCGCCCGCCCAGTTCGGCACCGCCTCGACCGCCGCCTCGCCCCCGGACGCGAAGGCGCCCGCATAGAGCAGCACCAGCGGCAGCGCGGCGAGTAGATAGCCCAGCGCCATCCCGCGCGTGGCCCGCAGCATCAGGAGCCACGCCCGTCTCGGATCGAGGCGCCGCCCCATAAGCCGGGCCACCGGCCAGAGGCTCAGCCGGAACCAGCCGTAGAACGCCGCCGCATACAGGGCCATCGCCGCCAGGGCGAGCCACAGGGCGGCCTGCGGATCGGCCTGGCCGTTCCGATTGAACTGCCGGACCGCGAACGCCCCGTAGGCCACGCCGATCCCCGCGAGCGTCATCGCCATGGCGAGCATGATCGCCACATATTCGGCCAGCCCGCGGTCCAGCCGCAGCCAGCCGGCCGGCCCCGCGACCAGCAGCCGGGTCGTCAGCCCGCCCAGCAGCGCGCCCACCGCCATCGTGCCCGCCAGGAAGGCCCAGTAGGCGGGCCCCATCACGTCGGTGATGCCGAGCTGCTTCTGCAGCGGGTCGCTGGCCGCGCTGGCGCCGAAGATAGCCAGCCCCAGCGCCGCCGCCCGCCAGCCGCCCCGCCGCAGCCGCGCCACGGCGCCCCGCAGGATGGTCATGGTGGGGATCCGCTCGCCCGGCCCGAACCCGGCCCGCTCGCCGTCCGCCGCCAACCCCGCCGTCATACACAACGCCCCCACAGCCCTGCCGCGACAGGACCAGCGCCCGCGCACCGGGTCAACACCACCCGCTCATCTCCGCGAACGCGGGGGGCTCAGCCTCCCCTCCACCGGGAACCACGCGAAGCGCGCCCCGGGTCCACGGTCCAAACGTACCGCTCGTCGCAGCACCCCGGTCGCCGATCTTGACACCGCGCCGCCGCGCCCTCGACGCTCGGCCCACGCTCAAGCCTCAGACCGGGACGTCGCCCACATGCCCAAGACCCTCCGCCGCCGCCGCGCCCGCCCGGCGGCCGCCGTCGTCCTCGCCGCCCTGCTCTTCGGGGGCGCAGCCCACGCCGCCCCCGCCGCCGACGGCGCGGCCGACAAGCCGGTCCTGTCGGTCACCAACACCCAGGCCGCCCGCGTCGCCTACTGCACCCTGCTGGTCGACGGCCGCGCCCGCACCAAGCTCGCCATCCGCCCGGGCCACACCTGGTCCGACGCCTTCGACGCCCGCCGCGAACTGCTGCTGGTCTGCGACCGCGCCAAGTCCATCAAGTTCGGCCCGCTCAAGGCGGGGACGAGCTACCGGCTGGTGGAAGTGGAAGGCGCGAAGATCGATATCGCGGAGGGGGGCGGGTGAGCCTCCCCCATTAACCCTCCACCGTGTCCCTAAATCCCCACCTGCCCCCACAGCAGAGTTAACTGGCGCCGTTCATGCGGGAGACAGGGAACCTGTGCTGTCTCTGGACGTAGGTTCCAGCAGCAAGGCTGCGGTCGCGTCGTGATCCGTCGGGGGTCGTGGACCGTAAAACCTTGGGGATCATGGATTGAGGTACATAAGGATGTCTCCGTCTCTCTCTGTCGTGGCCGACAACGACCTGAAGGTCGTCGCGCCGAAGACTGAAACCGTTTCCGAGCGCGTGCGCCGGCTGCAGGCCGAGGCTCGCCAGCTCGCCCGCGACCATGTGAAGTCCCTGTCGGCCGCCATGGTCGACCTGGAGCAGCTCGCCGCCGAGATCGCCGAGGGCGGCGACGCCTACGCGCCCGGCATCCGCGAGGTGGCCCGCCAGCTCGTCGAGGACCTGGACAGCCGCGTCCAGACCCTGGAAGCCATCGCCGCCCGCACCTGAGGCGGACGGCCCGGCCCCTGAAGGCGCGCTGCGGCGCGTCGGCCGGTCCCATGACAGCTGTCCGCGGTCCGGCCCTCGGCAGGCGCTTCGATCCCTGCCGGCCGAAGGCGACCGCGCACAGTCCCCGACGTTAACGGCGTTCGTGAACCCTGTTCGCCCGCGCGCAGGCGGGCACCCCCTCCCGCAGCGGGACGCCTCATTCGCCGCCGCGAGGGAACTTTTGTCGGGAAGTCGACGCCAAAATGGGAACGCGGCGCGCCGAACGCCGTTCTCGCCGGGCGCGCAGACAGCCCCGCGCGCGCCGAACGATATCCCGATGGACATTCCCGCGACCGACCTGGCCGCCGCCGTGACGGCCCACGACAAGCTGCTGAAGGCGCTGATCGGCCTGCTGGCCGTGAAGGACCGCCACCTGCTCGACGACCTGCGCGCCATCTTCGCCATGGTCGACGACGCCCACCCTGGCGCCACCCCCGCCGAAGCCCGCACCTGGGCCCAGGTCCGGCGCGACCTCGACATCATCGGCGAGATGGTCGCCGGCGACGACGAGGAGCCTCCCGCCGACCGCCCCGCGCACTAGCCCCCTCTCGCTCCGCGAGCTCCCCCAAGGGGGGAGCATCTAGACAAGTCAGCTCCACATAGTTCCTCCCCCCTTGGGGGAGGTGCCGAAGGCGGAGGGGGTCACACCCCCAACCTCTAAAACCGTCGCACCCCGACGGCGCGAGCGCGCGCCCCGCCCCTAGAAGTTCGCTCGCGACGAGATCGCCCCGTCCACCAGCATGTTGATGCCGGTGGTGAACGCCGACCTCGGGCTCGCCAGGAACACCGTGGCCGCGGCCACCTCCTCCGGCGTGGCCATCCGCCCCGTCGGGTTGCGCTTGATCATCTGCTCGAAGAAGTCGGGCATGCCGGCCTTCACGTTGCCCCACACGCCGCCCTCGAAGAACACGGTCCCCGGCGAGATCACATTGCAGCGCACCTTCTTCGGCGCCGCCTCGCGGGCCACGCCCTTGGCGAAGTGGATCAGCGCCGCCTTCATCGCCCCGTATGCATCGGGCCGGCTGGCCTCGGCGGCCGACACCGACGCCGTGATCAGGAACGCCGCGTCCCCCGTCTCGGCCGCCGCCTTCTCGAGGAACGGCTTGGCCACCTCGAACGTGCGGACGGCGCCCATGATGTCCACGTCGAACATCGCCTTCCAGGTGTCCTCGCCGTTGCCGTTCACCAGGGCGCTGGCGTTGGAGACCAGCACGTCGATGCCCCCCAGCGCCGCGGCCGCGGCCGCCACGAAGCCCTTCAGCGCCGGGCCGTCGGCGATGTCCACCGCCTGGCCGAACGCTTTCACGCCCTTGGCCTCCAGCGCTTTCACCGCCTCGGCCACCTGGTCGGCCTTGCGCGCGCAGATGGCGACGTTGGCGCCCTCGTCGGCGAAGCACTCGGCGATCGCCCGGCCGATGCCGCGCGTCGCCCCGGTCACCACCACGTTCTTGCCCTTGAGCTGCAGGTCCATGTCGCCTCCGTTGTTCTGATGGGCCCCGTTCTGGCGGGCCCTGTTCCGGTCGGCGCGGACCCTGCCCGACGATTCAGCTTTCGAACAGCCGTTCGTAGCGCTGCCGCAGCAGGTTCTTCTGCACCTTGCCCATGGCGTTGCGCGGCAGCTCGTCCACGAACACCACCCGCTTGGGCGCCTTGTAGGCCGCGAGCTGGCGGCGCGCCTCGGCGATCATCGCCGCCTCGTCGCCCTGCCCCATCACCACGGCCACGACGCCCTCGCCGAGGTCCCTGTGCGGCACGCCGATCACCGCGCTCTCGACGACGCCCGGCAGCTCGTCCAGCACCAGTTCGACCTCCTTCGGATAGACGTTGTAGCCGCCCGAGATGATCAGGTCCTTGGCCCGGCCCGAGATCCACACCCGCCCGTCCGAGTCGCACCGCCCCACGTCGCCGGTGATGAAGAAGCCGTCTGCGGTGAACTCCTCCGCGGTCTTCTCCGGCATCCGCCAGTAGCCCGAGAAGACGCTCGGCCCGCGAATCTGGATCACCCCAGTTCCTCCCCCGTCGGGGGAGGTGTCGCCGGAGGCGATGGAGGGGGTCTCCTCCCCGCCGATCCGCAGCTCCACGCCCGGCAGCGGATAGCCCACCGAGCCGGCGATCCGCTCGCCGTCCAGCGGGTTGGAGGTGATGATCACCGCCTCGCTCATCCCGTAGCGCTCCAGGATGCGCTGACCGGTCCGCGCCTCGAACTCGGCGAAGGTCGAGGGCAGCAAGGGCGCCGAGCCGCAGATGAACGCCCGAACGCCGGCCGCCACCTCCCGCGTGAAGCCCGGATTGGCCAGCAGCCGCGTGTAGAACGTCGGCACGCCCATCATCACCGTGGCCCGATCCAGCCCCGCCAGCACCTCGGCGTCTGCGAACTTGGGCAGCCACACCATCGGGCAGCCGCTGAGCAGCGCGCAGTGCAGCGCCACGAACAGCCCGTGGACGTGGAAGATCGGCAGCGCATGCAGCAGCACGTCGTCCGGCGTGAAGCCCCAGGCCGCGTGCAGCGCCAGGGCGTTCTCCGCCAGGTTTCCGTGGCTGAGCATCGCCCCCTTCGACCGCCCGGTGGTCCCCGAGGTGTAGATCAGCGAGGCCAGGTCGCCCGCCGCCCGCGGCGCGGTCGCCTCCAGCGGCGCATGCCCCGCCGCCTCCGCCACCCAGGCCGGCGGATCGGTGACGAACACCTTGGGCTCGGCGTCGCCCCGGAAGTAGTCCACCTCGCTCGCGGTGTAGGCGCTGTTCAGCGGCAGGAAGACCGCGCCGGCCTTCAGGACGCCCAGGTAGATCATGATGACCTCGGCGCTCTTCTCGGCCTGCAGCGCCACCCGGTCGCCCGGCTGCACGCCCTGCGCCACCAGCCGGCCGGCTGCGTGCGCCGCCCCGGCCTCCAGCTCGCCATAGCTGATCGCCCGCCCGTCACTCAGCAGGAAGCAGGGCTTGGAACGGTCGGCCGGAAAGCGGCTGGCCAGCAGGTCGTAGAGGTTCATGGTCCCTCCCTTAATGGGGAGGGACAGGCTGCGAAAGCAGCCAGGGTGGGGAAGCCTCCGCCTGACCAGCGCCTAATTGTGATCGCCGAACCGCACTCCGACCCAGCCTTCTCCACCCTGCTCGCTATCGCGAGCTGTCCCTCCCCGTTAAGGGAGGGACCATGACCCCCGACGAAGCGCTCGCCCGCATCCGCCGCTACGACGGCCGCCTGAAGGCCTTCGTCCAGGTCTTCGACCCGCCGCTGACCGGCGACGTGGCGACGGGGCCGACCCTGGCCATCAAGGACCTGTTCGACGTCGCCGACGTCCCCACCGGCGGCGGCGCCCGCGTGCCACTGGATCCTAGCCCCGCCCACCACGCCGCCGTCGTCGAGCGCCTCCTCCAGGCCGGCTACGTCGCCGTCGGCAAGACCCACACCGTCGAGCTGGCCTACGGCGGCTGGGGCACGAACCGCGCGGTCGGCGCCCCGTGGAACCCCTGGGACTCCGCGGTCCATCGCGCGCCCGGCGGCTCGTCGTCAGGCTCGGCCGTCGCGGTGGCCGCCGGCCTGTGCGACGTGGCCCTCGGCAGCGACACCGGCGGCTCGGTGCGCATCCCGGCCGCCACCTGCGGCGTCGTCGGCCTCAAGCCGGGCCGCGGCCTCGTCAGCCTGAAGGGCGTCCATCCGCTCAGCCCCGCCCTCGACACCGTCGGCGTCCTCGCCCGCGACGTCGCCACCGCCGCCCGCGCGCTGGCGGTGATCTCCGGCCCCGACGGCGAAGCCGCCGTCCGCGGCCCGTTCGACGCCGAGGCCGCTCTGGCCGCCGGCGCCCGCGGCCGACAGGTCGCCGCCATCCCGCTGGACGAGCTGGGCGAGGTGCATCCCGAGATCGCCCGCCTCTACCTCGCGGCGCTCGACCGGCTGTCCGCCGCCGGCGTCGGCGTGGAGATGGTCGCCCCGCCTCAGACGCTGGAGCACTCCTTTACCCCCAACGGCATGCTGATGGCCGGCGAAGGCTGGCGGATCTGGAAGGCGCGGATCGAGGCGCACGCCGACGTCATGGACCCCTGGATCGTGCGCCGCTTCGAGGTCGGCCGCGAGATCTCGGACGAACGCCTGGCCCAGGCCCACCTGCAGCGTCAGGCCGATCAGCGCGGGTTCCACGCCTGGCTGTCCGCCTACGATGCCCTCGTCTCCCCCACCTGCCCGATACCCGCCCCGCCGATCGACGCGGTGGACGAGACGGTGTCGCCGCTGAGCCGGTTGACCCGTGCCGCAAACTACCTCGACCTGCCCGGGATCAGCGTCCCCTGCGGCCTCACCGACGAAGGCCTGCCCGCCGGACTCCAGATCCTCGGCCGCCCGCAGGACGAGGCCGCCATCGTGACGCTGGGCGCGGCCTTCGAGGCAGTGTCGGGCTGGAACGGCCGGACGCCCGACCTCGCCGGGTTCTGCGGCTAGCTTCCTCGCGTCGGCGCATGCATCGCGCGCAGGGCCACCCAGCCGACCAGCGCCCACATGGCGCCCAGGCACCAGCCGGCCAGCACGTCGGTGGGCCAGTGGACCCCGAGGTACACCCGGCTGAAGCCGACCCCCGCCACCACCGCCGCCGCCAGGCCATAGGCCAGCGCCTTGCTCCGCCGCCGCGGCTCCAGGCTGGCGATCAGCATCGCCAGCGTCAGGAACGCCGCGGTCGACATGGTGGAATGCCCGCTCGGGAAGCTGGCCGAATAGACATAGGCCTCATGAGGCACGAGGTCAGGGCGCGGTCGCCCGTACAGCGCCTTGGTCGCCTGGCTGGACCCCCACGCCGCCAGCACCGCTCCGGCCATGACCAGCGCGTGGCGCTGCTTCTTGTGGAACACGAACGCCAGCACGGCGACCACCGTCACCACGACGACCAGCGTCGTGCCGCCCAGCGCGGTGACGTCGCGCACCGCCTCCTCGACGTTCTTCGAGCCGATCGGGTTGTTGACGTCGCCGGGCTCGCGCAGCGCCAGGATGATCCGGCTGTCCAGCGAACGCGTTTCGCCCTCTGCCATCTCGTCGGCGATGCCGAGAAACGCCCAGAGCGCACCCGCCGTCATCACGAGCGCGATCAGCACCCGCGCCTCGAAACGCCTTACGAACTGCCAGATGCGCGCCAGAACCGGAGTCAGCATCGCGCCACGCTAGAGTGCGCGGCCGTCAGAAGGAATCCCCGACCTCGCAGACCGCGCGACCTAGGCCGTGAGGTAATCGCACCCTGCCGACCGCAGGGTCACGTCCACGGCCGCCTGCGCCGCCGCCTGGGTGTCGTTGGCGCCGTCGGCGACGGTGATCCCGTCCTCGTCATAGACCGACCAGCGCCAGACGTCCTCGTCGTGGCTCAGTGAATACGCCAGGAGTTTCGACTCACGCATACCCGTCCTCCGAAACCGAGCGGGTCCTTAACTCTTAGGTAAGCAAACGGTTTCGCACTGCACAATGCAGTTCCCCAGAAAGGCGACTTTTCCAATGTTTTGCTGGCCGCACAGGCGTTTGGCGCCGCCGCGAGGCCTCACTGGCTCTCAGGTCGCCCTCGCCTCAGCCGACCGCCGACGCTAGTCCTCGTCGAGCAGGCTGCGCCCCGCATCGCGGACATTGACGCAACCGGTCAGGATCATCGCCACCGCCAGTTCGGCCCGCAGCGTGTCCAGCATCTTCTCGACATGCGGCTGGCCGCCCGCGCCCAGCGCCCAGGCCCAGGGACGACCGACGAAGCAGGCCTTGGCCCCCAGCGCCAGCGCCTTGAGGACGTCGAGACCCGAACGGACGCCGCCGTCCATGAACACCTCGAGATCGCCACCGACGGCCTCGGCGATCCGCGGCAGCGCCGAGATCGAGGACTTCACCCCGTCGAGTTGCCGCCCGCCGTGGTTGGAGACAACGAGGCCCTGCGCCCCCGCCCGCACCGCGTCGCGCGCATCGGCCGGATCCAGGACGCCCTTCACGACGATCGGCCCGTCCCAGGTCTCGCGCACCCAGTCCATGTCCTTCCAGGTCACCGAGCGATCGAAGTTCCTGGCGATCCAGGACAGGAAATCGGTGACACGCCGCCCCTCCGTGACCGCCCCTTGTACGGAGCCCAGGGTGTGCGGCCGCCCTTGGACGAAGACGTCCCAGGTCCAGCCGGGATGGGTCACGCCATCGACCGCCTGGGTCAGCAGCGCCTGGAGCGGCGTAGCGCCGGTGAAGCCCGAGCGGATGTCGCGGTAGCGGGAGCCCGGCGTCGGGAGATCCACGGTGAACACCAGCACCGGGCTGCCCACGGCCTTGGCCCGCTGCAGCAGCTCGCGCATGTAGCCGCGGTCCTTCAGCATGTAGAGCTGGAACCAGGGCGCCGTCCCGGTGGCCGCCACCTCCTCGATGGAGCAGACGCCGACGGTGGACAGACAGAAGGGCACGCCGGCGTTCGCCGCCGCCCGCGCCGCCTGGGTCTCGCCCCGCCGCGCGTACATCCCCGCCATGCCGACCGGCGACAGCCCCACCGGCATCTTCAGTGTCTGGCCCAGGGTCTGGACGGTCATGTCCAGCTTCGTGGTATCGCGCATCACCAGTTGGCGCAGCGCTATGGCCTCCAGGTCGGCCACGTTGCGGCGCAGCGTCTCCTCGGCGTACGAGCCGCCGTCGATGTACTCGAAGAAGATGTTCGGCAGCCTGCGCCGCGCGAGTTCGCGATAGTCCGAGACCGAAGCCGCCCGCATCCCTGGGTCCTCCCGCCGAGCCGCTTGTGGCGGGCCGACGGCCTGCGCGCAAGGGTCAGGCGGTCGCGCTCGCCGGCGCCGCCGCTGCCATCGGCCCTCGCGGTCCCATCACGATCCAGACCTGGTGCGAGCGCGCCACCAGCCGGCCCGCCGCGTCGTACAGGGCCGTTCCGGCGATCTCCTTGCGACCGTCCTTCAGGATCGGCCAAGCGACCACGACATAGTCCTCGCCGGCCTTCACCGGTTCCAGGATCTCGCCCGTCATCGTGCCCAGCAACGCGCCGTGGCGGCCTTCCTTCTCCACCCACGCGAAGTAGCCCGGGCAGTCCAGCGCAGCCCAGACGATCTCGGCGCCCACGGTTCCGTCGGCGGCCGCGAAGTTCGCGTGCGGGGTCCAGGCGCAGGCCACCAGACCCGTCTCGGCGCCCGCGACCTGCCCCGGCAGAACCCGCAGGCCGTCGCCCTCGTCGCGCGCCGTGCCGCAGGTGAAGCAGATCGGATGGATGCGCTCGTTGAGCCCAGGATGACGCGTGCTGGCCTCGCGCGCAGCGTCCAGCCCGGGCGACGGCGGCGGCTCGGGTAGTTCCTGGGCGGCCGGGCCGCCCTGGGCGATGGTCGCTCCCGCCTCGCCCAGCAGGAGGGCGAGGCCGTCACGCCGTTCCAGCCCAAGCTCCGCATCGAGCGGGATCGGCGCCCGCAGGACCGCCGTCACAGCCCCGTCGAGCTCGCGAGAGAGGACGCCGCACACATAGCCGCCGTTGCCGGAATTCGGCGGGCCGCAGAATTGGCGGCCGATCGTGATCTTGCTCAATGGAACAACTCTGGACGCAATGGATCAATTCAATGAGTCCGGCTTTCTCACGCTGACGCAGCGCCAGGGAAGCCAGAATCCGACATCGCGGCGTTGGACGGGACGATGCGCCGCGCTAAAGGGCTGTGACAGCCGCCTTCGGGCGGAATCGGACACCTTCGACGGAGACTATCGGTGAGCGACCGCATCGAACGACCCTGGGCCCTGATGCGCCATCACGCGGGCTGGGCCGACGTGTTCCACATCGACAGCGAGACCGCCGACTCGATCACGGGCTTCTA
>NZ_JANINU010000347.1 GCF_024508875.1 Phenylobacterium sp.
TTCGACCGCCAGGGCTACGCCAACCGCGCCACCAGCCAGGACGTCGAGGACATGGGTCTCTCGGGCGAGCTGAATTGGAACCTCGGCTCGGGCATGAAGCTCACCGCCATCACCGCGGTCCGCAACTGGCGCTCGGAGACGGGCCAGGATTCGGATTTCACGGCGGCGGACCTGGTGTACCGCCCGGCGGACGGTTCGAACTTCGTCGAGTTCGGACAGTTCAGCCAGGAGATCCGCCTGGCGGGTGAAGCCCTCGACGGCAAGCTCAACTGGCTGGTCGGCGGCTTCTACGCCCACGAGGACCTGAAGAGCCGTTCGGTCTTCAACTACGGCACGGACTACTACGCCTACTTCGCCGGCCGCGTGCTGGGCGGCGTCCCGGCGCTCATCGGCCTGACGCCGGGCTCGGTGCTGCAGACCGGCGCCGGTTCGGACGACCGCTACAAGCAGAAGGGCGACACCTTCGCGCTCTTCACCAACAACAGCTTCCAGATCACCGATGCGCTGGAGCTGACCGTCGGCCTGCGTTTCACGCGCGATGAGAAGACGCTGACGACCCAGTACACGACCACGGGCTCGACCTGCGACCAGGGCGAGGCGGCGTTCGGGAACCTCAGCCGCCTGCTGGGCGGCGCCACGGCCCAGACGATCGTCGGCGGCCTGTGCCTGAACTCCCAGAACAACGACTTCGACGCCCTGGGCAAATTCAAGCAGAAGAACACCGAGGACGAGTTCTCGGGCACGGCCAAGCTGGCCTACCGCTGGAACCGCGACGTGATGACCTATGCGTCCTACTCGCGGGGCTACAAGGCGGGCGGCTTCAACCTGGACCGCGAACAGCTCATCCGCGTGACCGCGGTCGGCCCCGACTTCACGGCGGACGGCGACACCGGCTTCAAGGGTGAGTTCGTGGACAGCTACGAGCTGGGCGCCAAGACGAGCTGGTTGGACCGGACGCTGCTGCTGAACGCGGCGGTGTTCTACCAGAAGTTCACCGACTTCCAGCTCAACACCTTCGTCGGCACGGCCTTCGTCGTGGAAACCCTGCCGAAGGTGGTCTCGAAGGGTGTGGACCTGGACTTCATCTACCTGCCGCCGATCGACGGTCTGACGTTCCAGGGCGGCGTGACCTACGCCGAGACCGAGATCGGCAAGTTCACGGCCTCGGACCTGATCAACCCGACCCGCTTCAACAGCCTGCGCCGCCTGCCCGGCGCGCGGCTGTCGTTCGCGCCGCTGTGGTCGGCCTCGCTGGCCGGCACCTACCAGCGTGAGCTGAGCAACGGCCTGGTCTTCAAGGCCAACCTCTCCGGCAAGTTCACGTCGAGCTACAACACCGGCTCCGACCTGCATCCCTCCAAGCTGCAGGACGAAATGGTGCTGGTGAACGGCCGTGTGGGCCTGGGCTCGAAGGACGAGCGGTGGACCGTCGAAGTCTGGTCGAACAACCTCTTCGACAAGGACTATGTGCAGGTCGGCTTCAACGGCCCGTTCCAGGTGGACGAGAACAACGACGCCGTCAGCGTCTACGACGCCTTCCTGGGCGCGCCGCGGACGTACGGTGTGACGCTGCGCCTGAAGTACTGATCGCCCGGACAATCCGCGCGAACGAGGGGCGGCCCGGAGCGATCCGGGCCGCCCTTTCTCGTCGAGCTCAGTCGCGGCGCTGGTTGCTGACGGGCGCGGTGGGATCCGGGGCTGCCGGCGGCGTGTAGCTCGGAAGCGGCGTGGGCTCGGGAACGACCACGCGCGACGGCGGTGTTGGCAACGAGATCGCCGGCTCGGCGACACCGGTCTCGGCGGCCGGCGCCGGCAGGTCGATCTTCTGCGGGCTGGCCGATGTGCGAGCGAGCGGCCTCGACGCGACCTGCGGGCGGGGCGGCGAGTTGGCTGGAGCGACGGCCGTGGCGGGTGGAGCGGGGACGGGCGAGACGGTCTCAGGCGCGGGGGGCTGAGGCGCGGCGGGTGCGGCGATGACCGCCGCGGGCTGCGAAGCCGCCCTCTTCAGCGCCTCTTCCTGGCCCCGGTTGAGCGCATAGGCGATGCCGAGGATCGCGGCGAGACCTGCCGCCGTCGCGGCGATGGCCGGAACCGGAGACTTGCGCACGGTCTTGCGCGCCCCGCTGCCGAGCGGCTGCACGATGATGGGCGCGATCTCGACATAAGGTTCGGGCCGCGCTTCGGGCGTCGACGGCTCAACAGGCTGCGCCTCGGACGCCGGCGGGGCGGCGATATCGACCACGGGCGCGAGCGGAACGGCAGGCGCTGAAGGCTGGGGCGGCTGCGGTTGGGTTTGCGGCGCGGCGCGCGGCACGGCGCCGCCGCTTGCGAGGCCGGAAGATGCGACAGCGCCGGTCGGCCGCACGAAAGCCGGCGTTATAGTCGTCGCGGCCTGCGGCTTCGGCTCCAGGGCCGGCGCCGCCGGCTGACCCTTGGGCAGGGGTCCGACGCGAAACGGCGCCTGGGGCATCTTCGGCCACGCGCTATTGCGGGCGAAGGGGTTGTCGTCGTGTTCCGAAGCCATGCCTCACACTTCCGAGGGAGTTGGACAGCACTATGACGTGCGCCGGGATCTGCGCGCCATGACCCGGGCCATGTTGTGCGGGATCGCCGCCGCCTCGCGCACCGCCATCGCCAGCACGTGGTCCATGGGAGCCCGCTCCAGGCCCGTCCCGGTGCGGCAGCGCACGCCGTGCAGGCTCAGCAGGAGCCGTATGCGCGGCAGGTGATAGGCATCGCTGCAAGCGAGCACGAACGGATGGCCCCCAGCGTCGACGGCGCGCACGGCCGCCTCGACGTTGTCGAGCGTGGACAGGCTCTCCTCGTCCAGGACCAACCGATCCTCCGATACGCCCTCCCCGACCAGGACCTGCGCCATGATCGAAGCCTCCGACGGCGTGCCGGGCCGGCAGACGCCGCCGGAGCAGAGGACCGGCGCTGTGGGATACGACCGTGCAGCCTGGAGTCCGTAACCGATCCGCCGCAGCAAAGACGCCGAGGGCGCGCCGTCGGGGCGCACGACGGCGCCGAAGATGACGATGAGAGGCGGCGCGTTCACGCCCTAGGATGCGCCGCCAAGGCTCAGCCGTTCAACGGTGGATGATAGTTCTGGATCAGGTCCGCACGCTCGGCCTCGCGCACCGCCCGCGTCACGTTCAGACGGGTCAGCAGCGTCGCCTCGGCATATTTGCGCCGCGCGCGCTCGAGGTCGGAGCGCCAGGTTTGGCTGGCGAGGTTGTCGGTCTCGCCGGCGTAGACGACGTTCGGCCCCTCCTCCTTCAGCTCGGCGATGACGTAGTTGGCGCCGGCCGGCGGCAGAAACCGCTCTTCATCCAGCGGGCTGTAGCGGTAGCGCGCGCCGGAGGCCCCTGCGAGGTCGATCTGTCGGGTCACTCTCTCCACTCCTACGCAAGCGAGTCATTTCAGTCGGAATCCGTGATGCTTACCCGGCGGACTTGGACCAAAAATTGGCTGAGCGTGGCTGTAGCTGTGGTCGGCGCGCCGCGCTTGTGGAGGGAACAGCCTTCGCCATATGAGCGTTCGGGTCTCGGCTGTTGTTGGCCGGGCGCCATTGGACGGGGGAGCACGAACCGGAACGCGAAGGCTGGACAGCCGCCCCGACGCCCCGGACAACCCTCGTATGGAGAAGCCTGCGCACTTCGACATGCAGTCCGCGACGGATCGCCCCACGGCGATTCTGACCGGCGACTGGACGACCAACCTGCTCGGCGGGGCAGGTGAAGGGTTGGCGCGCGCCCTGCACAGCCAGCCCGGCGCGACCCTCGACCTAAACGGCGTGCGCCGCATGGACACCGCGGGCGCCTATGCGGTCATTCGCGCCGTCGGCGAGGGGTTCGCCCTCGACAAGGTCGCCGCACGGCCGGAGACGCGCCGCCTCCTCGAACTGGTGGACAACGCCGCGCGGGTGAAGCCGGTGGTCCGGGCCGAACCACGAGGCTTCCATAACCTCACCATCCGCATTGGCCGCGGTGTGGTCGACCTGGGCGTCGAGTTCCTCGACACCATGGGCTTCCTCGGCCACTTGCTCGTGGTGACGCTTCGAGCGTTGACCAACCTGTTCCGCGCGCCCCGAAAGGTCCGCTGGGCGCCGATCTTTACCCAGATGGAGCGGGCCGGCCTCGACGCGATCCCGATCGTAGCGATCACCACCTTCTTCATCGGAGCGGTCGTCGCCCTGCTGGGCGTGAACATGCTGCGGCAGTTCGGGGCCGAAGTGTTCGTCGTCGAACTGATCGGCGTTGCGATCCTGCGGGAGTTCAACATCGTGATCACGGCGGTGCTGCTGTCGGGCCGGTCGGCCTCCGCCTTCGCCGCCGAGTTGGGCTCGATGAAGATGCAGCAGGAGGTGGACGCGATGCAGGTGATGGGCGTCGATCCGTTCGAGGCGCTAGTGCTGCCGCGGTTCGTCGCCCTGCTGGTCACCATCCCGCTACTGACGTTCGTCGCCACCCTCGCCGGCCTGCTGGGCGGCCTGATGGTGACCTGGTCCACCCTGGGCCTCGGCCCCACATTCTTCCTGCAGCGCATCGTCGACAACGTCGGCGCGACCCACTTCTGGATCGCCTTGTCCAAGGCGCCGGTCATGGCCGGGGTCGTCGCGGGCATCGGCTGCCGGCAGGGCCTGCTGGTGGGCGGCGACGTGCAGTCGCTGGGACAACGGGTCACGGCGTCCGTCGTGCACGCGATCTTCGCGATCATCATGCTCGATGCCGTGTTCGCACTCATCTACATGCAGCTCGACCTATGAGCGACGCGCGCAAGGACTCCGCCGTCGGCGACGACGAGCTGCTGGCCCAGTCCGGCCCCGCCGTCGAGGTGCGGGGCCTGCGGTCGCAGTTCGGCGACCACGTGGTGCACGACAACCTCGACCTCACCGTGAAGCGCGGCGAGGTGCTGGGCGTGGTGGGTGGCTCGGGCACGGGCAAGTCGGTGCTGCTCAACACCATCATCGGCCTGCGCAGCCCCGACGCCGGGACGGTGACCGTGTTCGGCCAGGAGCTGAAGCGCGCCTCGCAGCGGCGCTGGAGCGCCCTGGAGCGTTCGTGGGGCGTGCTGTTCCAGGGGGGGGCGCTGTTCTCGAACCTGACCGTGCGGGAGAATGTGGCGGCCCCGATGTTCGAACATACCCGCCTGTCCCGCCGGGAGGCGCACGAGCTGGCTGACCTCAAGATCGCGATGGTGGGCCTCCGCCCGGAGGCGGGCTCGCTGAAGCCTGCCGAACTCTCGGGCGGCATGAAGAAACGCGCCAGCCTGGCGCGGGCGCTGGCGCTCGATCCCGAACTGCTGTTCCTCGACGAGCCCACGTCGGGTCTCGACCCGATCGGCGCGGCGGCCTTCGACGAGCTGATCCGAGACCTGGCCGACAGCCTGGACCTGACTGTCTTCATGATCACCCACGACCTCGATTCCCTCTACGAGATCACCGACCGGGTCGCCGTGCTGGCGGACAAGCACGTGGTCGCCACGGCTCCGGTTCGCGAGCTCGAGCGTTCGGATCATCCGTGGATCCGAGAATACTTCCTGGGCCCACGGGGCCGCGCGGCGCGGGACGCCCGAGCAGGGACGAAAGCCTGATGGAAAGAAACGCCAACTACGCCCTGGTGGGGCTTTCGACCCTGATCCTGACGGTGGCGCTGGTCGTCTTCGTCGTCTGGCTGGCGCGCCTGCGGATCAATGCCGAGTACGATCTCTACGACATCGTCTTCCAGGGCCCGGTCCGCGGGCTGAACGAGGGCGGCGAGGTCCACTTCAACGGCATCAAGGTTGGCGAGGTCACCAAGATCGCGCTGGACAAGTTCAACCCACGCAACGTGATCGCGCGGGTGCGGGTCACCGAAGACGTGCCGATCCGCGTGGACAGCTATGCGACGCTGGAGCCCCAGGGCATCACTGGCCTCAACTACATCCAGATCACCGCCGGCACCGGCACGCGCCCCCTGCTGAAGGAGGCGGACAAGCCGCGGTGCGAGCGCCTGGGGCTGGGACGGGACTGCATTCCGATCGTTCGCAGCCAGCGCAGCGCCATCTCCGACCTGCTGGAGGGTGGCGGCACGGTCCTGACCCGCACCATCGAGGCGCTGGACCGCGTGAACCGCGTCCTCTCCGATCAGAACATCAAGACCTTCTCGGCCTCGCTGTCGGACGCGCAGGCGTTCACGGCCGAGCTGCGGGAGCGCAAGGCGATAATCGCCGACGCCCAAAGCGCGCTGCAGCGGATCGACACCGCAGCCGACGAGATCGCCAAGCTGTCGGCGTCGACCCGCGGGGTGGTGGACGGCGACGGCAAGCGCGCGATCGCCAACCTCGCGGACGCCGCCGAGGAGGCCAAGGTCACGGCCAAGGACGCCCGGGCGATGATCGACCGCCTCCAGGGCCCGACCGCAGACTTCGCCACCAATGGCCTGCCTCAGATCACCGGCGCGGTGATCCAGTTGCAGGAGACCGCCCAGTCGCTGGAGCGGTTGATCAACGAGGTCCAGTCCAATCCGACCGGTACGCTCGGCAAGGGCAAGGCCGAGGAAGTGAAGGTGCCCCAATGACGCGACCCGCCACCCTCCTCCGCCTAGCCACGGTCGGCCTCTCGGCGCTGGCCCTGAGCGCCTGCGTCTCGCTGCTGCCCAAGAGCAAGCCGGCGCACCTCTACCGCTTCGGCCAAGCCGTCGCCGCGCAGGACGTGGAGGCGGCCGTCGGCAGCGTGGGGGTTTTCCGCACCAACGCGACCTTCCAGCGGGAGTCGGCTGGTGATCGGCTGCTGACGATCACCAGCGGCAAGGCTGCCTACGTGGCCGAGACCCGGTGGATCGCCCCCGCGGCGGTGCTGTGGGACGAGGCGGTGGTGGCCGCCTTCGACGCCGACCCGGGTCATGTGCGCCTCATCGCGCGCGGCGAACCGGGCGTCGCGCCCTACATCCTGCGCCTCGACGTGCGCAACTTCGAGGCCCACTACGAGCGCGGACCGAAGGCGCCGCCCACCGTCATCGTGCGCGTCCGCGCGGCGCTGACCAGCGGAACCGACCGAGGGCTGGTGGCGGAGAAGCTGTTCGAAAAGCGCGCGACGGCGGGCGACAACCGCGTCAGCGCCATCGTCCCGGCCTACGATCGGGCGGTGAAGGAGGTGCTGGGCGAGGTGGTCGCCTGGACCAACGAGAACGCCAAGCCGCCCGCTTAGGCGTCGAGACCCGCCTGCCGCTTGGCCGCCGTCACGGTGTTCTGCAGCAGGCAGGCGACGGTCATGGGGCCGACGCCCTTCGGCACCGGGGTGATCGCCCCCGCCACCTGCAGCGCTTCCTTGTAGTTCACGTCGCCGACCAGCTTGGTCTTGCCGAGCGCCGCCTGTTCCGGATTGTCGAACGGCACGCGGTTGATCCCCACGTCGATCACCGTCGCGCCCGGCTTGATCCAGTCGCCGCGCACCATGCGCGGCTGGCCGACCGCGGCGACAAGGATATCCGCCATGCGGCACACGCCGGCGAGATCCACCGTCTTCGAATGCGCCATGGTGACCGTGCAGTTGGCGGCCAGCAGCAGTTGCCCGATCGGCTTGCCGACCAGGCGCGAGCGGCCCAGGACCACCGCGTGCTTGCCGGTCAGATCGCCGAGGGTGTCGCGCAGCAGGACCATGCAGCCGACCGGCGTGCAGGCCGTCAGCGCAGGCAACCCTACGGCCAGACGCCCCGCGTTGACGACGTGCAGACCGTCCACGTCCTTGTCGGGATCGATCGCGTCGATGACGGGCTTCTCGTCCAGGTGTTTCGGCAGGGGAAGCTGCACCAGGATTCCATGGATCTTCGGGTCGGCGTTCAGCTCGTGCACGAGCTTCAGCAGCGTCTCCTGCGAGGTCTCGGCCGGAAGGCGATGGGTGACCGAGTGCATGCCGGCGGCCAGCGACTGTTCGCCCTTGGATTTGACGTAGGACTGGCTGGCGGGGTCGTCGCCGACCAGCACAACCGCCAAGCCCGGCTGAAGGCCATGTTCGGCGCGCAGCCGCGCGACCTCGGCCGTCACCTCCGCGCGCAGGCGTTCGGCGACGGGCAAGCCTTCGATGATCTTCGCTGTCATGGCGCGCTGCTAGCGCCTCAGGCGCGTCCGCGCAATCTCAGCCATGCCGCGACCGCCCAGGCATGGGCGTCATGGCGCAGGATCGCCAGCGCCTCGTGCGGATCCTTCCAGACCAGGGTGTGGTCGTCCTCGATCTTGAGGCCGGGCTCCTCGCCCTTCAGTTCGAGTGTGAAGAAGGTCGCCAGGTTGTTGAACGCCTCGCCGTCCGTGTTCACGAAGTACTGGTCCGCCGTCGCGTAGGCGCGCCCGACGGCGACGCTCAGGCCCGCCTCCTCGCCGTACTCGCGCACCACGGCCTCCTCGGCGACCTCGCCCGGATCGATGGCGCCGCCCGGCAGGTCGAACCAAGCGGTGTGATGCGGCTTCTCCACCCGCACCAGGGCGATGCGCCCGTCCCGCTCGACGATGCCGAAGGCCGCCGGTCGATCCCGATAGTCGCGGGCCGCCTCACGCTCGCCGAACTGCGGAGCCGCCATCAGTCGATTCCGTAGAGCGCGGGATAAGGATCGACCTTGCCGTCGAGCACGTCCTTCACCGCCACCGGCTTCCAGCCCACCTTCGAGTTCAGGCTCGCCCGCCAGGATTCGACGATCATATCGCGTAGTTCCGACGCGCCGACCGCGATCCGGTCGGTGGCCATGGCGGTTCCGCGAGGATCGCCCGGAGCCATGCCGCCGGCCTTCTCCATTTCGTAGAACGGGATCACCTGCTTGCCCGTCGCGCTGAGGTAATCGGAAACGCGCTGTTCGATAGGGCAGTTGCAGAGGCGCAGGGGCGCGACCTTGGCCGCCACCGCCGCAGGCTTCACCGTCGCCTGCACGAGGTCGCTCTCGAAGGGCCCGTGCAGCCGGGCCTTGGAGTAGCCGTTCGGGTTCGGGCCGTCGCCCCAGCCGTTGTAGTGGCTGGTGACGTGAAGCGGCTGGCTGCCGTCGCCGACGAAATGGCTGAGCTCGCCGATGGTCTTCAGGATCAGGCCTTCGCGGCGGATGCGGTCGGCGGTGAACCAGGCGCGGTTCTTCCGCCAGGCGGGATTGGCCTCGGCCGCCTTCAGGACGCGCCAATAGGCGAAGTCGCTGGTGAGCTGCTGGTAGCGGTCGAGGATCGAGTACGGGAGATAGCCGACCTTCCACTGGTCGAGCCCCGCGGCGCGCAGTTGGGTCTCAAAGTCGGCGCGCGTGGCGGCGAACGGCAGCATCGGCGGGCCGCCCAGCAGCTTGCCGTCCTCGTCCAGGTCGATGAAGTGGGCCGCATCGCGATCCTGGTCGTGCAGCTTGCCCGCCCCCTTCGACCGGTCGGGCTCGCGGGAGAGCTCGCCGATGTCGATCGACGCTTGTTTCGTGCGCAGGAACGCAGGCATCTCCGGCGGCAGGGCGCGGGCAGCGATCTCGCCCAGCATGCGGTGGCCGGTGTTGCCCCAGGCGAACAACGAGCTGGGGGCAGCGGCGACGACGGCGGCGAGCGCCAGGGCGGAAAGGCGTTTCATGCCCTGCTTTTCCCGCCCACCCGTGACAATGGCAAGACGCCGCGGCGGCCGGCGTCAGCGGATATCCAGCGCCTGCTCGACGCGCACCACCCACGCCTTCACGCGCGGATAGAGATCGAGGTCGAATCCGCCCTCGTGCGCCACCCGGGTGTAGGCCACCAGCGCCACGTCCGCGAGGGTCAGGGCTTCTCCGACAAGGAAGGGCGAGTCGGCGAGGCCGAGCTCGAGGCGCCGCAGCGCCCCGTTGCCGCGTTCGACGAGCCGCTCTTCGAGCTCGGCCACCGGCTTGCCGAGGTAGCGCACCTGGAACCGCGCCACCGCGACGTAGGGCTCATGACTGTACTGCTCCCAGAACAGCCATTCGAACATCCTCGCCCGGTCGTAGGCATCGGCCGGGATCAGGCTGGAGCCCTCGGCGAAATGCACGATGATGGCGTTGGACTGCGCCAGCGGCCGGCCGTCGCCCAGGATCACCGCGGGGACCTGCCCCGCGGGGTTCATCGCCATGTAGGCCTCGGTCCGCGACTCGCCGTTGAGGACGTTCGTCTCGATCCAGTCGTACTTCAGGCCCAGAAAATCGGCCGTCCACTTCACCTTCAGGCAGTTGCCCGAGATGCTGTCACCATAGATTTTCACGCCGCCGCCTCCGCTGTGTGGAGGTCGGCTTTGCGGCGGAATCCCTTCGCGATCAAGCGATAGCGGTTCACGTCTGATGTTAGGGAAACTCACAGCCCGCGACCAATCGACCTTCCGGGGTTGCCCCAGAGGACCTCAGCCGTTAGGACTCCGGCCACCAGTTCAACGACGAAGGAGGACGCCGTCCATGCGACGCCGCCTCGCCGCCCTGGCAGTGCTTTCCGCCATCGGTATCGCCTCCAACGCGCAAGCCGCGACGAACGATCCGGTTGGGGACCTGGTCTCCTCGATCATTTCGGGCGCCTTGCCGGGTTCGGCCGTCTTCAACGTGAAGGCCACGCTCTACCACGCCGGCGCCAAGGGCGTGGGCAGCCTGGACAGCCTCGGCTGCCGCGTGGTGCCGATGCGCACCCTGGCGGTCGACAAGACCATCATTCCGCGCCGCACCGTGGTCTTCATCAAGGAGACCGTGGGCCTGAAGATGCCCGACGGCCAGGCCCACGACGGCTACTGGTACGCTTCCGACATCGGCGGCGCGATCAAGGGCCAGCGCATCGACCTCTACACGGGCCACAACGCCGCCTCGATGAAGTCGATGCAGAAGCTCAACCTCAGCAACCTCACCGCCATCAAGGTCGGAAGCTTCACCGGCTGCCCGCCGAAGTGACGCCTTCCCTCCCCGGATGGGAGGGAAACCATGATCCACAAGCCCAACTTCTTCGTCCTTACCGGCGGCCCCGGTGTGGGCAAGACCACGCTCATCCGGCGCCTGGCGGCGATGGGCGAGCTTGTCGTCGAGGAGACCGCCCGCGCCGTGATCCGCGAGCAGGTCGAGTCCGGCGGCGACGGCGTGCCTTGGCGCGACAACGATCTCTACGTGCAGCTATGCGCCGAGCGCGACATTGCGATCTTCGACGGCCTGTCGAGCGAGCCGCGGCGCGTCTTCTTCGATCGCGGGATCATCGACAGCTATCGCGCCAACGGCTCGGCGCCCTCCCCGGCCTTGCTCGAAGCGATCCGGACGCGGCGGTACAACCGCAAGGTCTTCCTGTTTCCGCCGTGGCGGGAGATCTACGACACGGACGACGAGCGCCGCCAAGCCTGGCCGGAGGCGGAGCGCACGTTCGACCTCATCAGGCAGGCGCTCGCCGAGCTGGATTACGAGGCCGTCGTGACGCCCCGGGACAGCGTGGAGCGACGCGCCTCGTTCGTCTTGCGGGCTGCGGCGGACGCCGGGTGATCCGCCTCAGGCGAGGAGATGCATCACGGCCAGGCCCAGGCCACCCCAAAGGCCGAGCGAGACGGCGAGGCCGATCGCCAGGCCGACGCCGCGCGGCAGCGGCCGCACGTCCCGCCGGGACTGCTCCGGGGCGGCCTCCCGCAGCGGCAGCGCCTGGGCGCGTTCAAGTTGCTGCGACCAGGTCATTCCACCGGCTCCGAAGGCGCGCCGAGGTGGGCGAGGCTGAACACCCATTGCTTCTCGGCGCGACCGCGGAGCGAGAGGCGACCGATCTCGGCGAGGCCGCACGCTTCGGGCAGTTGGCGCGCGGTCGCTTCCCCGATCAGCAGCGGGATGTCGTAGATCCGGCATAGTCCCTCGATGCGCGAGGCGACGTTTACAGGGTCGCCCAGCACCGAATAATCAAACCGTCGGCGGCTCCCGAGGTTGCCGACAATGCACTCGCCAGAGTTGATTCCGATGCCAATCTGGATAGGCGGCATGTCCCGCTCCCCGGCGAAGGCGGCCCGGACGCGACGGTCGATGCCGTCCATCGCCTCGAGCATGGCCTTTGCCGCCTCGAAGGCGTGACGGGCGTGATCGGCGTCGACGTCCGGCGCCCCCCAGAAGGCCATGACGCAGTCGCCCATGTACTTGTCGATGGTGCCGCCGTGGGCGAGTACGATGTCGGTGATCGGCTCGAGAAACGCGTTCACCAGCTCGTTCAGGCGTCGCGGATTGTCCTTCAGGCTCTCCGCCAGCGTGGTGAAGCCGCGCAGGTCGGCGAACAGGACCGTGACCTCGCGGGTCTCGCCGCCCAGGCTCAGCCCCGTGGGATCGGCCATCAGGCGTTCGACCAGTTGCGGCGAGATATATTGCGAGAACGCCCGCTCCATCTGCTGGCCGCGGAGTTCGGCGGCGCGGAGCTGAGCGGCGATGTCGCAATCCGGCTGCGGCGCATCGAGCGACGGCAGCACTTCTCCGCCGCAGTCGGCGCCCGCGCAGGCAGCCGAAGCCACCGTACCGCAGCGCAGCGCCCTGTCAGACGCGGTGGCGCACCCCTCTCGGGCTTCGCGCTGAACGTGGCCAGCGCCCAGCCAGGCGGCGAGCTGGCTCAGGATGCTCCTTGGGCGATGGGTAGCGTCGAAGTAGATGGCGGACATGGTCGTTCCTCCCGGCCATGTTCGACAGTCTCACAACCCACGTATGGTTAAAATTTCGGAGCAACCCCTAAGTAGATTCGCTTATGTGGAATCACGGCGACTCCGCCTTAGCGGCTTGGTGATGGCGCCATGCTAAGCGCCGCCTTCAGGTCTCGACGAAAGCCCTTTCCAGCACGAAGTCTCCCGGCTGGGCTATGGAACCTTCTACATAGCCAAGGTCGATGAGTTGTTGCTTGAGGTCGACCAGCACCGACGGCCCGCCGCAGAGCATCACGCGGTCCTCCGCCGGATTGAAGGACGGCAGGCCGAGATCCTGGAACAGCTTCCCCGAAGCGATCAGGTCGGTGATCCGACCCTGGGTGCGGAAGGCTTCGCGGGTCACGGTCGGATAGTACTTCAGCTTGTCGCCGATCAGTTCGCCCAGGATTTCGTCCTTCGGCAATTCGTCGAACAGTTCGGCATAGTTCAGGTCCTGCACCTCACGCACCGTGTGCGTGACCACCACCGTCTCGAAGCGCTCGTAGACCTCGGGATCTCGGGCTAGCGACAGCCACGGCGCGAGCCCTGTACCGGTGCCCAGCATATAGAGGCGCTTGCCCGGCTTGAGGCCGTCCAGGACCAGCGTGCCGGTCGGCTTGCGACCGATCAGCACCTGGTCGCCCACCTTGATGTTCTGCAGCCGCGAGGTCAGCGGGCCGTCGGGCACCTTGATCGAGTAGAACTCCAGCTCCTCGTGCCACGAGGGTGAGGCGATGGAATAGGCGCGGACCAGCGGCTTGCCGTCCTCCTTTTGCAGACCGACCATCACGAACTGGCCGCTGGAGAAGCGGAGCGCGGGATCGCGTGTGCAGCGGAACGAGAACAGCGTGTCTGTCCAGTGATGGACCCACGTCACGGTCTCGACGAAGAAGGCGCCGGACGCCTTCAGTCCGGCGGAGGCGGCCGGCTGGGCCAGGGTCACGTCGTTCATTCCTGAATAGCCTCAGATATCGCCGCCGACGTTGTCAGGCGTCCCCGGCGCACGCGCCAGATGGATGCCGCATTCGGTCTTGTCCATACCCTTCCAGCGTCCGGCCCGGACATCCTCGCCCTCCTCGGCCGGCTGGGTGCAGGGCCAGCAGCCGATGGACGGGAAGCCCTGGGCCACCAGCGGATGGACCGGCAGGTCGTGCTCGGCGGCGTAGGCGTCGAGGTCGGCCTTGCCCCAGTTGGCCAGGGGATTGAACTTGATCTTGCCTTCGGACTGCTCGACCACGGGCAGGTTCAGGCGGTCGCCGCCGTGGAAGCGCTTGCGGCCGGTGATCCAGGCGTCGAACTCGCCCAGCGCCTTGTCCAGCGGGATGACCTTGCGGATCTCGCAGCAGGCGTCGGTGTCGGTCTGCCAGAGCTTGGCCTGCGGATCGGCGGTGGCCAGGTCCTGGTACGCCGGACGCAGGTCCCGCACGTTCGTCAGGCCAAGGCGCGCGGCCAGGTTCTGCCGGTAATCCAGCGTCTGGCCGAACAGCATGCCGGTGTCGAGGAACAGCACCGCGATGTCCGGCTTCACCTTGGCGGCGATGTCCAGCAGCACCGCGCTCTCGGCCCCAAAGGACGAGACCAGCGCCAGCTTGTCGCCGAAGCTCTCAACCGCGGCCTCCAGGATGGTGCGCGGGTGAGCGTGGCGCAGCTCGGCGTCGAGCCGCAACGCCACCGGATTCCGAGCCAGGGAATCGAAGGCCATCGCTCAGCCCTCCCGCTCGACGAACGCCGGCTCGCGCCCGTCGGCCGAGCGTTGATAGACGTGGCGGTAGCGCCGCACGGCGGCCTGCCACTCGTTGGCGCTGGCGTCATCGGCCGGCTCGAAGGCGTCGAAGCCCACGCGGACCATCAGGTGCGCTTGCTCACGCAGAACGTCGCCCACGGCGCGGACCTGCCCCCCGAACTTGAACCGCTCGCGCAGCAGCCGAGCGTTCGTGTAGGCCCGTCCGTCCCGATACTTCGGAAAGTTCAGCGCCACCAAGCCAACCACGGCAAGTCGCGGCAGGTCGTAGGCCAGCGCCTCGACCTCTTCGTCGGCCTCCAGCTTCACGCCTACGCGTCGGCCCTCCGACAGCAGGGCGTCCCCCTCGGCTTGAAAGCGGTTCAGCGAGATGATCACGTCCCCCGGCGGCAGCGCCTCGTCATCCGCCACGTGGGTGAACGGGTCGTCGAGCGCGCGACAGACGCCGTCCTTCAGCTCAATGAGCGTCGGCATAGACAGCCTCCTTGAAGGGGGTGACGCCGGTGCGGCGGAAGGTGTCGAGGAACCGCTCACCAGCCTGGCGCTCGCGCAGATAGACATCGACGAGCGTGTCCACGGCGTCGGCCACCTTGTCGTAGGGCAGCGCCGGGCCGAGCATCGACCCCACCGCGGCGTCCTCGGCGCCCGAGCCGCCCAGCGTGAGCTGGTAGAATTCCTCGCCCTTCTTATCGACGCCCAGGATGCCGATGTGGCCCACGTGGTGGTGCCCGCAGGCGTTGATGCAGCCGCTGATCTTGATCTTCAGCTCGCCCACCGCCTCGGCACGGTCCTCGTCGCTGAACTTGCCGGCGATCTGCTGGGCGATCGGGATCGCCCTCGCGTTGGCCAGGGCGCAGTAGTCGAGGCCCGGGCAGGCGATGATGTCGCTCACCAGGTTGATGTTCGGCGTCGCGATCCCAGCGGCCTTCAGCCCCGCCCAGACGGCCGGCACATCGTCCAGCTTCACGTGCGGCAGGACCAGGTTCTGCTCGTGGGTCACGCGGATGTCGGACAGGCCGTACTGCTCGGCGAGGTCGGCCACGGCCTCCATCTGCTCGGACGTGGCGTCGCCCGGCGTGTCGCCGATGCCCTTCAGGCTGATCTCGACGATACCATAGCCGGCCTTCTTGTGCGGCTTGACGTTGTTGCGCACGAAGCGCGCGAACGCCGGGTTCGCGGCCTTGGCCGCCTCGAACGCTTCGGACTGGGCCGGAAGGGTCGCGAAGGCGGTCTGCGCGAAGGCTCCGCGGATGCGCGCCAGCTCGGTGTCGGGCAGGTCCGGCGCATCGCCGATCTTCGTCCACTCGGCCTCCACCTGCCGGGCGAACTCGTCCTTCCCAAGGGCGGCGACCAGGATCTTGATCCGGGCCTTGTAGATATTGTCCCGCCGACCGTGGCGATTGTACACGCGCAGGATCGCCTCAAGATACGAGAGCAGCCGGTTGACCGGCAGGAACTCCTTGATCGTCGGGCCCACGTAGGGCGTGCGGCCCATGCCCCCGCCCACGATCACCTCGAAGCCCAGAGCCCCGTCGCGAGCCCGCTTCAGCACCAGACCGATGTCGTGCACCCGCGCCGCGGTGCGGTCCTTCGGCGCGGCGGTGATCGCGATCTTGAACTTGCGCGGCAGGAAGGAGAATTCCGGGTGGAAGGTCGACCATTGGCGGATCGCCTCGGCCCACACGCGGGGATCGTCCACCTCCTCGGCGGTCGCGCCCGCGTAGGGGTCGGTCGTGGTGTTGCGGATGCAGTTCCCGGAGGTCTGGATGGCGTGCATGTCGACGCTGGCCAGGTGATCCAGGATGTCGGGCGCGTCGGCCAGCTTGATCCAATGGAACTGCAGGTTCGTGCGCGTCGTGAAGTGGCCGTAGCCCTTGTCGTACGTGCGGCCGATCCAAGCCAGCTTGCGAAGCTGCGCCGGGTTCAGCGAGCCGTAGGGGATCGCAACCCGCAGCATGTAGGCATGGAGCTGCAGGTAGAGGCCGTTCATCAGGCGCAGCGGCTTGAACTGGTCTTCCGTCAGCTCGCCCGCCAGACGGCGCGCCACCTGTCCGCGGAACTCGGCCGAGCGGTCGGCGAGCATCGCCTTGTCGATGGTGTCGTACTGGTACATGCGCCTACTTCCGCTTGATCAGGTTGACGCGGCCGGTGGAGCGGGCCGCGCCGTGGGCGTGCTGCAGCGCCTCGATCACCGCCCCGCCCTCGGCCTGCTTGCC
>NZ_JANINU010000348.1 GCF_024508875.1 Phenylobacterium sp.
CCGTAGCTCGGGGAAGATGGGTTTCGCGGTGGCCGAAGCCGCCGCGCAGGCCGGGCGCTCGGCGGCCGCCCGCCGAGCCGGAGGGATGGCCCGGGCTGGCGCTGGCGGCCTGAGCGCGTCTGCCCAGCCGGTGGCCTAGGCGGCGGTTTTCGCCTACCTAGCGGCGATGACGACCGCCCCCGACCCGGAGCGCTTCGACCTGTCGACCCCCTGGGGCCGGACGAAGACCTATCTCGACTATCTCTGGAACGACCACGCCTACCTGCGTCTCGGCTTTTCCAACGCGCACTGGATCTCGGACGAGCTGGTGCGGGCGAACCAGCCGTGGCCGCACCAGATCGCCGAATGGAAGGCGCGGGGGATCCGGACGATCGTCAACCTGCGCGGCGGGTTCGACGCCAGCTTCCACGCCCTGGAGAAGGACGCCTGCGAGCGGCTGGGGCTGGCGTTCGTGAACTTCACGATCACGTCGCGCGAGGTGCCGTCGCGGGAGCGGGTGCTGGGCGCCAAGCGGCTGTTCGAGACGCTGCAGTACCCGGCGCTGATGCACTGCAAGTCCGGCGCGGATCGGGCCGGGATCATGAGCGTGTTCTACATGCACTTCCGGCAGAAGAAGACGATCCGCGAGGCGCTTGACCAGCTGTCGTTCAAGTACCTGCACATCCGGCACGGCAAGACCGGGGTGCTGGACTACACGTTCGCGCGGTACCTCACCGAGGGCGAGCCGGCGGGGATGAGCTTCCTGGAGTGGGTCGAGAGCCCGATGTACGACCCGGCCGGCATGAAGGCCGACTTCCGCACGAACATGTGGGGCAACCTACTGACCGAGAGCGTGCTGCGACGGGAGTAGCTTCCTCCCGGTTCCTCCCCCGCTGGGGGAGGTGGCGCGCAGCGCCGGAGGGGGTCATCTCTGGCCGTTGAGGACCCCCTCAGTCGGCATTCGCCGACAGCTCCCCCGACGGGGGAGCAACTTTAGCTCAGTGCTCGTGGTCGTCGTCGGCGCCGGGGGTGAGCAGCTTGTGCGCGTGGATGATGAAGTAGCGCATGTGGGCGTTGTCGACGGTCTGCTGGGCCTTGGCCAGCCAGGCGGCGCGCGCGTCCTGGTAGGTCGGGTAGGCGCCGACGAGGTCGACCTTGCCCAGGTCCTTGAACTCGGGCGCGCCGTCGAGGGATTTCAGTTCGCCGCCGATGACGAGGTGGAGAAGTTGTTTGTCGGGCATGAGGGCGTTCTCGGCAGATTCGTTTCGCGAAAGGGTCAGTTGCGCGCGCCGATATGCCCAACGCGCTCCAGAATCAATGGGGCGAGGGCGGGCGTGGCGCAGATCAGGCTCGCCTGCGACGGTCTGGCGCGATTGTAACGGAAGCCTTCGCCGGTGTGGTCGCCCACGAAGCAGCCGGCCTCGCGGGCGATGAGGTCGCCCGCCGCCACGTCCCAGTCGGACTTGCGCACCGGGGCCACGGCGGCGTCGAACTCGCCGGCGGCGACGACGCACATGCGGTAGGCGGTGGAGCTGCGCTGTTCCACCCGCATGGGCGGCCAGGGGCGGGGCCAGGACCAGTGGTCGAAGACGACGGGGTCGCCGACCATGCGGCAGTCCTCCAGCCGGGTCGCGTCGCTGGCCCGCAGCGGCTGGCCGTTGCGCGTGGCGCCCTGGCCGGCGACCGCGGCATAGGCCTCGTCCAGCTCGGGCGCGTAGACGGCGCCGGCGACCGGCAGGCCGTCCTCCACCACCGCGATGGCCACCGACCACCAGGGCCGGCCCTTGAGGAACGCGCGGGTGCCGTCGATGGGGTCGACCACGAAGATGCGGCGGCAGTCCAGGCGGTCGCGGGCGTCGGCGGTCTCCTCCGACAGCCAGCCGTAGCCGGGGCGGGCGGCGCGCAGCCGCTGGGTCAGGAGCTGGTCGGCGGCGAGGTCGGCGTTGGTCACCGGCGTGCCGTCCGCCTCCTTGTACTCGATCTCCAGGCCCTGGTGGCGGATGGCGCGGGCCAGGTCGCCCGCCTCCCGCGCGGCCTCGAGGATCAGCCGCAGGTCGTCGTCGTGGGGCGGGCCGGCGGTCATCGACCCGCGATGGCGAGGGCGTCCACCAGCAGCGACGGCGCGTTCGAGGCCCCGCGGATCTCCAGGTCGGAGCCGGGGACCAGGCGGCCGAAGATGTCGAGCAGGTTGCCGGCCACGGTGATCTCGTTGACCGGGTAAGCGATCTCGCCGTCCTCGAACCAGAAGCCCGAGCAGCCCACCGACCAGTCGCCGGTGTTGCCGTTGAGCGAGGGGCCGAACATCGAGGTGACGAGAAGGCCGGAGCCGGCGTCCTTCATCAGCCCCGCCTGGTCCTTCTCGCCCGGTTGCAAGGTGAGGTTGGAGACCGACACGCCGGGCGGGCCGGCGAGGCCGCGCGAGGCGTGGCCGGTGGTGGAAAGGCCGAGCTGGCGGGCCGACGAGGAATTCAGCAGCCAGGTGGTGAGCACGCCGTCGTCGATCAGATTGCGGCGCTGGTTGGCCACGCCCTCGTCGTCGAAGGGCGAGGAGCCGAGGCCGCGGACGCGGTGCGGATCGTCGGTGACGAAGATGCCCTTGGCGAAGATCTGCTCCCCCAGCTTGTCTTTGAGGAACGAGGTGCCGCGGGCGATGGACGGGCCCGAGATGGCGCCGATCAGCGGGCTCATCAGCGAGCCGGCGAGGCGGTTCTCGAAGATCACCGGGGCGGTGGTGGAGGCGATCTTGCGCGCGCCCAGCCGCTGGGCGGCCCGGCGGCCGGCCTCGGTCCCGAGGCTTTCGGGGCTGGGCAGGTCGGACTGCCAGCGGGCGGAGCGGCCGTCGTAGCCGGTCTCCATGGTCTCGCCGTCGCCGGCGATGGCCGAGGCGCCGATGGAGAAGCCCGAGGCGCGGTGGACGCCCCGGAAGCCGCCGCTGGTGACGAACGTCCAGGCCGAGGAGGACCACGAGCTGCTGCCGCCGTCGGAATTGGTGACCCTGGGCACGGCGCGGGCGGCGGCCTCGGCGGCGCGGGCGCGGTCCTCCAGCGCCTCGGCGGAAGGCTCGGTGGGATCGTAGAGGTCGAGCTCGGGCAGCGGCCCGCGCGCCAGGTGCTCGGGGTCGGCGAGGCCGGCGTAGGGATCCTCGGGCGCGAGGCGGGCCATGGCGACGGCGCGCTCCACCAGTTTGGCGCGGGCTTCGGGCGAGATGTCGGAGCCGGAGACGGTGGCCTGGCGCTGGCCGACGAAGACGCGCAGGCCGAGATCGCGGGACTCCTCGCGCTCGACCTCCTCCAGTTCGCCCATGCGCACGGAGATCGAGAGGCTGCGGCGCTCGGCGCCGACGGCCTCGGCGGCGTCGGCCCCGGCCTTCAGCGCGGCGGCGACGACGTCGTTCAGCAGGTTTTCGTCCATGGACCGGATATGGCCGACCGCGCGGCCGGTCACAAGGTCAGGGTATCGCGTAGAACAAAAGCGCCGCAGCGATGGCGACGTAGGCGACCCACGTGGCGACCACGCCGGCGGCGCGGCCGAAGGTCAGGCCCGACGAGCGGGAGAGGCCGAAGGCGTGCAGGACGCGGCCGGCGAAGAGGATCAGGCCGATCGGGTGGATCAGCAGCGGCGGGGCCCCGACCAGGGCCAGCAGGCCGAGACCGGCGAGGGCGGCCGGCACGTACTCGGTGGCGTTGCCGAAGGCGCGGATGGCCTGGTTCAGGGCCGGCACGCCGCCGTCGCCGATCTCCACGTGGTGCTTGCGGCGCTGGCGGGTGACCAGCAGCGCCAGCACGAGCAGGAGGATGATGCAGAGGCCGGCCCAGAGGGCGGCGGCGTGGGCGGAGGCGGCTATATCCATCGCGCTTAATCGACCGGCCGGCCGTCGCCCGGCAAGCCCAGCCTGGCCCACTTCTCCGTGACCTTCGCCACGGTCTCGGCGTCCATGCCCAGCTTGTCGCCCCACTCGCGGTGCGTCTCGGGCGGCCACTTGTTGGTGGCGTCGAGGCCGATCTTGGAGCCCAGCCCGCTCTCGGGGCTGGCGAAGTCGAGGTAGTCGATGGGGGTGTTCTCGATGACGGTGATGTCGCGCGCCGGGTCCATCCGCGTGGACATGGCCCACATGACGTCCTTCCAGTCGCGGGCGTCGATGTCGTCGTCCACGACGATCACCCACTTCGTGTACATGAACTGGCGCAGGTAGCTCCAGACGCCCAGCATCACGCGCTTGGCGTGGCCGGGGTAGGCCTTCTTCATCGAGACGACGGCGATGCGGTAGCTGCAGCCCTCGGGCGGCAGCCAGAAGTCCACGATCTCGGGGAACTGCTGCTGGATCAGCGGGATGAAGACCTCGTTCAGCGCCTCGCCCAGCACGCTGGGCTCGTCCGGCGGGCGGCCGGTGAAGGTGGTGAGGTAGATCGGGTCCTTGCGCATGGTGACCGCGGTCACCTCGAACACCGGGAATTTCTCGACCGAGTTGTAGTAGCCGGTGTGGTCGCCGTAGGGGCCCTCGTCGGCGTATTCGTCGAGGTGGACGTGGCCCTCCAAGACGATCTCCGCCTGGGCCGGGACCATCAGCGGCACGGTCTTGGCGGGGACGAGGTCCAGCTTGGCGCCGCGCAGGAGGCCGGCGAACTGGTATTCCGACAGCGTGTCCGGCACCGGCGTGACGGCGGCCAGGATCGTGCCGGGGTCGGCGCCGATGACGGCGCACGCGGGCAACGGCTCGCGCTTGCCCTCGGCTTTCCAGCGGCGGTGGTGCTGGGCGCCGCCGCGGTGGGCCAGCCAGCGCATGATCGTGCGGTTCCTGCCCAGCACCTGCATGCGGTAGATGCCGAGGTTGTAGTCGTCCTCGCGGCTGTCGGACGGCCCCTTGGTGACCACCAGCGGCCAGGTGATCAGCGGCGCCGGCTCGCCCGGCCAGCAGGTCTGGATCGGCAGCTTCGTCAGGTCGATCTGGTCGCCCTTGAGCACCACCTCCTGCACCGGACCGGACTTGCGCACCTGCGGCCGCATGCCCATCACGGTCTTAGCCAAGGGCAGCATGTCCCAGGCGTCCTTCAGGCCGCGCGGCGGCTCGGGCTGGCGGAGGAAGGCGAGCAGTTCGCCGACGCTGCGCAGCTCGCCGGCGGTGGTGCGCTCGACGCCGTCCAGGGTGACGCCCATGGCGACGCGCTTCACCGTCCCGAACAGGTTGACCAGGCAGGGCATGGTCGAGCGCTCGCCGTCGGCGCGGGTGACGTTCTCGAAGAGGACGGCCGGACCGCCGGTGGCCAGCAGCCGGCGCTGGATCTCGGTCATCTCCAGGACGGACGAGACGGGCTCGGTGACCCGGACCAGTTCGCCGGCGGCCTCAAGCTTGGCCAGGAACTCGCGCAGCGATCGGTATGCCATCGTTTCTCCTTGGGCGGCGGTTTACCTGCGCCCCGCGATGCGGTCTAGAATCGGCGGATGGCCCGCCTCGACCTCGACGACCTGCCGCCAAAGATCGCCGCCCTGCTGACGGGGCTGGGCGAGGGCGAGGAACTGCTGCTGGTGCAGAACGGCGCGGTGGCCGGGCGGCTGACGGCGGGGGCTGTCCCCGCGGCGGCGGCGGTGGCGCTGGTCGAGCCGGACCAGAACGCCCGCGAGGTGTTCGAGAACTTCCGGGCCGCCATCGAGGACGAGTTCTAACACCCTTTCCGCTTGTGAACGCTTGGACTGCGTGCAACGGTTGAGGAAGGCGTCTCGGGTGGGGGGCGTACTGCCCTGAATCATGGCCGGGACGCTCCGTTCGACGGGGGCGGCGATGACGGATTCGACCCAGGCCTATGCCATGTTCGCGGGCGGACCCGCGCCCGAGCCGGACGGCGAGGTGGTCATCGAGCTGGTGTTCGGCGCGGCGCGCGACCTCGCCGACGTGCAGGCGGCGCTGGCGGCGGCCCTGCCCGGCGCGGCGTTCAAGGTGGAGCCGGTCTTCGATCCGGCCCGCGACCGGTTCTTCTTCGTCACCTTCCCCGACCTGTCGATCGACGGGCGCGAGCCGGCGGGCTTCGCGCTGGCGCGGGCGCTGCGGGCCGAACTGAAGGCGAAGGAGGCGAACCTCGCCCCGCGAGACTCCCTCTACGGCGCGCAGATGCTGGGCGTCGAAGGCGCGGCGCTGCTGGGCGGGCTGTGCTCGACGCCGGACACCAAATATCCCAAGGGCTGGTCGCAGGCGGTGCTGGCGGTGCAGCAGGCCTGGGACGCCGCGCCCACCGGCCGCAAGCAGGGCGAGGGCGTCAAGGTGGCGCTGATCGACACCGGCTCGTCCAACCACGCCGAGGTCGATGGCGTCTACCTGCGCGAACTGGGCGCGAACCTGGTCGAGCACAACACCGACCCGGACGACCGGTTCTCATCTGATGTCCTGCTGGCCAATCCGGGCCATGGCACGCTGGTCTCCAGTGTCATTGCGAGCCGCGGCGGCCTCGGAAGCAACCAGGGCACGACCGGCCCCGGCTCGGTGACGGGCGTGGCGCCCGCGAGCAAGCTGGTGCCGATCCGGTCGATCCGCTCGGTGGTGGACCTCAACCAGTCCCGCATTCCCGCGGCGATCCTCCACGCGATCGCGAGCGGTTGCGACGTGATCGTCATGTGCCTGGGCGGTCCTTCGCGGGTCGCCTCAGTGGAGGCGGCGCTGCGAAAGGCGGTGGACGCCGGCCTGGTCGTCGTGTGCGCGGCGGGCAACTGCTACCCGTTCGTGGTCTTCCCGGCGGCCTATGCGCAGGACCGCCTGTGCGCCGCCGTCGCCGCCGTTGGGCACGAGCTGAAGCCGTGGGCCAAGAGCGCGCGCGGCCCGGCGGTCACCGTCAGCGCGCCCGGCGAGGACGTCTGGGGCGCGCGGCTGCGCAAGGCAAACGGCAACCTGACGGCCGTGGCGCCCTCGCAGGGCACGACGCTGGCGACCTCGAACACGGCCGGGGTGGCGGCCCTGTGGGTCGCCCATCACGGCGGGCGGGCGGCGCTGCTCAAGATCGCCAAGTCGCGGAACCTGACGGTGCAGGAGCTGTTCCTGCGGGCCATCGTCAGCGACATCACCCCGCCGGCGGTATGGAACGGCGCCCACGACCTGGGCGCAGGCGTCGTCAACGCCGCCAAGACCCTGGCCTACGACCTGACCGGGGCGACGGCCGTGGCGGCGGGCGCCGAGCTGGCCGCGCCGAAGGCGGGCAAGGCGGTGACCCCCACGGTCGACATCCTGCGCCGCCACGTCGCGGCCTATGACCAGGCCGCGGCGGCCGAGGTGGACGACAGCCTGAGCGACGTGGCGGCGGAGCTGATCTGGCGCAGCTTCCGCCGGGGCGCGGCGGACCGGGCGATCGAGGCCGGGGCCGCAGCGGCCGACCTGGCCGGGCCGCCGCCCTCGGTCGCGCCCGTCGAGCTGGCGAACCGTCCCAACCTGCGGGCCTTCGTCGAGGGGGCGTCCGTCCTGGACAATGCCCCGACGGGCCCCGGCCGGCCGCGGCTCGGCGGCCAGAACCTGGACGACATGCTGGCCGGCGCCCACGACAGCGCGCGCGGCCTGCTGGCCGACGGCCGCAGCCTGCGGGAGTTCCTGAACGACCTCGACGAGCTGACGCCGGACGGCCAACGCGACATCGTCGACCAGGCGATCTGCCTGCTGGAGAACTTCTACGCCCACCTGCCGTTCAAGCGCGCCATGCACGCCATCGACCCGCTGCAGCGGCTGCGGCTGCTGCGCCGACGGATCGACGACCTGCCGAACGAGGCGGAGTTCCACAAGGAGCTGATCGAGACCTTCACCTCGCTGCGCGACCTGCACACGAACTACATGCTGCCGGGCTCGTACCAGCGCGCGGTGGCCAACCTGCCGTTCCGCGTCCGCTACTGCGTAGAGGGCGGCCAGCGGAAATACGTCGTCACCCAGGTGCTCTCGAGCCTGAACCATCCGACGTTCCGTCCGGGTGTCGAGCTGACCTATTGGAACGGCATGCCGATCGAGCGGGCGGTGGAGCTGGTGGGCGGCTATCACGCCGGCAGCAACCCGGCGGCGCGGCATGCGCGCGGGGTCGACGGGCTGACGTTCCGATACCTCGGCATGTCGCTGCCGCCCGACGAGGAGTGGGTGGTGGTCGGCTACAAGGACGCCGCGGGCAATCCGCAGGAGTTCCGCACCGACTGGATCATCACCGGCCTGCCGCAGGGCGGGCTGCACGGCGAGGCGCCGACGCCCGCGGCGAATCGGGCCGCGATCGGCCTCGACCTCGAAGGCGACATGCGGCGGCGGGTGTTCGCCAAGCTCTACGCGCCGGCGGTGTCGGAGACACGGCAGCGGATCGACGAGGCGGTGGCCGCGAGCGGGGCGGCGGATACGACCTCGGCGGCGATCGCCGCGGCCGGCGACACCCAGTCGATCATGCCCGAGGTCTTCCGCGCCCAGACGATCGACAGCGGCGGCCGCACATACGGCTACCTGCGCATCTGGACGTTCAACGTGCCGGACGCCGACGCCTTCGTGCGCGAGGCGCAGCGACTGGTGGCGCTGCTGCCGCAGGACGGGCTGGTCCTCGACGTCCAGGGCAACGGCGGCGGCCTGATCTGGGCCGGCGAGCGGCTGCTGCAACTGTTCACGCCCCGGCGGATCGAGCCGACCCGGGCACAGTTCATCGTCAGCCCATTGACCACCTCGATCTGCCGCAAGGGTTCGCAATTCGCCGCCTGGGGGCCGTCGATGGAGCGCGCGGTGACGACCGGCTCGGCGTTCTCCAGCGCCTTCCCGATCACCGATCCGGACACCTGCAACCTGATCGGCCAGACCTACCACGGGCCCGTCGTGCTGATCACCGACGCGCGCTGCTACAGCACGACGGACATGTTCGCCGCCGGGTTCCGCGATCACGACGTGGGCGAGATCCTGGGCGTGGACGACAACATGGGCGCGGGCGGCGCCAACGTCTGGGACATGGACGCCGTGCGCTACTTCCTGCCGCGGAACGGCGTGCCGCCGGCGTTGAAGCCGCTGGACGGCGGCCTGTCGATGCGGGTCGCGATCCGCCGCACGCTGCGGGTCGGGGCCGAGGCCGGGACCGAGATCGAGGACCTGGGCGTGCGGCCGACGAAGGTGCACCAGCCCACGCGGCGCGACCTGCTGGAAGGCGACAAGGACCTGCTGGCCGCGGCGTGCGACATGCTGAAACGCCGGCCGGCGTACCGGCTGACGGCGACGCCGCCGGTCGCGGGGGCGGGCGCCGCGCTGGACATCCAGGCGGCGGGCCTGGCCATCGTGGACGTCTATGTGGACGGCCGGCCGGCGGCCAGCCTCGACGTCGCGGGCGGCGCGGCGCGTGCCAACCTGGCGCTCGCACACGGTGCGCGGATCGAGCTCAAGGGCTTCGACGCCGCCGGCGCCCTGGTCGCCGGGCGCAGGCTGAGCGTGGCTTAGTGCCGACTCTCGGCCTCCCAGGCCTTCACGACGCTCTTCTTCGCGATCTTGCGGAAGCGGCGTTCGAGGAAGCCGCGGAACGAGCCGGGGTCGAGGGTGTCCAGGCGGGCGAGGACGCTGGGGTAGTCCTTGTAGTGCGACGTGAAGAAGAAGGTCTGCGGCTCGGCCTCCATCAGCATCTCACGCTCGTCGAAGGACACGTCGACGAGGACGAGGCTGCGGTCCTCGGCGCGCAGGCGCGTGAAGAACTTGCCGTTCACCTTGAACGAGGGCTGCCCGTAGCTGGTCCCCTCCTCGGCGCCCGGGAAGCTGAGGGCGATGGCCTTCATCTCGTCTTCGGTCATGGTTCGTCCACCTGGGTCGGGGACCTCAGTCTAAGCCCCCTGGCCGAGGCGTCGATCAGGATGTCGAGACGCCGCGCGCGGGTGGCCTCGCCCTTGGCGGCCGCGACGCGGTGGACCGCGACCTTGCGGTAGCTGGGCGGGAAGGCCTGGAACTTGGCCCAGGCCGCCGGATGGGCCTGGAAGCGTGAGAGCTCGTCGGCCGTGAACTCGGCATGCGGGCGTTCGTGGGGATAGACCCGGGTGCGATCCTTGCCCACGTCGTGCGCCGCCTGGCCGGCGGGCCGGACGAGGCCCAGGGCCTGCAATTCGGCGAAGCGCTTCAGGTTCACCTGGCTCCAGATCCCGCCGGGCCTGCGCGGCGTGAAGCGGATGCGGTAGGCCTCGTCGTCGATCCGGTGGCGCACGCCGTCGATCCAGCCAAAGCACAGCGCCTCGTCCACGCTCTGCGGCCATGTGAGAGACGGGCGGCCGGTGTCCCGCTTCCAGAAGCCGACGGAGACCTCGCTCGCCGTGGCGTGATTGGCGTCCAGCCAGGCGCGCCACTCGGCCGGCGTGGCGAAGAAGATGGGGCCGCTCATGCCGCCACGCTCCGGATGGACGGCGCGGGCCGGCGCCGCCATGGTCGGCGGCGAGTACAAGGGTCGCGACTTTGAGTCTGAGAAGCATCGTCCGCCGCGGCTACGAGGCGGCACGCCGGCTGGCGCTGTCGGCGACCGCGCCCCGCGCCGACCGCGCCTATCTGGCCCGCGACGTGCCGGCCCCGGTTCGCGCCGGACACAACACCCTTGTGCAGGCGCTGCTCGAACTTGCGGACAAGCCGGGCGCGCGCATCCTGGAGATCGGCAGCCGCCAGGTGAGCAGCGCCTATGTCCTGCCCGACCACCTGAAGCACGCGGACTATGTGGGCTTCGACTTCTATCCGGGGGCGAACGTGGACGTCGTGGGCGACGCGCACCGGCTGTCGGACCTGGTCGAGGGGCCGTTCGATGCGGTCTATTCGACGGCGGTGTTCGAGCACCTCGCCATGCCCTGGGTGGCGGCCGAGGAGATCGCCAAGGTGCTGAAGGTGGGCGGGCACGTGTTCATCGAGACGCACTTCTCGTTCTCCTCGCACGAACGGCCATGGAACTTCTTCCAGTTCAGCGACATGGGGCTGCGCGCCCTGTTCTCGCCGGCGCTGGGGTTCGAGTGCGTCGAGGCCGCGATGGACAACCCGATCGTTGGACGCTTCTCGGCCTTCGCTGCGCCCTACCTGCGGTTCCAGCGGGTGACGGGACTCTACTGCCACAGCCTGTTCATCGGGCGGAAGGCGCGGGACGTCCCGGGGTTCCGCTGGCGCGACGTGGCGCTGGAGGCGGTGGTGGGCGAGACGACCTATCCACCGCCCGCGGCGGGTCAGTAGGCCAGGGCGACGCCGTCTTTGCGCATCTCGGTGGCGGCGGCATAGCGGCCTGGCCAACGCTGGATGGCCTGGTAGCCGCCGTAGCCGCCGGGGGCCGGCTTCATCACCCAGCCCAGCTTCGCCAGAGCGGCTTTCGTCGCCTCGGGCACGCCGGTCTCAAGGTTCAGCACGCCGGGCTGGCCAAGGTCTTCGCCGGTAGGCTCCATCCCTCCGTCGTGGTGCCAGCGGGGGCTGTCGCCGGCCTCCTGCAGGCCCAGGCCGAAGTCGACGATGTTGGAGACGATCTGCGTCTGGCCCTGGGGCTGCATGTCGCCGCCCATGACGCCAAAGCTGAGCATCGGCTCGCCGCCCTTGGTCGCGAAGCCCGGGATGATGGTCTGGAAGGGGCGCTTGCCGGGCGCATAGACGTTGGGGTGGCCATCGGTGAGCGCGAACAGCTCGCCGCGGTCCTGGAACATGAAGCCCAGGCCGTCGGGCATCAGGCCCGAGCCCATGCCGCGATAGTTGGACTGGATGATCGAGACCATCATCCCGTCCTTGTCGGCGGTGGTGAAATAGGTGGTGTCGCCGTGGCTGGGCGCCTTGCCCGGATAGTAGATCGGGGCGATGGCGTCGGGGCGGATCAGCTTCGCACGCTCGCGGGCGTACTCCTTGCTGAGCAGCCACTCGACCGGCTGCTTGTAGAAGGCCGGGTCGGCGTAGAAGCGGGCGCGGTCCTCGAACGCCAGCCGTTTGGCCTCCACCTCGTGGTGGATGGCGGCGGCCGACTGGAAGCCCATCCCCTTGATGTCGAATTCGGCCAGGATGTTCAGCATCTGGAGCGTGACCAGCCCCTGGCTGTTCGGCGGCAGGGCCCAGACGTCGACGCCGCGGTAGTCGATCGAGCGCGGCTCGACCCATTCGCTGTGGTGGGCGGCGAGGTCGGCCTTGGTCATCCAGCCGCCGATGCGCTTGAAGTAACGCTCGATGGTCTCGGCGATTTCGCCCTCGTAGAAGGCGCGGCCGCCGCCCTCGGCGATCAGGCGGTAGGTGCGGCCGAGGCCGGGGTTCCTGAAGATCTCGCCTTCGCGCGGCGTGCGGCCGTGCTGGATCCAGACCTTCCTGAAGTTGTCGATCTCCTCGATCGCCTTGCTGCGCGAGAAGTTTCGGTTCGAGGCCTCGACGTAGAAGGCGGTGTTCTGGATCATCGGGGCGCCCTCCTCGCAGTGGGCGATGGCCGGGGCGAACAGGTCCTTCCACTTCAGCTTGCCGTAGCGCTGGTGCAGACTCCACCAGGCGTCGACGGCGCCTGGCACGCTGACCGAGATCGCGCCGTAGGACGGGATCATCCCCTTGTCGGTGGCGCGGCTGCGGACCGTCTCCAGGCTGAGCCCGCGGGGGCTGCGGCCCGAGCCGTTCAGGCCGACGACCTTCTTCGTCTTCGGGTCCCACAGCATGACGAAGCAGTCGCCGCCGATGCCGCAGGAGATGGGCTCGCCGAAGCCCAGCACCGCGTTGGCGGCGATGGCGGCGTCCACGGCCGAGCCGCCGGCCCGCAGCATGTCGATGGCCGCCTGGGTGGCGAGGGGATGGGCGGTGGCCGCGGCGCCGTGCAGGCCCCAGACCGCGCTGCGGCCGGCCCAGGTGGCGCCGTCGATGCGGTCGCCGGCGCGGATGTCGGGTCGGTCGCGGTTGGGGTTCTCCTGGCGCGAGGTCGCGAAGGCGGGAGCGGCCAGGGCGGCGGCGGGCAGGGCGGCGAGGAAGCTGCGGCGGCGCATCAGGAACTCCGACTGTGACGCTGGCGGGAAGGTTTAGCAGATGCGCCCCCGCGCGCGAGGGGCGTGGCGGGCGGCGCAGGACCCAGATCAAGGCGACGCCGGCCGGGGACGCGCAGGCAGGGTCGGACGACAAGAAGCGGGCGCGGCTGAACGCCATGCGCTACGTCCTCCACTCGCTGCCCTACACGGGCAAGGACGTGAAGCGGATCCAGGGCGTCGACAGCCTGCTGGTGGGCCGCGCGAACATCATCCACGAGCGCGGCGAACACGACCTGAGTTCGGGCCGCTACGTCTGAGCGCCGGCGCTCAGCTCCTCCATGTCGCGCATGTGTTCGGAATCGGCCTCGTCGGGCGCCGGTCCGCCGGGACTGAGGCTGAGGGTGGTGATCACGTCCGAGCCGCGCTCGTAGGTGCGGTGCACCGGGCACTGCTCGGCGATCTGCAGGAGACGGGCGCGCTGCTCCTCGTCGAGCGGGCCTTCGAGCAGGATGGTTCGGTCGAAGCGGTCGCGGGCCTTCAGCGAGGCGCGGTGGTGGCGCACGCTGACCTGGACGCGCTGCAAAGGCCAGCCCTTGCGATCGGCGTAGAGGCGCAGGGTGATCGCGGTGCAGGAGCCGAGCGCCGCGCTCAGCAGATCGTAGGGCGTGGGCCCCGATCCCAGGCCGCCCACCGCGACCGGCTCGTCGACCAGGAAGGCGCCCGAGGCCGTGCGGGCGGCCACCTGATAGCGGCCGAGGCCGGTCTCGGCGACGAGGACGCTCTCTCCGAGGGCGGCGTCTTGGGGCATGGGCAGGTCCTTCCGGCGAATGTGACCCCGCCCTTTTGCCGCAGGCCCGGCGGGGGCGGAACCGCCTTCTCGCGTCGCCGGCCGGCGGATAGGATCGGGCGAAGCGGCGGAGGGGGCAGGCCTTGCGGATATCGACGGTGATCGGGGCGGCGCTCGCCGTGGGCGTGCTGGCGGCCGGCGGACCGGGCGCGGCCGAGGAGGCGCCGGCCGGCGGCGAGACGCTGCGGCTGGTGTGCATGGGCTCGGACACCATGCTGATGGCGATGACGCCCTACTACCGCTCGGGCCGGACGTCCTATTCCGGCGGCATGTATTTCGGCGAAGGCCGCCAGCCGGCGCAACTGGAGCTGCGGGTGGACGGGGGCAAGGCCCAAGTGAAGCCGCCCCAGGGCTCCGTCCCGATGTTCGCCAGGGGCGACAAGGAGGGCTGGTACGAGCTGTCGGACGTGGCGGTGGACCGGTTCGCCATCAAGGGCCGCATGAAGTGGAACCGCCTCGACCGCTCGGCGCTGGCGGTCGACCGGCGCACCGGGGCGGTCACCTTCGGCAGCTTCTCCGGCGTCTGCCAGCGCGGAGCGGCGAATCCGGACGCGACGAAGTTCTAAGGTGAGCTACCGCGCTACCCCGCCGGATTGAGCCCAAGGAAGTCCAAGGCGTCTCCGATCGGAATGAAGAAGTTCAGCGTCGATCCAGCGCTCGGGTCGATCCCGATCGCAGTGATGCCGATCACAGCCCCCTTTTCGTCCAGAAGCGGACCCCCGCTGTTGCCGTGGGTCACGGGTGTGTCGCTCTGAATGAAGTTGAAGCCCTCGATGATCCGGCTAGCGGAGATGATCCCGCGGGTCACGGTATTCTGAAGGGCAGGGTCCAGCGGCGTACCGATCGCGAAGACAGCGGCGCCGAGCGGCGGGGGTTGGCGATTGGTGATCAGCGGCGTCCGGCCCCGTGGATCCGTCTTCACAAGGGCGACGTCCCGACGCTTGTTTGTGCGCAGGACCTCGCCCGACGTTTCGAGACCGTCCGACCAGCGCACCCGAACGGTCTTCGCCGAGCCGACGACATGCTCGTTCGTCAGAATGTAGCCTTCGCTTCCCACTAGCATTCCACTGCCGTGTCCGCCGCCTGCCAAGATGGCGACCACAGACCCCGAGGCCTGGGCCATCGGAACCGGCTCGCTGGGCCCCGGCGTGAAGACGATCTTCTGGCCCGCGGTCGGCGCGGACACACCCGATGGATCACTCGACGTGACGATCTGGCGGAACCGTTCGTTGGACATCAGCGCGCGAACGTTGGCGGCGAATGCCATTTGGCCGAGCGATCGAGCCTGTCCGGTGCGGCCCAATCTCTTCACCTGTACGGTCTCAGACGTATCGACCGTGCCGACGATTTCGCGTCGTAGGCTTGAGTAGATTTGCCACTGGATGGCCAGGGTCAGCTTTCCCGAAGTCCCGACCACGCTGTCGCAGTAGGACACGTCCGCTCCCTTGACCATGGCTCCCATCTGCAGATCGGTTGGGCTGGCCTGGGTGTCGGCGAACAGGTTCCCGGGGTCTGCGTCGGGCTTGAACCCAGCTGTCTGCAGTTCCTCGGCGAAAATCTCCTTCAGCGCCGTCAGCTCCGGCGCGAGATCTTTCCATGTCACGGGCACGGGCTGCACGCAGAGCGTGCCGGTCAGGAATGTTCCGATACGCTGATCTTCGCGCACCTGCGCGCCCGTCCGCGTCAATGCAACCGGCCGCACCACCGAGCCCGCCGGGAGCGGCGGCACGACCAGTTCCGTCTGCTTCGCGTCGGGCGGCGCCTGAGCAACAGCAGTCTGAGCCACCGACCAGATCAACGCCGCAGCAAGCAGTCGCCGCATGATACACCCCGAACAATCTACAGTGGCGACGATGCAAGATTCGCGTCAGTTGCGCCCTAACCTTCGCTCCACACGGCCAGTTCGTTGCCGGCCGGGTCGGCGAAGTGGAAGCGGCGGCCGCCGGGGAAGCTGAAGATGGTTTTACGATCCGGCCGCCGGCGGCGCGGACCTTCGCCTCCATCGCTTCGAGGTCGTGGGCGTAGAGGATCACCAGGGGTTTGGCCGGCGCCTCGTCGCCATCGGCCTGGAAGCCGCCGTCGACGCCCTCACCGAACGCGGCGTAGGTGGGGCCATAGTCGGTGAAGCTCCAGCCGAAGGCTTGGCCGTAGAAGGCTTTCACCGCGCCGAGATCTCCGCCGGGCAGCTCCAGATAGTCGATCTTGCCGTCTTCGCGCATGGTCGCCTTTCAATTGTTCCGTATTTGTTCCAGACCTCTAAAGAGAATTCAGGGTAGAGTCCAGACGGCGGTTTTCTTGACCTCCATGTCCTCCAGCTCGCGCGTCGTCGGCACCTGGTATTCGGCGAGCTTGTCGAGGCCTGTGCGGGGGAAGTAGCTGCGGCCCGGATCGCCGATCAGCACCGTGGCGCCGGCGTCGCGGCCGGCGCGCAACCAGGCCATGACCCGGTCGGCCAGCGGCTTCTCGTAGCAGATGTCGCCGGCGAGGATGACGTCGGCCCAGGCGGGCGGCGGGGCATCGAGCATGTCGGCGTCGGTGAACTCGATCTCCACCGCGTTGGCCTGCGCGTTGGCGGCGAGGGCTGCGCCGCAGAAGGGGTCGATGTCGGCGGCCAGGACCCGCGCGGCGCCGGCCCGCTTCGCCGCGATCGCGACGATGCCCGAGCCCGAGGCGAAATCGACCACGGCCTTGCCCGCGACCACGTGCGGATGGTCGAGAAGATAGCGGGCCAGCGCCTGGCCGCCGGCCCAGGCGAAGGCCCAGAAGGGCGGGGGCAGGCCGATCTCGG
>NZ_JANINU010000349.1 GCF_024508875.1 Phenylobacterium sp.
GCAGGCGCACGGCGTTGCCGATCAGGTCGGTGGTGGTGAGGTTGCCGCCGACCAGGAGGGCGGTGAGGTTGATGCGCAGTTCGTCGTCCGACAGGTCGGCGCCGGCGGACTGGAGCTGCACCATGTCGCTGATCAGGTCGTCGCCGGGGTTGGCGCGGCGGTCGACGATGGCCTCGCTGAAATAGGTGCGGAGGGCGGCCTCGGCGGCGACCATGGCCTCGGTCTGCTCGGGCGTGCGGAACGGGTTGAGACCCTGGATGATGCCCTCGGACCACTCGCGGAACTCGGCGAGGAGGCTATGGTCGACGCCGAGGATCGAGGCGATGACGTCGATGGGGATGGGCACGCAGTAGCGCTCCATCAGGTCGAACTCGGCCTCGCCGGCCACCGCATCCAGGGCCTCGCCGATGATGCGCTCGACCTCGGGCTTGAACTTGGCGACCCGGGCGTAGAGCGCCTGGGCCAGGGGCTGGCGCACGCGGGCGTGGTCGGGGTCGTCCAGCATCAGGATGCTGGTCTGGCTGGTGCGCGGGCGGGTCGGATCGTAGTCGGCCAGCAGGCGTCGCTGCAGGTGGGCGCCCTCCTCGGCGTGGATCGGGTCGCGCCAGAGCTCGCGGTTGTTCACCACCGCGCGGACGTCGGCGTAGCGGCTGAGCACGAGGGAGCCGGACATGGGGTCCCGGTGCGCCGGGCAGCGGGCGCGCAGGTCGTCCAGCATGGCGTGGGGATCGACCCGGTAGGTCTCGTTCAGCGGGGTGAGCTCGAACAGCGACGGGACGGGTCGTTCGGTCATGCCGGTTTCCTCAAACGCTGGGGGCGGCGGACCCGCCTCTCGAAAATGACGCTCGCGTCACCTTCTGCCGGATGGGCGAGGCTTTCAAGCCTTTGGCGCGTTGGCGCCCCATTGAGTTGGCCACGGACCACACGGACATTCGCGACCCGGTTCCGGCGACAGGGATCGTGCAGATCGTCCGCGTGGCCCGTGGGTAGAAAACGACAGCGCCTCCGGCGCGGCTCAGGTCTTGGCGAGTTCGCGGAGGGCCGCGGCCAGGGCGTCGACGTCGGCGGCGGTGTTGACGAAGGAGGGGGTGACGCGGACGCAGGCGCCCTTGGCGGGGCCGGCGCGTTCGACGGTGAAGATGCGGTAGCGCTCGAACAGGGTCTTGCGCAGGGCGGCGGCCTGGGCGGGCGTGGTCATGCCGGCCAGGCGGAACGAGGTGATGCCGGCGTGCAGGGCGGGGTCGGCGGGGGTGAGCACCTGAACGCCCGGGACATCGCGCACCGCCTCGGCCCAGCGGTCGCGCAGGTAGCTGAGGCGGGCGGCCTTGGCGGCCGGGCCGATGGCCTCGTGCACGTCGATGGCGTCGGCGACGCCCAGGACGGCGGCGTAGTTGACCGTGCCGGTGTGGACGCGGGCGTCGATCCGCGGGCTGGGGCCCTCCAGGATCGAGACGTCGATGTCGGGGATGCGGTCCTTGCGGATGTAGACCAGCCCGACGCCCAGCGGGGCGCCGATCCACTTGTGCAGGTTCAGGCCGGCGAACTCGACGCCCATGTCGCGCAGGGAGAACGGCGTCTGGCCCAGGGCGTGGCCGCAATCCAGCAGCACGTCGACGCCGCGGGACTTGGCGAGCGCGACGATCTCCTTGACCGGCGGGATCAGCCCGGTGCGGTGCGAGAGGTGCGTCACCAGCATCAGCCGGATGTCGGGATTGGCCTTCAGGGCCGCGTCGTAGGCGTCGATCAGGCCCTGTTTCGTCGCCGGCTCGGGCAGGTCGATCTTCACGATGCGGACGCCGCGCACCTTGGCGAGGGACTCCATGCCGGCCTGCATGCTGTCGTAGTCGAGGTCGGCGTAGAGGACGGCGTCGCCGGGCTTCAGCCGGTTGTAGCCGCCGATCAGGGTCAGCATCGATTCGGTGCCGCCGCGGGTGAAGGCGATCTCGTCGGGGTCCAGGCCCAGCAGGGCGGCGGCGCGCAGCCGCACCTTCTGCAGGTCGCCGTTCACGGGGCCGCGGGTGTAGAGCGTGGTCTCGCGGTTCACGCGGGCGGTGTGCTGTTCGAAGGCGGCGCGGGTGGACTTCGCCATGGCGCCGAACTGGCCGTTCTCGAGCTGGATCACCCCGGCCGGCGGCGCGTCGAACAGGGCGGCGACCTTGGCCCAGTGCGCTTCGTTGTTGGGGGTCTCGTCGTCGGGCCGGACCGCCGCCTGGGCCCTGTTGCCCGCAACGGGGGCCACCCCCGCCGGCGCGGCGCCTGCGGCGGCGAGGATGGCGCGGCGGGACAGGTCCATGGTGTGCTCCTACTGGCGCGCCATCTCGGCCTCTCCGACGGCGTCGCCGTCAAGCGTCTGGTCGGCGTCCATGACAACCGTAACCTTGCGCAGGGTCCCGGTGAACGAAAACGGGGCGGCGTAGTCGGCCACGGGGCTGCCGCGGTCGAGGCCGATGTCGAGACCGGACCACGAGATCAGGGTGACGAAGCCGGTGGTGGCCAGCCCCTCGCCGGCCGGCTCGCCGTCGATGGTCAGGGTGAAGGTGCGGTTCAGGGCCTCGCCGGTGGCGCGGGAGACGACGCCGAGCCGCGTGGCCGTGGCGGGGACCGGCCGGTCGGAGCTGACCGTGGTCTTCTGGCCGCCGATGTTCAGGGCGTGATGGAGGCGCCCGTCCTTGAGGTAGAGGCTGTAGCCGCTGGTGGCGTCGCCGTGGGCCAGCAGCACGCCCTCCTCCCCGCCCTTAAGCCGCACGTCGGCCTCGATGCGGTAGGTGCGGGCGCGGACGTCGGGGGCGACGTCGGTGGGCAGGTGGCCCATGCCCTTGTGGAACACGAACCGGCGGCGGGCGCCGTGGAAGCGGGCCGAGTTCTCGGCGAAGCGCGGGCCGAACCGGTCGTCCAGCGGCAGCACCTTGCTGGCCTCGGCGGCGGCCCACCAGTCGTCGATCAGGGCCCTGAGCTTTTCCGGCTCGCGCTCGGCCAGGTCGTCGGCCTCGGAGAAGTCGGCGTCCAGGTGGAACAGCTCCCAGCGGTCATCCTCGAACGGCGTGCCGGTGGGGTGGAAGGCCACCGCCTTCCAGCCGTCCTTCCAGAGGCCGCGGTGGCCGAACATCTCGAAGTACTGGGGCTTGGGCCGGGGCGGGGCGGCGGCGTCCTTCAGGCTGGCGGCGAAGCTGACGCCTTCGAGGGGCATCTGGGCGACGCCGTTCACCTGTTCGGGCGGCTGGACGCCGATCACCTCCAAAAGGGTCGGGACCAGGTCGCAGGCGTGGGCGAAGTGGGGCCGCACCTCGCCGCGTGCGGCGATGCCCTTGGGCCAGGACATGACCAGCGGATCGCGGATGCCGCCGCCGTGGGTGTTCTGCTTGTAGCGGCGCAGCGGGGTGTTGGAGGCCATGGCCCAGCCGTGCGGGAAGTTGGAGTGGGTGTCGGGCCCGCCGATGTCGTCGAGGCGCGCCAGCTTCTCGGCCATCGGCTCGCCGCGGAAGTTGAACGGCCCCATGGCGTTGACGAAGCCCAGCGGCCCGCCCTCCTGCGAGGCGCCGTTGTCGCTCATCACGATGATCAAGGTGTCGTCCCGAACGCCGGCCTCCTCCAGAAAGCCGACCAGCCGGCCGATGTTCTGGTCGGTGTGGTCGAGCATGGCGGCGAAAGCGCTCTGCAGGCGGGTGAAGACCCGGCGCTCGTCGTCGGAATAGCTGTCCCACGCGCGGACGCCGTCGTTGCGCGGCGGCAGCTTGGTGTCGGCCGGGACCAGGCCCATGGCCTTCTGGCGGGCCAGCCGCTCCTCCCGCTCGACGTCCCACCCGCGTTCGAAGACGGCGTCGTAGCTCTTGATGAGGTCGGCCGGCGCCTGATGCGGCGCGTGGCAGGCCCCAGGCGCGAACCACATCAGCCAGGGCGTGGCCGGGGCGTCGGCGATGTGGTCGGCCAGATAGCGGATCGCCTGGTCGGTGAGGTCCTCGGTCAGGTGGTAGCCGGTCTGGAACGTGCCCGGAGGCGGGACCGGCGTGTTGTCGCGCACCAGCTCCGGGGCGTACTGGTCCGTTTCGGCGTCCATGAAGCCGTAGAAGCGGTCGAAGCCCCGGCCCAGCGGCCAGCCGTCGAACGGGCCCGAGGGGCCGGTCTCGGTCAGCGGCGTCACGTGCCACTTGCCCAGCATGTAGTTCCGGTAGCCGTGCGGACGCAGCATCTCGGGCAGGGTCCCGGCGGCCTTGTCGATCTTGCCGCGATAGCCGGGATAGCCGCTGTCGAAATTGGCGAGGCAGCCCACGCCGACCGAGTGGTGGTTGCGGCCCGTCAGCAGCGCCGCCCGGGTGGTGGAGCACATGGCCGTGGTGTGGAAGCCGGCGTAGCGCAGCCCCTCGGCCGCCAGCCGGTCGATGTGGGGCGTGCGGATCGGCGAACCGTAGCAGCCGAAGTCGGAGAAGCCGACGTCGTCGAACAGGATCACCAGGATGTTGGGCGCACCCTTCGGCGGCGCCGGCGGCTCGGGCCATTCCGGAACCGAGTCCGCCACCGTCCGCCCGATCTTCCCGGCCATTGCTTCCTGCCCCCTGGGTTTCTTGGGCGGCACTTTCGCGAAGCCGCCGTCCGCCGCCAAGCGGACGACTACCCAGTTTCCGTGGTCAGTCTGTCACGGATTTCCCAATTGAACGGGGGTCGGTTACCCCTGCCGCTTGGCCCATTCGGCTTCGGCGCGGTCCTTCAGGGCCTCGTTCATGGCCTGGAAGCCGCGGCGGACGGGGCCGCGCATGCGGCGGCCGAGGGACGGGCCCATCAGGCCGCCAAAGATCTCGCCGTTGTCGACCACGCAGCCGGTCTCGGACAGGGGCGTGATCTCGATGTAGCGCATGGTGCGGATCAGGCCGCCCATGAAGCTGAGCTGCCAGTGGAGCTGTTCGTTGGGCACCCACTCCAGGACCTTGGCCTTGATCTCCTGCTTGGGCTGGCCGGGCAGTTGCAGGTCGAAGGTCAGCACATTGCCGATGCGGATCTCGCCCTCCCCACGCGGGTAGGTGGGGTTCCACTCGGACCAGCGGCCGATGTCGTGGACGATGCCCCAGATCACCTCGGGGGGCGCCTGGATGCCGATGCGGTCCTCGATGCGGAAGCCGCTGGGCCCCTTTGGCGGCGGCGGCTTGCCCTCGGTCTTCAGGTCGAGGGTCTTGGGCCCCAGCATCCCACCCTTGCGCTGGAAGGGCGCGGCCTTGAGATCGGGACCGGGTTTGAAGGGCATCAGGCCTGCTCCTTGATCCGCCAGGTCGCCCCGGCCGGGCCGTCCATCACCTCGACGTTCAGCGCGTTGAGCTCGTCACGGATACGGTCGGCCTCGGGCCAGTTCTTGGCCGCCCGCGCGTCCGCCCGCGCGGCGATGAGGCCCTCGACCTTCGTCTTGAGGTCGTCGTCGGCGCCGCTCTGGAACCAGGCCTGCGGGTCGGCGGTCAGGAAGCCCATCAGGTTCCCCGCCTCGACCAGCAGCCCGCGGGCGCTGGCCACGGCGCGCGCGTCCTTGGCCATCACCGCCGCCCGCAGCTTGTCCGACAGCTGGAACATGGCGGCGAAGGCGCTGGGCGTGTTGAGATCGTCGTGCAGCGCGCGGCGCACGTTGGCGTGCTCGGCCGCCGCAGCCGCGTTCTGCCAGCCGTCCGCCGCCGGTTCGCCCGCCAGGAAGCGGCCGGCGTCGTCGAGCACGCGGTACAGCCGGTCCAGCGCGCTCTTGGCCTGCTCGATCAATTCGCCCGTCCATTCCAGCGGCTGGCGGTAGTGGCCGGCCAGCAGCGCCCAGCGGATCGCCTCGCCGGGGTATTGCTTCAGGAGGTCGTGGGCGAGCGCGACGTTGCCGAGGCTCTTGCTCATCTTCTCCTCGCCCATGTTCAGGAAGCCGTTGTGCATCCAGACGTGGGCGTATTCGCGGCCGCCGTGGCCCGAGCAGACGCCCTGGGCCAATTCGTTCTCGTGGTGCGGGAAGACGAGGTCGATGCCGCCGCCGTGGATGTCGATCGGCAGGCCGAGGGCCTCCTCGATCATGGCGGTGCATTCGATGTGCCAGCCCGGCCGGCCGGGGCCCCAGGGGCTTTCCCACTCGGGCTCGTCCGCCTTGGACGGCTTCCAAAGCACGAAGTCGGCCGGGTGGCGCTTGTAGGGCGCGACGTCGACGCGTGCGCCGGCGATCATCTCGTCCATCGGCCGGCCCGACAGCTTGCCGTAGTCGCCGAACGCCTGGGTGTCGAAGAGCACATGGCCCTCGGCGGCGTAGGCGGCGTTCTGACGGACCAGGTCGCCGATCATCTTCACGATGGCGTCCATGGTCTCGGTGACGCGCGGCTGGAACGTGGGCCGCAGGGCGCCCAACGCCGCGGCGTCGGCGTTGTAGGCGTCCAGGTAGCGGTCGGTGATGACCTGGATCGGCACGCCCTCCTCGGCGGCCTTCCGGTTGATCTTATCGTCCACGTCGGTGACGTTCGCGGCGTACAGCACCGCCTGTTCGCCATAGAGGTCTCGCAGCACCCGGAACAGCAGGTCGAAGACCACCACCGGCCGGAAGTTGCCGATGTGGGCGAAGTTGTAGACCGTCGGCCCACAGACATACATCGTCACCCGGGACGGATCCTTGGGGACGAAGGGCCGCTTGGCGCGGCTCATGGTGTCGTACAGGCTGAGGGTCATCGCTTCTTCTAAGGTAACGCTGCGGAACGGTTGCCCCAGGGGGGCTCGCGCCCATATACAGATCGCCCGGACCCGAGGCCAAGCGCCCACGTCCGAAGTGAAAGGGTGGCACGCGTAATCTCCGGGGCCTTCGTCCCGGCGCAACTCAGCCCTGGAAAGAAACGCTCTCTCATGGACGCCCCTGCCCGCGACCGAACCCTGATCGGGTCCGAGGACGGAACTCTTGAGCCCATCAAGCGCCCCACCCGCGAAGAAGCGATGGAAGCGGTGCGCACCCTGATCGCCTGGGCCGGCGACGACCCGCGCCGCGAAGGCGTGATCGACACCCCCAAGCGGGTGGTCGACGCCTACGGCGAATGGTTCGAAGGCTACAAGCTGGACCCGGCGAAGGAGCTGTCGCGCACCTTCGAGGACGTGCAGGGCTACGACGACATCGTCATGCTCCGCGACATCGAGGTGGAAAGCCACTGCGAGCACCACATGGCCCCGTTCCTGGGCAAGGCCTACGTGGCCTACATGCCGACGAACCGGGTGGTGGGCATCTCCAAGCTGGCCAAGGTGGTCGAGATCTTCGCCCGCCGTCTCCAGACCCAGGAGACCATGACCCAGCAGATCGCCGACGCGATCACCGACAGCCTGCGTCCCGCCGGCGTGGCCGTGCTGATCGACGCCGCGCACCAGTGCATGACCACCCGCGGCGTGCACCATCGCCACGTCAGCACGATCACCACCCAGTTCACCGGCGTCTTCAAGACCGACCCCACGCTGCGCCAGCGCTTCCTGGACTTCGTGAACCGGTAGCAAAAGGTCCTCCCCCGTTGGGGGAGGTGGCGCGAAGCGCCGGAGGGGGTCTCCGCTCAGAACGCGCCGCCGCGGGATGGCCGTGCGGCCAGTTCTGAGCGGAGCCCCCCTCACCCGCTTCGCGGGAGCTCCCCCAGCGGGGGAGCAATTGGAGGCCCGCATGACCTTCCCCACTGCCCCCGACAAGACCGCTCTCGAGCAGGGCGAGACGCTGAGCCCGCGCTTCGACGCCGCGGGCCTGATCGCGGCCGTGGCCAGCCACGCCGACACCGGCGAAGTGCTGATGCTGGCGTGGATGAACGCCGAGGCGCTGGAGAAGACCATCGCCACCGGCGAGGCCCACTATTTCAGCCGCTCCCGGGGCGAGCTGTGGCACAAGGGCGCCACGTCCGGCCAGGTGCAGGTCGTCGCGGAACTGCGGGTCGACTGCGACCAGGACGCGGTCTGGCTGAAGGTGCGGCCGCAGGGCGATGGCGGCGCGTGCCACACCGGCGCGGTCTCCTGCTTCTATCGCGTGGTCGAGAACGGAAAGCTGGTGCGGAAATGACCATCGTCCAGGCGCTGTCCGCCTATGTCGTCGCCGCCGGCCTGCTGACCCTGACGCCTGGTCTCGACACCGCGCTCGTCCTGCGCACCGCCGCGGTCGAGGGGCCGAAGCGGGCCGCCTTCGCCGCGCTGGGCATCAACGTCGGCTGCCTGATCTGGGGCGGGGCCGTGGCGCTGGGCCTGGGCGCGCTGCTCGCCGCCTCGACGCTGGCGTTCAACGTCCTGAAGTGGATCGGCGCCGCTTACCTGCTCTGGCTCGGCCTGAACCTGCTGCTCAAGCCCCGGGACCGGTTCGAGGTCGCGGGCGGCGACCGGCGCGGCGGCGGCGACCTGACGTGGATGCGCCGCGGCTTCCTCACCAACCTGCTCAATCCCAAGGTGGGCGTCTTCTACGTGTCGTTCCTGCCCCAGTTCCTGCCGCAGGGCGTTCAAGCGGCGCCGTTCATCTTCCTATTGGCCGTGATCCACGTGGTGCTCGGCAGTTGCTGGTCGGCGACGCTGATCGCCGCCACCCGGCCCATCGCGGGCGTCCTTCAGAACGCGGCGGTCGTCCGCTGGCTGGATCGCCTCACCGGCGGCGTCTTCCTGGCGTTCGGCGTGCGGCTGGCCCTCGACCGGCGCTGAGCCCCTCCGGCGCCGAAAAACCTCCACTGTCGTGATCCGCTAACGATCCTGTTCAACCGGACGCTAACCGTCCGTGTCGTGAAATCGACTCTACGGAGCGGCGAGTCCGAGAGGCGCCGGCCGAGCGGGGACGAGTGGCGTATGTTCTTTCTGCTGAACACAGCGGTGATCCGCACCCAGCTCAAGCTGGAGCTGCCGCCGGGGCTGAATCGCCTGGCGCTGGCGTCGGCGACGGAGATCCTGACCGCGGGCTGCGAGCTCTATCGCGTCCATCCGCGCCTGGAGCGCGACCGCCCCGACATCGCCCGCTGGTACGCCACGCTGCTGGAGGACCGTTTCCCCGACAAGGGCGGCGTGCTGTTCCTCAAGTCCGGCGAGGCCCTCGTCGCCCAGCTCCTGGACGTGCCGCTGCCGGAACTGGTGCGCCTGCTCAGCCTGCAGGAGTCGGGCATCGAGATCATGCCGGAGCTGCGCGCCAACGTCTGGGCGGGCCAGCTCGCAGCCTGACCTCGGAGCGACCGCTCTAGGCCAGCGCCAGCAGCATCACCGACACGGCCGCGAACACGACGCTTCCGCCCAGCAGCGCGCGGGCCCACAGGGCGGGACGATCGGCTTCGGCGGGGTTTTCGGCGGTCATGGCGGGGCTCCTCGTCGTGTCGCCGACGATCCTCGCGCGGCGAACCTGAACCGGGCCTGACGGAGGTCTTAACGATCCGCCGCCAAGCCCCGTCCGGCCTAAGCCTCCTTCAGGCCCGACACGCCCGTGCCGTCCGGCGTCGCCACGAAGGTCTTCGCCGCCCGGGTGGTGAACTCGCGCGAGACGATGGTGGAGACCGTCATCATCTCGGCCTTGGCCTGGTCGCGGGTCAGGGTGAGGAGGACGAAGCCCTTGCCCACCTGGTCGTTCCAGAGGACCTCGGGATTGGCCTTGGCGATCAGGTCGCCGGTGTTCAGGCCGGGCACGATCTCGCCGGCGCCGGGGCTGGTGATCCCGGTCGTGCCGAACTCCACGGCCACCCGCTTGCCCGCCGCGTCGCTGAGCTCGTTGGCCCAGAACGAATGGCTGTCGCCGCTGACGACGACCGGCCGGGCCTTGGCCGCCTTGAACACGTCGTACAGGCGCTCGCGGTCGGCGGGATAACCGTCCCACATGTCGAGGCCGGCGGGCAGGCCCGAGGCGGCGGCCACCTCGAAACGGGCCATCTTCTTCTTCACGTCCTCGGGCATGGACGCGTACTGCTCGGGCGTCAGGTCGCGCTTGGGGCTGACGGGCATGACGCGGGCCATGACCACCTCGTTGCCGATCACCTGCCAGGCGTGGCCGGCCTTCACCGAGCGGTCCAGCTCGCCGCCGATCCAGGCCTCCTGCTTCGGGCCCATCATGCGGCGCTTGGGATCGGCCAGCTTGGCCTTCAGCTTGGTGAGGTCGCGCTTGCCGTCCACCTCGGGCGCGTCCTCCTTGAGGCTGGCCTGTTGGTCGCGGGCGGTGAGGCGGGTCTCGACCATGATCAGGCTGGCCAGGTCGCCGAAGTCGAAGCTGCGCATCGCCGCGTCCTCGAGCATGCCGCCGGCGGCGGGCTCGCGGATCGGCATCCACTCGAAGTAGGCCTTCAGCGCCGCCGCCTTGCGGGTCGCCCAGTCGCCTTCCTTGCCGGCCTGGTGGTTCTCGGCTCCGTGCATCCAGCTATCGTTGGCGGTCTCGTGGTCGTCCCAGACGGTGATCCAGGGCGCGCGGGCATGGGCGGCCTGGGTGTCAGGGTCGGATTTGTACTGGGCGTGGCGGCGGCGGTAGTCGGCGAGGGTCAGGATCTCGTGCGGCGGGTCATGCGGCCGCACGCCGGCCACCGCGGAGTCCATGCCGTAGCTGCCCGGGCCGCCGTACTCGTAGATGTAGTCGCCGAGGTGCAGCACCGCGTCCACCCGCGGCAGGTCGGCGATGGCCCGGTACGCATTGAAGTAGCCGTTCGGGAACAGCGAGCACGAGGCCACCGCCAGCACAACGTCCTTCGTCGGACCGGCCGGCAGGGTGCGGGTGCGGCCCATGGGGGACTTCACGCCGGCCACCTCGAACTCGAAGGTGTAGGCGCGGCCGGCGTCCAGGCCGGTGGCGTCCACCTTGATCGTGTAGTCCCGCGCCGGGCCAGTCACGCCCGAGCCGCTCTTGGATCCGCCGGCCATGCGGTCGACGGGGTTGAGGGTCCACTTGTAGGCCAGCTCGGCGCCGGGCTTGGCGGGCGTCACCCGCGTCCACAGCACCACGCGGTCCTGCCGCGGATCGCCCGAGGCGACGCCGTGTTTGAAGGAAACTGCGGAGCTTTGCGCCGCCGCAGGCGTTGCCGCTCCGAGGCCGAGCAGGGCCAGGGCCTGCCGCCGGTCGATGGTCATGGTGGTGGTCCCCCCGCTTCGCCGTCCATCGATATGACGCCCAGATACCACAGGAGCATGACAGCCCATGTCCAGCGAAGTTCTCCATGTCGCCCGCGAAAAGCTGAGCCGCCGGACGTTGGAGATGCATTACGCCATCACCTCGCTCATGGAGGAGTTCGAGGCGGTCGACTGGTATCGGCAGCGCGCCGACGACACCGAGGACCCAGAGCTGAAGAAGATCCTGCTGCACAACGCCCGCGAGGAGCTGGAGCACGCGGCCATGGTGTTGGAGTGGATGCGCCGCAACGACGCCGAGGTCGCCGAGCAGCTCAAGGACTACCTTTTCACCGAGGGCTCGATCACCGGTCGCGAGGAGGAGGCCACGGGGAAGAAGTAGGAGCCTTGCGCCGCGCCGGTCGTGCTACATCGGGCCGACCATGGCGCTTTCTCCCGACACCGACGACGACGACGCCCCGTTCGGCGAGCGGGTGGTGACGCTGGAGGCCGGCGGGCGACTGGACAAGGCGCTGGCCGCCGCCCTGCCGGAGTTCAGCCGCGCGCGGCTGCAGGCGCTGATCGCGGAGGGGCGCGTCAGCCGAGTCGGCCCGGGCGGCGCGCCGGTGACGGACGGCTCGGCCAAGGCCCAGGCCGGCGACTACCGACTGGAGATCCCGCCGCCGGCGCCGGCCGAGCCGCTGCCCGAGGACATCCCGCTGGTCGTCCTGTTCGAGGACGAGCATCTCATCGTCATCGACAAGCCGCCGGGCCTGGCGATGCACCCAGCGCCCGGCAGCGAGAGCGGCACCCTGGTCAACGCCCTGCTGCACCATTGCGGCGCCAGCCTCTCGGGCATCGGCGGCGTGGCGCGGCCGGGCATCGTGCACCGCATCGACAAGGAGACCTCGGGCGTCGTCGTGGCCGCCAAGACCGACGCCGCGCACCAGGGCCTGTCCGCCCTCTTCGCGGCCCACGACATCGACCGCGAGTATGTCGCCCTGACCCGCGGCGCGCCGAGCCCGATCAAGGGGACCATCGAGGGCGCCATCGCCCGCTCGACCGCCGACCGCAAGAAGATGGCCGTGGTGAAGACCGGCGGCCGTCACGCCGTCACGCACTATACGGTCGCGCGGACGTTCGGGCCGCCGGGACGGCCGCTGGCCGCGCGCGTCGCGTGCCGCCTGGAGACCGGCCGCACCCACCAGATCCGCGTCCACCTGGCCAGCAAGGGTGCGCCCTGCCTGGGCGATCCCACCTACGGCTCGGGCAGTCCGTCGCAGCCGGTGAAGGACGCCATCGCCGAGGCCGGACTGAAGCGCCAGGCGCTGCACGCGGCGGTGCTCGGCTTCGTCCACCCGGTCACGGGCGAGCGCCTGCGCTTCGAGAGCCCCCTGCCGGCCGACATGGCCCGGCTGGAAGCGCTGCTGGGGAGGCTCTAACCACCGCCTCAGCTCGCGGCGGCGGCTTCCAGGGCGGCGATGTCGAGCTTGACCATCTGCATCATGGCGGCGGCGACGCGGCCCGCGGCGGCGCGGTCGGGGCTGGCCATCAGCTTGCCGAGCTGGGTCGGGACCACCTGCCAGGAGACGCCGAAGCGGTCCTTCAGCCAGCCGCACTGGCTCTCGGCGCCGCCGTCCGCCAGGAGGGCGCTCCAGTACCGGTCGAGCTCGGCCTGCGTGCTCACGTCGATCTGGAACGAGACCGCCTCGCTGAAGGTGAACTGCGGGCCGCCGTTGAGGCCGGTGAAGGGCCGGCCGTCGAGCTCGAAGGCCACGGTCAGCACCTCACCCGCGCGCTCGCCCGGCAGGTTCTCGGGATAGCGGGAGACGTCGGTGATCTTCGAGTTCGGGAAGATCGCGCAGTAGAACTTCGCCGCGGCCTCGGCGTCGCGGTCGAACCACAGGCACGTGGTGATCTTGGGCATGGGAACATTCCCTCCGCTCTTCAGGTTTCCTGGGCCAAGGACGCTCGACGAGCCGCCGCTCCGACAACGTCCGGACACCTTTTCGCATGCAGCCCAGCTATCGAACGTATGAGAAAGGGCGCCTTGTTGGCGCCACGCTCGGGGCGTAGAAAGCCCCACTAGAGAAGTCGGACATTCGAGCCGTCCTCCCAGCGGTCTTAAATAAGCGCCACCGGATACCTATCTAAAGGATCGTGGGGGCGGCGAAGGCCGAAGCGCGCAGTCGCGCGGCAGCTCGAAGTCCCGGAGAGTAAAGGGGATCATCGATGGCCGTGAACGCGCTCGCCGTGATGTCGCCGGAAGGCGGCCTCAGCCGGTACCTTAGTGAAATTCGCAAGTTCCCCATGCTGCCCAAGGACGAGGAGTTCATGCTGGCGAAGCGCTGGCAGGAGCACCAGGACGCCGAGGCGGCCCACAAGATGGTGACGAGCCACCTGCGGCTCGTGGCCAAGATCGCCATGGGCTACCGCGGCTATGGCCTGCCGATCGGCGAGGTCATCTCCGAGGGCAACGTGGGCCTGATGCAGGCCGTGAAGAAGTTCGACCCGGACAAGGGCTTCCGCCTGGCGACCTACGCCATGTGGTGGATCCGCGCCTCGATCCAGGAATACATCCTGCGGTCCTGGTCGCTGGTGAAGATGGGCACGACCGCCGCGCAGAAGAAGCTGTTCTTCAACCTGCGCAAGGCCAAGTCCGAGATCGAAGCCCTCCAGGAAGGGGACCTGCGCCCCGACCAGGTCAGCCAGATCGCCACCAAGCTGGGCGTGCTGGACGAGGAAGTGGTGAGCATGAACCGTCGCCTGAGCGGCGGCGACGCGAGCCTGAACTCGCCGATGCGCGCCGACAGCGAGAGCGAATGGCAGGACTGGCTGGTCGACGACCAGACGCCCAGCCAGGAGAGCGTGGTCGCCGACAACCAGGAAATGAACCTTCGCATGAGCCTGCTCGAGGCGGCGATGACGGAGCTCTCGGACCGCGAGCGCCACATCCTCACCGAGCGCCGGCTGAAGGACGAGCCCACCACGCTCGAGGAACTGGCCGCCGAATATGGCGTCAGCCGCGAGCGGGTGCGCCAGATCGAGGTCCGCGCCTTCGAGAAGCTGCAGAAGTCCATGCGGGCCGCGGCGATGGAAAAGAACCTGGTCGACGCGTAAGCGACCGGCCAGCCAGCCTTCGGGGCCGCGCGGAGCGATCCGCGCGGCCCTTTGCTTTTGCAGGCTTTCCTTTGACGAACGGCGCCGCTGGGGGCCTCATGCGTTCTCTCCGGATCAGGGAGGGTCCATGTACCAGCGCGTCCTGCTTGCCTACGACGGCTCCCGCGAGGGCCGGACCGCGCTGCGCGAAGGGGCGCTGGCCGCCCGCCGGTTCGGCGCGAAGGTCTTCCTGCTGTCGGTGGCCGCGGAGAGCCCGGGCGTGCGGATCGGCGAGGCCGCCTACGCCGGGGCGTTGGCCCGCAGCCAGGACACCCACGTGAACCTGTTCGAGGAGGCGATGGCGCGCCTGAAGGACCTTGGCTTCGAACCCGAGGGCAAGGTCGTCACGGGCGAACCGGCCGTGGAGATCGCGAACTACGCGCGCGAGGTGCGGGCCGAACTGGTGGTCGTCGGCCACCGCAGGAAGGGCCTGCTGGAACGCTGGTGGTCGGGGCAGACGGGCGCCTACCTCTCCGACCACCTCCAGTGCAGCCTGTTGATCGCCCGGGGGACGATCTCGGACGAGGAATTCTACCGCGAGCTGGAAGGCGCGTCGGCCGGCTGAGGCGTCCGCCAGTCGGCGGCCGTGGCGGCGTAGAGCTCGACCATGTCGGCGAACCGCTGGCCCTGCGCCTCGGCCAGGGCCCGGCGGGCCCGGCTGAGCTGGCGGCGCGCGTCCACCACCTGGATCATCGCCCCGCCGCCAAGGCGATAGGCGCTCTCGGCGTCGGCGACGTTGGCCTGGGCCGCCGCGCCCGAGCGGGTCAGCGCCTCGATCGCCTGCCGGTCGGTCGCCAAGGCGGCGAGCGCGTCAGAAACCTGCACGAAGGCGCGCAGCACCGTCTGCTGGTAGCGGGCCAGCGAGGCCCGCGCCTCGGCCTCGGCGGCCTTGCGCTCGGCCTTCAGCGTACCGCCCGAGAAGATCGGCGCGGTGACGCCCGACAGCAGGTTCCAGCCGCTGGAGCTGTAGTCGAACAGGTTTTCCGGCTTGATCGCGCTCTGGGTCAGGTTCGCCGAGAGCTTGATGTCGGGATACTGATTGGCGACGGCCACGCCGACCGCCGCGGTGGCCGCGTGCAGTTCGGCCTCGGCCGCCAGGATGTCGGGGCGCCGGCGGACCAGCGTCGACGGCAGGCTGACCGGAATCTCGGCCGGCCCCGTCAGGGCGGCCATGTCGAAATCGGGGGGCGACCACTCGGCGGGCGACTTGCCGGCCAGCAGGGCCAACTGGTGGCGCGCCTGGTCGAGCTGGCGCTGCAGGGGCGGCAGCAGGGCCTCGTCCTCGGCGAGCTGGGCCTGGGCGCCGGTGGTGGCCGAGCGCGCCTCGCCGCCGGCGGCGTGGGCCCGGCGCACCATCTCCACCGTCTGCCGGTCATCGGCGATGACCGCCTGCACCGCGGCGATCTGGGCGCGCAGGCCGGCGACCTTCATCGCCTGCAGAGCCACGTTGCCCGACAGGCTGAGGTAGGCGGCGTCGGCCTGGCGGGCGGCGCGCTCGGCCCGCGCCTGCGCCTCCTCGGTCCGGCGGCGGGCGCCGCCGAACAGGTCGAGGTCGTAGCTCACGGTCGCGCCGACCGAATAGAGGCTGATGGTCGGGCTGGGAAAGCCGGTGAAGCCGAAGGCCTGGGTGTTGATCCGCTCGCGCTGGGCGCCGGCCGTGCCCTCGACCTGGGGCAGTTGCTCGCCGCGCGCCGCGCGCGTCTCGGCCTGGTAGCGTTCCAGCGTGGCGCGCGCCTCGGCGACCGACGGGCTGTCGGCGAGGGCGAGGCGCACGGTCTGGTCCAGCTCGGGCGAGCCGAACGCCTGCCACCACGGCCCGGCGGTCCGCGCGTCGGGATCGAGCCGAACGCCGGGCGCGGCGGCGTCGCCGGCCATGGCGTAGCCCTGCGCCGCGGGCCCCGTGGGCGCGTCGGGGGTCTTGAAGTCGGGCCCGACGGTCGTGCAGGCCGACAGCGCCAGGGCCGAGGCGGCGGCGATGAGCGAGAAGCGGAATCTATTCGACAGCGGCATGGGAGGGCGCTCCGCCGGCGCTGCGCCGCGGCTTCCGCATCAGAAGCAGCATGGGCATGCAGGCGATGGTGATGATGAACATGAGTTTGAAGTCGTCGATGTAGGCGACCATCGTCGCCTGGCGCGTGATCTCGGCGTTCAGGGACGTCAGTCCGGACGGGCTACCCAGGTCGTACAGGTGGCCCAGGCCGTTGCGCACGACCGGGTCGCTGGGGATCACCTTCGCCGCCAACGAGGCGTGCATCGTCTGGGTGTTGGAGACCACCAGCGCCTGCATGATCGAGATGCCGACGCTGGAGC
>NZ_JANINU010000350.1 GCF_024508875.1 Phenylobacterium sp.
TCCGCACCGAGGAGGACGCCTTCTACGACGGCAAGACGGTGCGGTTCCTGGACGGGAGGCAGACGGCCCTGACGCTGATCCGGTAGCTACTCCCGCACCAGGTCGAGCACCCAGTTGTCCTCCCAGGTGCGGCCGCCGTCGATCGAGAAGGCCTGGACGAAGTGCGCCTTGTCCTTGCCCTCGTGGGTCCAGACATACCGGACGAGGATCGCCCGGCCGCCGAACACTTCGTAGTCGTACAGCTCGCCGCGACCGTTCCTGAACCTGCCGATGGTCGGCGGCGTCAGCAGTTGGCCGTGGGCGGCGTCGAGGAGATGGATGTGCCACTCGCCGCTCGCCGGGTTGTAGAGGCGCAGGGTCTGCCCGTCCTGGCGCTTGCCGTCCTTGGACGTGACCTCGAAGTCCTCGAAGTTCGCGCGCCCCCCCGCGAGCTTGCGGGTCCGCGAAGTACCTTGGTAGTCCACCCAGACGTTGGAGCCCGACAACGGCTTCTCCAGCTTCCTCAGGTGGGCCTTCCAGTCCCCGATCAGGAAGTCGAACCCGCCCCAGCCGTCGGGGTCGTCGACGCTGTTGGCGGGCGGCGCGGCTGGCGAGGCGGGCGCGCCGACCAGCGATGGCGGCTGCTGGGCGCAGACGGGCGTGGCCGCAAGGATCGCCGCGGCGAGCGCGGCGGCGGGAATGAGACGATGCATGGGGAAGCCCTCGTGTGATTGTGAGGGCGTTATGCGGACCTAAACCTGACAGGGAGCGTCAGGATTTTTGCGTCGCATACAGATTTGCCAGCTCTTGCGCGACGTCGGCCATGCGGTCCCGCAGCTCCGGCGGCGCCAGCACTTCCGCCTCCGTGCCAAGCTTGAGGAAATCCGACGCCGCGTGCTCGATCGATTCGATCGGGATCGTGACCGTCGCCCAGCCGTCGGCGTCGAAGTCCTGGGCCGCCCGGGCGGCCCGCTCGGCCAGTGGGCTGACGTTGCAGACCTGGCGCAGACCCGTTGGCGAGAGCCGGAGCGTCGCCTCGGACGTGTAGAGGCGGTCCTCGAAGTCCTTCACCCAGTTCCGCCAGAAGCCGGCCAGGTCGAAGGCCTCGGGACGCTGGAACGTGTCGGGCAGTAACTCCAGTCCCCGGATGTTCGAGACGCGATAGGTTCTCGGCCGACCGCCCGCCTGCGCCACTAGGTACCAGACGCCAGCCTTCAGTGTGAGGCCAAGGGGTTCAAGGTCGCGGTCGACAACCCCGCGCCAGCTCTCGTAGCGGACCCTGATCCGGCGGGTGTTCCAGACGGCGTCGGCGAGGCTTGGAAGGACGTCCGTCTGCTCGGCGTTGCGGTACCAGCCGATGGGATCCAAGTGGAAGCGGCTGCCCACTCGCGCGGCCCCGCGGCGGCCCTCTGCAGGCAGGGCGGCCAGCAGTTTGAGCTGCGCCGCCGCCATGGCGTCGCCGAGGCCGAGGTCGGCGGCGGGCCCGGGCAAGCCTGACAGGAACAGTGTCTCGGCTTCCGCGGCGCTGAGGCCGGTGAGCCGGGTGCGATAGCCTTCCAGCAATTGGAAGCCGCCGGTCCGGCCGCGATCCGCATAGACCGGGACCCCGGCGGCGCTCAGGTGGTCGATGTCGCGATAGATCGTGCGCACCGAGGTCTCGAACTCGTCGGCCAGTGCCTGGGCCGTCATCCGGCCGCGGGTCTGTAGGAGCAGAAGGATCGAGAGCAGGCGGCTCGCGCGCATGCCGTCACATTAGCAGCCAAACCCGACAGTTGATGTCAGCTATTGCGGCCCCGGCACATAGCCGCGTGGTCGCCGGGCGAACCAGCCGCCGACGACGCAGGAGGGCTGGCCATGGCGGATGGTGACGGTCGTCCGCTGTCCGGGCCCCGGTTGATAGACCGTCCGTCGTCCACCGACATCCACAGCGACCGCGCCGGGCCCGCTGAACTGGCAGACGCTGTAGCTCTGCGGGTTCATGAAGCCGTCCTCCCGGAAGGCCGCGCAGCTCACGTCGCCGAGGCTCCGCGTGAAGCTCACCTTGTTGTAGGTGAAGGTCTTCGGAGGCTTGTGTCCCACCACGCGCGGGTCGGCGGCCACGACCACCGGGCAAGCTGGACCCGCGATCGTCCAGAGTCTCTTCTCCGCGCGGGCGCCGGCCCAGGTGCGATAGACGTCGATGGCCGGCACGGCGACCAGCAGCAGCATCATGCCCCCGAGGCCGGCGTGCTGGAGGATGACGTCGCGCCGCGATAGCCTTCGCAGCGCCTGGATCTGTTCGATCACGGCTCGCCTCGGAAATTACATACGTAGAAATCTACACATGTAATCTAAACACACAAGCAGCTTCCGAGCCTAAACGGTCGTTGCCTGCCCTTACGCCGAGCGGCCGCGGCCCCAGGTCTCGTTCGCCCCCTGTCGGCGCGCGGCCGGCGTCGCGGAGGTGACCGGCGGCATCGCGGGGCGCGGGCCCGGCCGCCCGAACAGCCAGCCCTGGCCCAGCTTCACGCCGAGGCCGGCCACATGCTGCGCCGTGTCTTCGTTTTCGATCATCTCGGCGACGGTGCCGATGCCGAGTTCGCCGCACAGCTCGGCCAGTCGTTTCAGCAGGGTCGCGTCGCGAGGTCGGCTGTCCAACTGCTTGATGAACTTGCCGTCGAACTTGACGATGTCGGCCTCCAGCTCGCGCAGATAATCGAGCGAAGCCGACCCGGCCCCGAAGTCGTCCAGGCAAACCACGTGACCGGCGCTTCGCAGGCGCTGGATCTGGGTGTTGGCGGCCGCAAGGTCGGACAGCCGGTGGCTTTCGGTGACCTCCAGCAGCAGCCGCGGGCGAAGCGCCGGAAACGCAATGGTCGTCGCGAGCACCCCGTCCACGAACCCGGCCGCCTCCAGGGAGAAGGCGCTGACGTTCGCGGCGATCCGCACGTCGATCGGCGACTCGCGGAGTGCGGCGACCACGCTCTGCACGACGGCAAGGTCGAACTCGACGACGAGGCCCAGCTCCTCGGCCAGCCGGATCGTCGCGGCAGGGCCACCGCCGCCTTCGAAGCGCGTCAGGGCCTCATAGTGGTGCACGCCACGGGTCCGCAGCTCGACGACCGGCTGGTAGACCAGCTCGAAGCGGCCCTCCCGGACCATGTCCTTGAAGCGGTTCGAATCGGCGACAGTCTGGCGCAGGGCGGCTTCGAAGCCTTGCGCCGCGGCGGCCGGGCCGTCCTCGATGCAGCGGTCCAGCGCGTAGCGGATCGTCCGCAGGCTCTCGCCGGGCGAGCTGGGATCGAGCACCAGTTCGCCGGACGACATCTCGACGCCGGGACCGGTCAGCTCGCGAATCCGCTGCGCAAGCGCGTCGAGCCCGCCGGGAGTGGAACGCAACATGGCGAACCGCTCGTCGCCGAGGTCGGCTGCCGGCGCACCGCCATAGGACGCGGCGCGCAGCACCGCCGCCAACTTGCGCCGCACCGTCTCGGCGGCTTCCGGCTCCATGGCCGCGAGGGTCGGCGCAAGGCCGGCGAACTCCAGCAGGTCCACGTGCAGCGGCGAGCCTGTCTGTTCGGCGTGCTTGAGCAGGCTGAGCGCGGCGGATTCGAAATCCTCGCGGCTGGTAAGGCCCGTGGCGTCGACACGTACCTGCGCAGGGCTGGGCCGCCAGAGGCTGACGGCGGCGGCCAGGCCGCTGCGCTCGGGCATCTGGAAGAGCGACAGCATCGCCGGCTGGACGCCACCCGGGCCACTGATCCCGACCTGGAATGGCCCGCGACGTTCTCCGGCGCGAAGATCGTTCAGCACGGCTTCGATGAGGTCGGTGTCCCCCGCGTCGATCAGGTCGATGAACTTGTGGCCGACGAGGGTCTCGGGCTGCCGTCCGAGGAGCTGGCCTCCGGCGCCCGTTCCGAAGAGAACCCGGCCATCCGGGCCGATATCCAGCACCATGTCGGCGCTGGCGAAGACGAAAGCCAGCAACTGGACGACGCTGGGCGCGCGCGATGGCGCGCGGACCGGCGCTGCGCCTCCCGACACGACCCTGCTCACCGAAGCCGGCATACGCGCACCACCCCGACCACGAACCCGCAGCGAGACCGCAATTCGGCCGCTGCCACCCAGACGGCATAGCTGAACGTGCTTACGCGGTGCTGAACGCCGGAAGATTTTGTTTTCGCCGCAGTTCAGGCGGTGTCGAGCCTCAGAGCATCGGGTCCCGGGGCGGCCGCTTTTTCTTGCGGGGCCGCTCCCACATGACCCCTGGATAGCCCTTCAGGGGCGCCAACGGCTCGCCGAGGTAGGCCCAGTCGGCTTGCTGCGACAGGTTCATGTGATAGCGCGGCTCGCGGCCCGTGCGGGTGGCGAAGAGCGCCCGGGGCACGTTGACCATTTGCGGCGAGCGGGCGCGTTCGTAGGCCAGCGGCGTGCCGCAGCGGGCGCAGAAACTGCGGGTGACGCCGGCGTCCTCATCCGCGTAGCGGCTGACATGCTCCTCACCCTCGGCGAACCGGAAACGGCTGCGCCAGCTTCCCACGTAGGTCGCGTAGGCGGCGCCATGGGCGAGGCGGCTCCCCCCCGAATGGTCGTGCCAGGCCCAGCGGGCCGGGACGCCGATCTCCACCGCCACCGCGCCGCACGCACACCGTCCGATCGCGACCTCGCCGCGGGCCATCAGGCGACGCCCAGCCAGGCGAGGATCCGGGCGTTGGCTTCTCGCGGATAGGTGTGGCTGAGGTCGTCGAGCTCCACGTAGGTGACGTCCGCCCCGGCCTGGGCGAGATGCGCGGCGGCCTCGCGGGCCATGTCGACGGGGAACATCCAGTCGAGAGCGCCGTGGACGATATGGACCGGCAGTCCGCCGATCCGCGCCGGCTCGGCGAAGCTTGCCAGCATCGGATGGAAGGCGGCCGCCACCGGGGCGAGGTGGGTGAACGGCGAGGTGGGCTCGAGGCCCGAGACGTAGCTGAACGTCCCGCCGTCGCTCATGCCCGTGAGCAGCACCCGCGTCGCATCGACGTTCCAGCGGCCGCGAACGTAGTCCAGCAGCCGGATCAGGTTGGGCGTGTCGGGGTCGGGCCCGCTGATCGCCCACGTACGCCCCACGGCCGTAGGCGTCACCAGGATCGCCCCTCGGCTGCGGGCGTCCCGGAGCCAGCTCCACAGGAAGCTCCGTCCGCTGCCGCTGCCGCCGTGCAGCGCGACGACCACCGGCCATGTCGTCTGCGGGTCGTAGTACTCGGGCACATAGATCGAGAAGCCGCCGCGGGCCTCAGGTGCGCTGTCGTAGTGCAGGACGCCGGTGTCCGGGCCGGGCTCGGCATGGGCGAGCCGCCGCGCGAGCGCTTCGTCGCCCCGCAGGTCCGGATCGAGGAAGAAGCGGCTGACCGGCGGCAACCCCGCGGCCAGCGGATAGAGCGCCTCCTGGGCGTGGCCGACATGGCGCAAGGCGCGGAAGACCGCAGTCAGGCGCTCGGAATCTTCGGTGGCGGTGTGCAGGCCGTCGTACGCCGCGATCGTCGCCTCGGCGGCGGCCAGCAGAGGCCGCCGGACGTGATCGAGGTCGGGCGTCCAGGCCGAGAGGCGCGGGGCTTGCGCGCGCAGCTCGGCGTCCGGGCGTCCGACGGCGGCGAGGAGTTCGTCCAGGTTCGGGGGATGCAGGTAGCGCGAGACGAAGCCCAGGCGCTCCAGCGCCTGCAGCAGCGGCGGTAGGAACGCCACCAGATCTTCCAGTTCCCGCTCCTGCACGGTGGCGCCTCGCTGCCGACCTTCCCAACCTAGGGGGCGCGGCCGGCCCCCGCTAGCGGTCTTCCAGCCAGCCGGTGGAGCGCATTTCCTGCAGGCGCGAGGCCGTGCGCTCGAATTCGAACGCGCCGTCGCCTTCAGGGTACAGCTTGGTCGGCTCGGCCTCGGCCAGCACGATCAGGTGTGTGCGGGCCTCGTAGAGCGCGTCGATCAGGATCACGAGGCGCCGCGCCTCTTCTCTCCGGTTGGCCGAGAGCTTCGGCAGGCCGTCGAGGAAGACGGTGTGGAACTGCTGGGCGATGGCCAGGTAGTCGTTGGGGCCCAGGGCCACAGAGCAGAGGCTGGAGAAGGTGGCGCGCAGCAGCCCGCCGGCGGCGTGCGGGAAATGCACCTTGCGGCCCAGCACCTCCAGGGTTTCGCCGATCTCCTCCTCCGGTCCCAGCATCTCGCGCCACAGCGCATCGAACTGGCGCTCGTTGTCCCGGTCGATGGGCGAGAACCAGGTGCCGCTCGCCCGTAGCCGGTCTAGCCGGTAGTCGTGTGGGCCCGCGATGCTCACCACTTCCACCTTGCTCTTCAGCAGGTCGATGAAGGGCAGGAAGAGCTGACGGTTGATCCCGTTCTTGTAGAGCTCGTCGGGCAGGCGGTTGGACGTGGCGACCAGCGTCACGCCGCGGGCGAACAGGGCCTCGAAGAGGCGCCCCAGGATCATCGCGTCGGCGATATCGGTGACCTGGAATTCGTCGAAGCAGAGGAGGCGCGCCTCGGCGGCTACCACGTCGGCCACCGGCGGAATCGGGTCGTCGCCCTTGTGCTGGCCGAAGCGGGCCTTGCGCGCGGCGGGGTCCCCCTTGCGCCAGGCGTCGATCAGCCGATGGATCTCGCCCATGAAGACGTGGAAGTGGGTGCGTCGCTTCGATGCCTCGCCCGCCGTCTCGAAGAACAGGTCCATCAGCATCGACTTGCCGCGGCCGACCGGTCCGATGAGGTAGACGCCCAGCTGCCCTTCCGGCTTGTGGAACAACTTCTTGAGCGCGCCCTTGGGGTGGGCGGCGGCGAGGTCGGTCTCAAGCCGCATGAGCGGTTGCAGCGCTGCCGCCTGCGCCGGGTCCGGGCGGATCGAGCCTTCGCGGACGCGGGCGTCGTAGGCGGCTTTCAGGGCGGAGGCCATCGCCTCCCGCCTAGCCGGGCCGGCCGGCGAGCGCAAGGAACGGGGCGGGCCATCCGAGGGTTGATCCGACCTAGTGACAGGAGTTTTCCATGGCCGATCCGAACGAACGCACCGTTTCCACGAGCGAAGCGGAGACCAACCGGGGCCGCCCCCAAGGACTAGGCGTCGGCCAGCGCGAAATGGACGCGCAGCGCGATCCCGGCGGCTTCCAGGCGGCCACCAATCCCGAGCAGCGCAGCTTCGAGGGCGACCTTGACGGCGCGACCAACGGAGATCGTCCGCGGGAGGCTGATTTCGGCGGCAGCGACGTCCAGGCCGAGGGCCCCCACCGCGCGCCGCCGGCTTTGGCCATGCCTGATCGCAACGCCGCAGGCCTGGGCGACGTCGAGGGCGACCTCGGCGCCGGCACGCCGGCCAACGTCGACATCCACAAGCTGGGACAGGACGATAAGCCGGAGCAGGAGTGGGGCGAACCGGCTGGCGAGGGCGCGGTCTATTCCACTAGTCACGCGATGCGGCCCGAGCGCACCGAAGCGCTGCGGGGCCAGGGCGCCAAGACGAGGCGCGCCACCAAGGACCAAATCAGCCGCCGCGGCTAAGTCTTGGGCGAGACGCGGGCGTCGCGCTAACTTCGCGGCATGACCCGCGTCGCGCTCCTGGGCCTGCCCACTGACCAGCATTCTTCCTTCCTGCGCGGCGCCGCCAAGGCGCCGCCGGTCATCCGCGCGGCCCTGCGATCCCCGCACGCCCACCTGACGGCGACCAACGGGCTCGTGCTGGATGAGGGGCTGCTCAACGACCTTGGCGATGCGCCGCTCCGCGAGGACGACGGCGATTTCGACCGGATGTTGTCGGCGGTGCGCGAGGCCTTCTCGGCCGGCCCGGCGGTGGTGCTGGGCGGCGACCACGCGGTGACCTACCCGATTCTGGCGGGCATCGCGGCGACGGGCCGCGCGCCGCCGCAGATCGTTCACGTCGACGCCCACTCCGACCTTTACGAGGACTTCGAGGGCGACCCGCTCAGCCATGCCTCGCCGTTCGCCCGGATTATGGAGCGTGGCCTTGCCTCCGGCATCGTCCAACTCGGCATCCGCACGCCCAACGCCCATCTCGTCGCCCAGGCCCAGCGCTACGGCGTGAAGGTCTTCGCCCCGCACCAGCACGCGGCGGGCCTCGCCGCCCTGCCCAAGGCGCCGACTTACATCTCCATCGACCTCGACGGCCTGGACCCGGCCTACGCGCCGGGCGTGTCGCATCACGAGCCGGGCGGGCTCACCACGCGCGAGGTGCTGGACGTGATCTGGAACACGCCCGGCCCGGTGATCGGCGGCGACATCGTCGAGCTGAATCCGGATCGCGACATCAATGGCATGACCGCCGTGCTGGCGGCCAAGCTGCTGAAGGAGCTCGTGGCCCGGGTGGCGCAGGACGCTATTTCATCGTCGGGATGACAAACGCGCTGTCCTCGACGGCGCCTTCCGGCCAACGGGCGGTGATGGTCTTGGTCTTGGTGTAGAACCGGACCCCTTCCATGCCGTGCTGGTTGATGTCGCCGAAGGCTGAGCGCTTCCAGCCGCCGAAGGTATGGTAGGCCACCGGCACCGGAATCGGCACGTTGATGCCCACCATGCCCACCTGCACCCGGCTGGCGAACTCGCGCGCGGCGCGGCCGTTGCGGGTGAAGATGGCGACGCCGTTGCCGTACTGGTGGCTCGACGGCAAGTCGAGGGCCTCCTCGAAGGTCTCGGCGCGGACGATCTGCAGGACGGGACCGAAGATCTCCTCGTTGTAGGTCTTCATGCCCTTCTTCACACCATCGAACAGCGACGGACCGATGAAGAAGCCCTTCTCGTAGCCCTGTAGCGAGAAGCCGCGGCCATCGACCACCAGCTCGGCGCCTTCGTCGACGCCCATCTGGATGTAGTCGGAGATCTTCTGCTTGTGCGCCTGGCTGACGACCGGGCCGTACTGCGCCGCAGGATCGGTGGAGATGCCGACCTTCAGCGTATCCAGTTCGGCCAGCACCCGCTCACGCACCTCGTCGGCGGTCTTCTGGCCCACCGGCACTACGACGGGCAGCGCCATGCAGCGCTCGCCGGCCGAGCCATAGGCGGCGCCGATCAGGTCCTTGGTGGCCTGTTCCAGGTCGGCGTCAGGCAGGATGATGCCGTGGTTCTTGGCGCCGCCCATGGCCTGGACGCGCTTACCGTTCGCCGTGCCGTGGCTGTAGACGTAGTGGGCGATGTCGGAGCTGCCGACGAAGCTGACCGCCTTGATGTCGGGATGGTTCAGGATGGCGTCGACGGCCGTCTTGTCGCCGTGCACCACGTTAAGTACGCCCGACGGGGCGCCCGCTTCCATCATCAGTTCGGCCAGGCGGACCGGGACGGTGGGATCCTTTTCCGACGGCTTCAGGATGAAGGTGTTCCCGGTCGCGATCGCGATGCCGAACATCCACATCGGGATCATCCCCGGGAAGTTGAACGGCGTGATGCCCGCCGCCACGCCCAGAGGCTGGCGCATGGACATGATGTCGATGCCTGGGCCGGCGCCTTCGGTGTACTCACCCTTCAGCATGTGCGGGATGCCGCAGGCGAACTCGATCACCTCCAGGCCGCGCTGGATGTCGCCTTTACTGTCGGCGATCACCTTGCCGTGCTCGCTGGACAGGATCTCGGCCAGTTCGTCCATGCGCGCTTCGACGAGCCGCTTGAATTCGAACATCACCCGGGCCCGCCGCTGCGGGTTGACCAGCGCCCAGGCCTGTTGCGCGCGAACAGCCGACTGGACGGCGCGGTCCACCTCGGCCTCGGTGGCGAACTGGACGCGGGCACGCACCTCGCCGGTGTTCGGGTTGAAGATATCGCCGTAGCGGCCGGACGCGCCCGTGAAGGCCGCGCCGTCGATGAAATGGGTGATCTCACGCATGGGCTGGCTTTTAGGCCGCGCGCGCTTGGGAGCCTAGGGGGCATCTCTCCGACCCTTCCGGAACGGCAGCCCGCCGCGGGCCGTTCACCTCGCGGGACGCATGCCAGGGAGAGCAGCCATGGCCATGGCGCCAGACAAGCCACGCAACCTTCTCGTCGCCTACGCCATCCGTGCGTTCGCCATTCTCCTGGTTCTGATCGGCGTCGTGCTCATCGGCGGTGGTGGCTGGCTCGTCGCGCTGGGTGGCTCGCCCTACTATGTGCTGGCCGGGATCGGTCTGGCGGCGGCCGGCTGGCTGCTGTTTCGCCTGCGACTGGCGGGTGTCGTGGTCTACGCGGCCGTGTTCGCCGCCACAGTGGTTTGGGCGTTGTGGGAGGTCGGTCTCGACAGTTGGGGCCTTATCCCTCGCCTGATCGGCCCGGCGATCCTAATGGCCCTGGCGGCTTGGGCGGCCTGGGGCCTTGCGGAGACGCCCAGCCTCCGGCGCACCGCCCGCTGGGCGTTGCCCGGCTTCCTCCTGCTCGCAGTCGTCTTCGGACTGGCGGTCTACGCCGTCGACGCGCCCGCCGCGGCGCTGGCGTTGCCGGCGAGAGCGCTTGCGGCACGCGATCCTTCATCGGCCGCCGCTGGCGCCGACTGGCCGGCCTACGGCGGCACCTACGCGGCCCAGCGCTACTCGCCCCTGGCCCAGATCACCCCCGCCAACGTCGGCAAGCTGCAGCGGGCCTGGGTCTTCCACACGGGGGACCTGCCCAGCGCCATCGCCAAAGACACCTATGGTTCGGAGAATACGCCTCTGAAGGTGGGCGACACGCTGTACGTCTGCACGCCGAAGAGCCAACTGATCGCGGTGGATCCTTCGTCGGGCCGCGAACGCTGGCGCTTCGATCCCCACGTCCAGGACATCTGGATCCCCTATACGGCGGCCTGCCGCGGGGTGGCTCACTACATCGTTCCAGGCGCGGCGGCGTCGGCGCCCTGCGCCTCGCGGATCATCTGGGGCACGTTGGATTCCCGACTGCTCGCCGTGGACGCGCGGACTGGTCGCGCCTGCGAAGACTTTGGTCAGCGTGGGCAGGTTGACACCAAAGCCGGCATGGGCCCGGTGACGCCCGGCATGCTGTCGATCACCTCGGCGCCCACGATCGTTCGGGGTGTTGTGGTGACCGGGCACCAGGTGCTGGACGGCCAGCGCAGGGATGCGCCCTCGGGCGCGATCCAGGGCTACGACGCCGTAACCGGCGCGCTCCGCTGGGCCTGGGACATGGAGCGTCCTGACCTTACCGGCCTGCCGCCCGCCGGCGACATGTACACCCGCGGTACGCCCAATATGTGGACCACGGCGTCCGGCGACGAGACCCTGGGTCTAGTCTATCTTCCCCTCGGCAACACGGCGGGCGACTACTGGAGTTCGAGCCGGGGCGCGCGGGAACGCCAGTTCTCGACCTCGCTCGTGGCGATCGACGTGATCACCGGCAAGCCGGCTTGGAAGTTCCAGGCCGTGCACATGGACGTTTGGGACTACGATCTGGGCTCGCAGGGCACGCTTGTCGACTTCCCGACCGCGCACGGCGCGGTTCCGGCGATTGTGCTTCCGGGAAAGCAGGGCGACGTCTACGTTCTGGACAGGCGGACCGGTGCTCCTCTGACGAAGGTGGTCGAGCGCCCCGCGCCCCAGGGTGGCGTCGAGCCGGCCATGCGGTCGCCGACGCAGCCCCACTCGCTGTTCCATACGCTGCGCAAGGTTGACCTGACCGAACGCTCGATGTGGGGCATGTCGCCCATCGACCAGATGGCCTGTCGCATCCAATACCGCTTGGCCGAATACCGCGGTTTCTACACGCCGCCGGAAACCCGGCGCCGGTGGGTCGAGTACCCCGGCTACAACGGCGGCTCGGACTGGGGCGGCGTCGCAGTCGACCCCGTGCGCGGCGTGATCGTCGCCAACTACAATGACATGCCGAACTACAACCGGCTGATCCCGCGCGCGGAAGCCGACCGCAAAGGATGGGCCCCGAGAGGACAGACGCGCGGAGGGCCGCTGGGCGGCGGTCCCGAAGGGGCGGGCGACCCGCAGGTGGGGACGCCGTACGCCATCTCCGTCAACGCCGGATGGCGGCTCCCGATCACGCGCCTCCTCTGCAAGGAGCCGCCCTACGGCGGCATCCGCGCGATCGATCTGGCCACAGGGCGCACGCTTTGGGACCGGCCGTTCGGTACGGCGCGGCGCAATGGGCCGTTTGGGATCCCTTCGGGCCTGCCCTTCCACATCGGAACGCCAAACAACGGCGGCTCGGTTGTCACGGCGGGTGGCGTGGTGTTCATCGCCGCGGCGACCGACAATCTCGTGCGCGCCATCGACCTCAAGAGCGGCCAGACCCTTTGGGAAGACAAGCTCCCAGGCGGCGGCCAGGCGACGCCAATGACCTATTCGGTCGGCGGCCGCCAATACGTGGTGATCATGGCCGGCGGCCACCATTTCATGGAGACGCCTGTCAGCGACGCGCTGGTCGCCTACGCCCTGCCGCCGACCTAGCAGGACCGCGTTCGTGACTCGGTCATCAAGTTCGTCTAAGAGCGCCGACGTCATGACGCGGTTCGCGCACCACCACGGCCACCACCACCATCCGACCCTGGCGGGTCCGGAGCGGGTGCGCGCGGCCTGACGCGAACCCTTCCGAGCCCCGCCGACGCGGACGGGGCTCGATGCTTCAGCTTCGTCCGTCGACCTCCTTTCCGAGAGACGACGAATGAGCCCTTCCGAAACCACTTCCTTGAGTGACGACGCCGCAGCCGGTAAGCGCCCGGCCATGAGCGAGCCGCAACGTCCCGAAGCCCGTAGCCCCCGTGGATTCATCGACCGCCGTGCGCGGGACGTGGCCAGCGAGCGGGCGATCCTCTCCGCCGTCAGCGGCGTCTACGAGCGCTGGGGGTTCGAGCCGCTGGAAACCGGGGCCTTCGAGTACGCTGACGCCCTAGGCAAGTTCCTTCCCGACGCCGACCGGCCGAACGAGGGCGTCTTCGCCCTCCAGGACGACGACGAGCAGTGGATGGCCCTGCGCTACGACCTCACCGCGCCCCTGGCCCGATTTGCGGCCCAGAACTGGGAAACCCTGCCCAAGCCGTTCCGCCGCTACGCCTTCGGGCCGGTCTGGCGCAACGAGAAGCCCGGCCCAGGCCGCTTCCGCGAGTTCGTGCAGTGCGACGCCGACACGGTGGGCTCGGCCCGCCCGGAGGCCGACGCCGAGATCATCGCCATGGCCGTCGAAGGCCTGGAAGCCGCCGGCCTGCCCACCGGCGCCGCGCTCATCAAGATCAACAACCGCAAGCTCCTGAACGGCCTGATGACCGCCGCCGGCGTCACGGCCGAGGCGCAGAAGCTGGCGGTGCTGCGGGCGGTGGACAAGCTGGATCGCCTGGGGCCCGACGGCGTGCGCCTGTTGTTGGGCGAGGGGCGCAAGGACGAGAGCGGTGACTTCACGAAGGGCGCCGGGCTGAACGCCGCGGCGGCGGAGCGGGTGCTGGCTTTCACGGCCGCCGGCGCAGGCGACCGTACGGCGACGCTGGCGAAGCTGGCCGATGTGGTCGGCGGCTCGGCGGAAGGCGACGAAGGCCTGGCCGAACTGGCCGCCATCGACGCCGCGCTGACCGGCCTGGGCGTGGCCGCCGACCGGGCGACGTTCGACCCGTCGGTGGTGCGGGGGCTGGAGTACTACACCGGCGCGGTCTTCGAGGCCGAACTTCTGCTCAGCACGACCGACGAGAAAGGCCAGCCGATGCGGTTCGGCTCCATCGGCGGCGGCGGACGCTACGACGACCTCGTCGCGCGGTTCACCGGCGATCGGACGCCCGCCACGGGTTTCTCGTTCGGCGTCTCGCGCCTGGCCGCGGCGCTGCGGGCGGCGGGGCGAGCCCAGGCCGCGGCGCGGGGGCCGGTCGTGGTCATCGCCTTCGACCAGAGCCGCATGGCCGACTACTTCGCCGTCGCCCGCGAGATCCGCGCCGCCGGCGTCCCGGCCGAGGTCTACCTGGGCTCGTCGGGCATGAAGGCCCAGATGAAGTATGCCGACCGCCGCCTGTCGCCGGCCGCGGTGATCGTCGGCGAGGACGAGCTGGCGGCCGGGACCGTCACGGTTAAGGACCTGGACCTGGGCCGCGAACTGGCCGGCAAGGTCGCCGACAACGCGGCGTGGCGCGAGCAGCGTCCCGGCCAGCAGACGATCCCGCGGGGCGAACTGACCGCCGCGCTGCGTCGCATCCTGGACGCGGGCTGATGCGCATCGAACCGACGGTGCCGGCCGACGTGCTGGCCGCGATCCGCGCGCCGCTGGAGGCCTCCGGGGCCGAGCAGGCCGATGCGCCGCTGCTGCAACCGCTCAACCTGCTGCTGGAGCTGGCGGGCGAAGCCATGCGCGCCCGGCTGTTCGTGGTGCAGGCCGAGGGTGGCGCCGAGAGCTGCCTGAGGCCCGACTTCACCGCGGCCATCGCGCGCCAGCACATCGAGGGCGGCCGGGCCGCCGGGCTTTACTGGTACCAGGGCGCGGCCTTTCGCTCGGCGGGGGGCGAGGATCGCCCCGAGGAGTTCGTGCAACTGGGCCTGGAGATGTTCTCCCCCGGGGGCGGCGCGGTGGAAGCCGCCGACGCCGAGATCGCCGCCCTGGCGTGGCGCGCGGCCGAAGCGGGCGGGCGCAAGGACCTGTCGCTGTGGCTGGGGGACGTGGCGCTGTTCGGCGCCTTCGTCGAGAGCCTGGACCTGCCCGAGACCTTGGCCGGCCGGCTCAAGCGGGTGGCGGGCCGGCCTCGCCTGTTGTGGGCCGAGCTGTCGCGGACGGGCGAAACGACCGCAGCGGGCGGCGCGCTCGCCGGGTTGCTGGCCGGGCTGTCCGAAGCCCAGGCGGCCGCGCTGCTCGAAGAGGTCTGGGCGCTCGCGGGCGTCGAGCCGGTGGGCGGCCGCGGTCCCGCGGAGATCGCCGCACGCCTTGTCCGCAAGGCCGAGGCGGCCGAGGCGCCGGCGCTGACCGAGGCGCAGGCCGACGCGATCCGCGCCTTCATGGCGATCGACGATTCCCCACCCTACGCCTTCGCCCGCATGCGGGAGGTGAGCGGCGCGAACGACGGGGCGCTCAAGGCGGCGCTGGCAGGCTGGGACGCGCGGCTCCTGGAGCTCGGACGGACGACCCCGGCGGAACGGGTCCGGTTCACGCCGGCCCTGGGTCACGCGTTCGACTACTACGATGGGCTGACCTTCGAGGTTCGAAGCGATGCGCTGGGCCCCGAGCGGCCGGTGGCCGTCGGCGGACGCTACGACAGTCTGCTGCCCCGCCTGGGCGGGCAGAGCGAGGCGCGCGCGGTGGGATGCATGGTGCGCCCCTGGCGCGCCTGGACGGGAGGCGAGGCGTGAGCGGTCTCATCATCGCGGTCCCGTCCAAGGGCCGTCTCAAGGAACAGGTCGAAGCCTGGCTCGCGGACAGCGGGCTGAAGCTGGAGGTCACGGGCGGCGCCCGCGGCTACATGGCGAGCCTGAAGGGTGTGGCGGGCGCGCAGGTCCGCCTCCTCTCGGCGGCGGACATCGCCGACGCGCTGGACGCAGGCGAGGTCCACCTGGGCGTCACCGGCGAGGACCTGCTTCGCGAGCGCGGCGAGGACCTGGACGGGCGCGTGCTGCTGTTGCGCGCCCTCGGCTTCGGGCGCGCCGATCTCGTGACGGCCGTGCCGAAGAGTTGGCTGGACGTGGAGACCATGGCCGACCTCGAGGAGGTGGCGCACGAGCACCTGCGCCGTACGGGCCGGCGGATGCGCGTGGCGACCAAGTACCTCACCCAGACGCGCGGCTTCTTCGCGCGCCACGGCATCGCGGACTATCGGATCGCCGAATCTGGCGGCGCCACAGAGGGCGCGCCGGCGGCCGGCTCGGCCGAGCTCGTGGTCGACATCACCACGACCGGCGCGACGCTGCAGGCGAACGGGCTGAAGGTGCTGACCGACGGCGTGATGCTCAAGAGCCAGGCCCAGCTTGCGGCGTCCCTTCGCGCCGCCTGGGACGCGGACGCCCTGGCCCAGGCCGAGCGGCTCCTGCGGATCGTCGAGGCGCGGGCCGCGGCTCTGCGCAGCTCGACCCTGGCGTGGCCTGCGCGGGGCGACGACGCCGAGGCGGCGGTGGTCGAGACGCTGGTGGCGGCCGGCGCGTCGCGGCGGCCGAACGGCCTGCTGGTCGATTCGGCGAAGGTGGCCGACGCGTCGCTGGCCCTGAACGCCGCGGGGCTGGGGCCGGTGACCGCGTCCAAGCCGGATTTCGTGTTCGACGTAAACTGTCAGCCCATGGACTGGCTCAAATCTCACGTTATTTGACGTTGACGTCAAAAAGGACGTGAAAATTTGCGTCTGCTCGCGATTTTCTGATCGCTCAGCCCCTTTTCGGCGGGTTTGGCCCGTTGACTCGGGTAGAAAATTGCCGTTCTGTCATCAGGCGAGAGACATGAAGGCGCTAGTCCTG
>NZ_JANINU010000351.1 GCF_024508875.1 Phenylobacterium sp.
AGAGCGACCCCTGGATGCGCGCCGCCGGCGCCTACTGGGCCGCCCGCTCGGCCGTCGCCCTTGGCGACACCGCCACAGCCAACGCCTTCCTCCGCCTCGCCGCCCAGGCGCCGCAGACCTTCTACGGCATGCTCGCCGAGCGCCAGGTCCAGATGACCATGGCCTCCGCGCCCACGGGCCAGTTCATCCCGGCCTCGTTCCGCGCGCCCGAGCCGCCCAAGGCCGACCTGATCCAGCGGGACGTCCGCGCCCACCGCGCCGCCGCGCTCGCCCAGATCGGCCGCCTGGAAGAGGCCCGCCAGGAACTCCGCGCCGGCCTGGCCCTCGCCCGCACCGGCGAGGATCGCAAGGCGTGGACCGCCATGCTGACCGCCCTCGGCCCCGTGAGCTCGGCCGGCCTGCAGAAGCCGCAATACCTCAGCCTGGGCGACTACCAGACCCCGCCGCTGGAGCCGAAGGACGGCTTTACCGTCGACAAGGCTCTCGTCTACGCGATCGTGCGGCAGGAAAGCGGCTTCAACCCGATGGCCGTCTCGCCCGTCGGCGCAATGGGGCTGATGCAGCTCATGCCCGCCTCGGCCGCCCTGGCCACCGGCGACAACATCTACCGCAAGCGCCCGAGGGTCCTGTTCAACGCCGCCACCAACCTGCGGGCCGGCCAGGATTACCTGAGCTACCTCATGGACCGTGGGGTCGGCGGTGACATCCTCCAGGTCGTGGCCGCCTACAACGCCGGCCCGGGTGCCGTCCTGAAGACCACCGCCATGGTGGGCCAGGACGATCCGCTGCTGACGATCGAGTGCCTGCCGGCGCTGGAGACCCGCAACTACGTCGAGAAGGTCATGGCGGCCTACTGGACCTACAAGCGGATGTTCGGCGAGGAGACCCGCACGCTGGACGCCCTCGCCGGCGGCGCTCGCCGCATCGACGTGCGGCTCGACCTACCCAATGCGACGAGCCCGCAGCCCCAGATCGCGGCGGAGCCGCTGCAGGTCGGCGCCGCGGCGACCCTCCAGGCGATCGCGCTCCAATAGGACGCCGAACGGGCGGCGGCCGAACAGCCCCGCCTCCGAGAACCCCGAGACCACCGCCGGCTCGCCGCCACGCGCGAGGTGGCCCTCGATCGCCTTGATCCATCCGTCCCGCAGGCGGAAGTCGGCCGGCAGGATCATCAGCGTGTCGGCCCGGGCCGCCTGCGCTGCGCCCTCCAGCGTCTGGTGGGCCTCGGCGCCCATGTCCTCGCACAGCGCGTCTATCCCCGGCTGGTCCTCCGCCGCGACGATGAGCACCTGGCGGACCAGGCCGTCCACCGCCCCGGCCGTGAGTTGCGCCAGCAGCGCAGGCGTCCCCTCGGGGCCGATCCTCGCGTCGATGATCACCGAAACCATGCCCCGGACAGACCGCGCTTCCCCTGCCGCCGTCAAGCTTCAACGACGCCCATCGTTCTTGTTTTGTTCGACTCCTTCCTATAGGGTCCGAGAGTGTCCACCGGCTTCACCTCCCAGATCCCCAAGGCCGCACGGGGCCGCGGCGCCCGCTCGAACGCCACCGGTCGCTACGAAGCCCAGCAGCGCGAGGGCTTCGACGACGGCTGGACGATCGAGGACCCCGAGCCCCAGCAGTTGCAAACCACGCTGACGGCCGAGAAGGCCAAGGTCATCGTCAGCCGCAACGACAGCCCTGACGTCGGGTTCTCGGCCTCGATCAATCCCTACCGCGGCTGCGAACACGGGTGCATCTACTGCTACGCCCGGCCTGCGCACGCCTATATGGGCCTGTCGCCGGGTCTCGACTTCGAATCCAGGCTCTTCTTCAAGCCCGAGGCGGCGAAGCTGCTGGAGAAGGAGCTCTCCAAGACCCGCTACGTCCCCGAACTGATCCATATCGGCGGCAACACCGATCCCTACCAGCCGCAGGAGCGCAAGCTGCGGGTGACCCGCGGAGTGATCGAGGTGCTGCTCCGCTTCCGCCACCCCTTCTCCGTCATCACCAAGTCGGCGCTGATCGTCCGCGACCTGGACCTCCTGGCGCAAGCGGCGGCGCAGAACCTCACGCGGGTGGCGATCTCGATCACCAGCCTCGACCGCAAGCTCGCCCGCTCCATGGAGCCGCGCGCCGCCACCCCGGAGAAGCGCCTCGACGCCATCCGCCGCCTCACCGGCGCCGGCGTACCGGTGACCGTAATGTTCGCGCCCTGCATTCCCGGCCTCAACGATCACGAGATGGAGGCCGTGCTCGAGCGCTCCGCCGAGGCCGGCGCGTCCGGCGCGGGCTACGTCGCCCTACGCCTGCCGATGGAGATCAAGGACCTCTTTAGGGAGTGGCTGGAAACCGACCACCCCGACCGCGCCCGCCGGGTTATGTCCCTCGTCCGCCAGATGCGCGGCGGCAAGGACTACGACGCCCAATGGGGCAGCCGCATGAAGGGCGAAGGTCCAATCGCCGCGCTGATGGCCACGCGCTTCGCCGCCGCGAAGAAGCGCTACGGACTCGACCAAGGCTGGGGCAGCCTGGACATGGCCCGCTTCCGTGTTCCACCGCATGCCGGGGGCCAACTCGACCTGTTCGGCGAATAGCGCCCCCGCCGCCCCAACCTCGGCCCTTCCTCCCGCTCGTCATCCCCGCGCTCGTCCCGGGGATCGATTCCAGGGCGCCGGCCAAGTCCGCACCTCGCCCTGAACCGCCGCATGGACGCCCGGGTCGAGTCCGGCCATGACGAGCGGAGACAGGGGCGCGTGAAGAGCCTTCATCCTGGGCGACCTCGCCGAGCGCGGCCATTCGCTCGCCCCCTCTCGCTCCGCGAGCTCCCCCAAGGGGGGAGTCATCCCGGACGGCCAACGGCCGATCCGGGACCCAGGAGCACATGCACCGCAGAACCCACTGGGTCCCGGCTCTCCGGCCGGGATGACAGCGCTGGGGGCTGCCGGGAAGTCGCGCGCTTACCGCCCGAACACCCCGACCAGTTCGACATGCGGCGACCAGAGGAACTGATCCACGGGCAGCACGCGCTCAAGGCGGAAGCCGGCGTCGATCAGCGTGCGCGCGTCGCGCACGAACGTCGCGGGATTGCACGATACCCCGATCACCCGCGCGACGTTCGAGGCCGCCAGCTCGGCCGTCTGCTCGGCGGCTCCCGCACGGGGCGGGTCGAAGACTGCGACGTCCACATGCTTCAGCTCCTGCGACAGCACCGGCCGGCGAATCAGGTCGCGCGCTTCGGCGCTGACGCCCTTCAGGCCGGGCGCCGTGGCGACCCCGGCGGTCAGAGCGGCGATGGCCTCGGCGGCGAAGTCGGCGGCGTGCACGGGCGCGATCTCCGCCAGTCGGAAGGTGAAGGTGCCAACGCCACAATACAGGTCGGCGATGCGGTGCGCGCCGGCCGCCGCCTCGCCGACGAAAGCCGTCATGGCCGCCTCGGCCTGGGGCGTCGCCTGCAGGAACGAGCCCGGCGGCAGACTCACCCGCGCGGGTCCCAGCCGCACCTGCGGCATGCGGGACATGTAGGCCATCTCGCCCGCCAGGGTGACGCGGGCGATATCCGCTTCGGCGGCGCGTTCGGCCAGCGTCATGCGCGCGTCCGCGGAAAGTCCGCCGCTTTTGGCCTCGACACCGGTGATGTCGATGTCGAGACCGGTGTCGGTCAGCGTCACGTGCAGCGTCGGCGCCGACTTGGGATGCTCGAACAGCGGGGCGGCCAGCCGCTTCAGAGCCGGGATCGCCGCCTGGATCCGCTGGTCGGCGATGGGGCAGACGTCGATGTTCACCAGGTCCCACGATTTGCGGGCCTTGTAACCCAGGCGGGCCGCTTCGCGGCCGCCTTGGCGGGCGTGCAGGGCCACGCGGCGGCGGGTGCCCGGCTGGGCGGCGAACGCCGGCAGGATTTCGGTCTCGATACGCTCGCGCGCCAACGTCCCGACCAGACGCTCCACTTTCCACGCGAGATAGGCGGCATGGTCCCAGTGCTGCAGCGCGCAGCCGCCGCAGGCGAAGAAGTGCGGGCAGGCAGGAGAGATCCGCTGCGGGCTGGGGTCCAGCACCTCCAGCAATTCGCGGCGCTCGCCGGCTCCCTGGGCGCGGACACGCTCGCCCGGCAGGCTGAACGGCACGAAGATCGGCCCGGCGGCCACGCCGTCGCCCTCCCCGCCCACGCCCTGGATGATGAGTTCGACCGGCGGGCCGGGCGGTGGCTTCGGATCGGGACGACCGCCTTTGAAGCGGTGCTTGGGAGACCTCATGAGGCGGTCTCAGCGACCGCTTTGGTTAAGCCAAAATGAACGAACATGAACGAGTTTCTCAACAGCCGTTCAGGTTCGTCGCCGCATCTTGCACTCAAGCGTCGCCGTAAAGCGACCGACCGCATCGAGATCGAGGGATAACGAATGTCCACGCAGGTCACCTTCGCAAAGGCCGCAGCCGCCGCGCTCGCCGGCGTGATCGCGCTGGGCGCGTGCGCTCCAGCGCTGGCCCAACCCGCAGGGTCCTACACCACCACGGCCTCCAACAGCTACAACTACGATCCCTGCCGCCGCGACGCCAACCAGCGTGGCACGGCCGGCGCCCTCATCGGCGGCGGCATGGGCGCGGTGATCGGCTCGAACGCCGCGGCGCGCAACGCCCGCACCGAAGGCGCCCTCCTGGGCGGCCTGCTGGGCGCCATCGCCGGCGGGGTGATCGGCAACAAGACCGCCGCCTGCACCAACGGGCCGACGCGTTACGACACCGCCGCGCTGCCGCCGCCTCCACCGCCGGCTCCCGCGCCGGGGCCGTCCAGCTACTACGACCGCGACGCCTACGCCGACTCCGCCGCCGCCCAGGCCCGCGAGGACGCCTGGCGCGACCAGGCCCGCGCCGACCGCTACCGCGCCGGCGACCGTCCGGCCGAGCCGGACGGCTGCACCCTCGCCGAGAGCCCCATCTACATGCCCGATGGCCGTACCCAGACCCGCTTCGTCCGCGTGTGCCGCGACGCGAACGGCAAGTACGCGGTCGTCGACTGACGTCAGCTCCAAGTCGAGTGTCTCACTGGCCGCCCTGCGTACCGGGGCGGCCATTTCTTTGCCTAGGCGTGCGACGCCCAGAGCAGGAATTCGCGGTTGCCGTCGCCGCCCGAGATCGGACTGTCCGTCGTCCCGCGGACGGTCCAGCCCCGGTCGGCGAGAAAAGCCATCACGACCTCGAGCGCGTCCTGCCGAGCCGCTTCGTCCGTGACGATGCCGCCCTTCCCCACCCTTTCGGGGCCAACCTCGAACTGTGGCTTCACCAGCGCGACCAGATCGGCGCCGGGAGCCGCCAGGGCAAGGGCCGCCGGCAGCGCCTTGGCCAGGGAGATGAAGCTAACGTCGCTGACGATCAGCCCGGGCGGGTCCGGGATGAGCGCGGGCGTCAGGTCGCGCGCGTCGGTGGCCTCCAGGCCGACGACGCGCGGGTCGGCGGCGAGCTTCGGGTGAAGCTGGCCGCGGCCGACGTCGACGGCGTAGATGCGAGCCGCGCCGCGGGCCAGGCAGACTTCGGTGAAGCCGCCGGTGGAGGCTCCGACGTCAAGCACCACCCGGCCTTCCACGGCGACTGGCCACAGGTCCAATGCGTGGACCAGCTTGAGGGCGCCGCGGCCGACCCAGGGATGGGCAGCCACCGCTTCGACCACCGCATCGTCAGCCAGCAACTCGGCGGCCTTGGTGACAGGCCGGCCGTCCGCTGTCACCCCGCCCGCGTCGATCGCCGCGCGCGCCTTGGCGCGGCTCTCGAACAGGCCTCGGGCGACCAGCAGGACGTCGGCCCGGGTCTTCACGCCTCAGGCGGTCTCGGGCGCGAACAGCTTCTTGAGCTCGGTCTTGAGGATCTTGCCGTTCGGGTTGCGCGGCAGGGTCTCGTGCCAGAACTTGACCTCGACCGGCACCTTGAAGGCCGCGAGGCGCTCGGCCACGTGGGCGCGCAGCTCCTCCTCGGTCGCCTCGGCGCCGGGCTTCAGGGTGACGACCGCGGCCGGCTCCTCGCCCAGGATCCGGTGCGGCTTGGCCACCACCGCGGCGTCCATCACCGCCGGGTGGTCGTAGAGGACGTTCTCGACCTCGACGCAGTAGATGTTCTCGCCGCCGCGGATCAGCATGTCCTTGGCCCGGTCGATGATGAAGCAGAAGCCTTCCTCGTCCAGGCGCGCCAGGTCGCCGGTGCGGACCCAGCCGTCGACGAAGGTCTGGGCCGTAGGCTCGGGCTTGTTCCAGTAGAGCTTGGCGTTCATCGGGCCCTTGGACCACAGCTCGCCCACCTGGCCAGGCGCCAGGACGGTGACGCCGTCGGCCGGGTCACGGATCTGCAGCTCGGCGACCGCTGCGGCCGGGCCGCAGCTGTCGGGGCGGTTCTGGTAGTCCTCGCCGCTGTTCGACGTCACCGTGGCGCAGGTCTCGGTCATGCCCCATCCCTGGCCGGGCTGCGACTTCGGGAAGACCTCCTTGAGCCGCCGCACCAGTTCCGGCGCCGACGGCGCGCCGCCGTACGAGACGCCCTCCAGGGACGACAGGTCGTAGTTGCCGCGGGCCGGGTGCTCGATGAGCTGCCAGGCGATGGTCGGCACACCGCCGGCCGTGGTCACCTTCTCACGCTCGATCAGTTCGAAGGCGCGGATGGGCTCCCACTTGAACATCAGGACCAACTTGCCGCCGGTGGCGAGCGTGGGGTTCAGAACGGCGAAGCAGCCGGTGACGTGGAAGAACGGCACCGACAGCAGGGCCGCCCGCTGGGGTGCGTTCGGGTCGGGTGCGGGCGGCTGCTCGCCCTTGCGCAGGAACGAGCGCGCCGCGGCGGCGCCGGCGGTGAAGATGTTGCAGTTGACCGCCCGGTTGGTGGCCAGGGCGCCCTTGGGGCGGCCGGTCGTGCCCGAGGTGTAGAAGATCGTGGCGTCGTCGTCGGTGTGGACTTCCACATCCGGCAACGCATCATCTGGGAGGCTGGCCCAAGTGTTGGCGCCGCCCAGAACCTCTTCGAGCTTGGTCACGTACGGATGGGCGATCTCGTCGACCTCGCGGCTGACGTAGACGCGCTTCAGGTCCGGGCAGTTGTGGAAGTGCTCGGACAGGCGGCTGTAGCGCTCGGCGTCCATCACCGCGACCTTCGTCCCGGAGTCGGTCAGGCCGTATTCCAGCTCGGGGCCGGTCCACCAGGCGTTGAGCGGCGTGACGATCGCGCCCAGCGAGGCGGCGGCGTAGAAGGCGACCACCCATTCCGGCAGGTTGCGCATGATGACGGCGACGCGGTCGCCCTTCTCCACACCCTGGGCCTGCAGCTCGCGGGCGAACTTCGCCACGGCGCGGTGGAAAGCGTCGAAAGTGACGCGCTCGTCCTCGTAGACGAGGAACACCTTGTCGCCGTGCAGCTTGGACATCTCGGCGACCGCGCGCAGCGTCGGCGGCTGGTTCTTCCAGGTCTTCACCTTCACGCCACGGATCGTCTCCTCGACGATCTCGGTCGGCAGGCCAGGCTGGCCCAGGATCGCATGGGCCTGCTGGATCGACATGGCGGGCCAACCGGGCGGCAGAACGGCCTCGGACATCAAATACTTCTCCCTATGGCGCGCCCGGATTCCCCGCCCGGACGTCGCGTAGGTGAACAAGCATAACCTAGCGGAAGAGGCAAACTTCGCCCGCTGTTATCCCACTGCGCCGTAGAGCCGCATGACGTCGCCGCGGAAGGCCGCCTGGCTGCCGGGACGGCTGTAGAACATGTGCCCGCCGGGATAGAGGGCCAGTTTCGTACGGTTCGCGCCCGCTTCGGGGGCCATCTGGTCGATGATGAGGCGCGAGGCAAAGAACGGGCACGACAGGTCGCCATAGCCGTGGGCGATGAGGACTTTCAGTTTCGGGTCGGCCGCCAGCGCCTGGCGCAGGTCCTCGACCGACTCGGCCTGGCTGCGGTTGGCCCAGTTGTCGTTGACGGTGTCGGACAGCGCCTCGTAGCGCCCATCAACCTTCCATCCGACGATCCGGGTGGTGAAGTCGACCATGGCGGTCGTGGTCGAGGCCACGATGGAGTCCAGGATCGGGTCGCCGGCCCGGCGGTTCTGCGCCCACGGGAAGGGATCGTAGGCGGTGACGTTGGCGTCGTAGATCGAGGCGATGCGGCCCTGGTCGCGGTAGAGCTCGCGCAGGAAGGTCTGGGTGTCGATCCGCCCGCCCATGCGCCGGACCAGAGCGGGGTCGAGGCCGGTGTAGCGGGTGACGCGCTCGACGATGCGGTTCACCGCCGCCGGGTCGGACTGGCCCTTCAGCATGTCGGTGACGAATTCGCCGCGCGCATAGGCCTCGACCTCGGCCAGGGTCTCGGGGCTGAGGGGCTTGCCCTCGCGCTCGTACCGGGCCGCCGCCATGGACGGCAGGGTGATCATGTAGGACAGCGGCGACAGGTCGGTGTGGCCGCGGGCGCGGTAGTCGATCACCGGCGAGACCATCACCATGCCGGCCGGCGCGACGCCGATCTCACGCTGCAGGTAGTGGCCGATCGCCGGCGCGCGAAGGCCGCCGTAGCTCTCGCCGACCACGTACTTCGGCGAGGCCATCCGCTGGTTCTTCAGCAGCCAGTCGTAGACCACGCGGCTCAGGTAGGCGATGTCCTCCTTGACGCCGAAGAAGCGCTTCTTGGTCTCGTCCATGGGGACCAGCGAGCGCGAGAAGCCGGTGCCCACAGGGTCGATGAAGACCAGGTCGGTGAAGTCGAGCCAGGTGGCGGCGTTGTCGACGAGGTTGGGCGGATCGGACGGACTGTCGCCCTGGGCGCCGAATTGCAGCCGCTTCGGGCCGATGGCGCCGAGGTTGAGGTAGACGGACGCGGCGCCGGGGCCGCCGTTGAAGGCGAAGGTGATCGGGCGGCCCGGTCCCTTCGCGCCGTCGAGGATGTAGGACGTGAAGACCACCTCGGCGATCTTCTTGCCCTTCTCGTCGCGCACTGGGATCACGCCGACGGTGGCGGTGTAGTTCAGGGTCTTGCCCGCGACGCGGGTGACCTGCTTCACCGAGGCGTCGGCCGGGAACGGCGGCAGGTCGATCTTGTCCTTGGGCAGGTCCAGCTTGGGCGGATCCGCCTTGTCCTGCGCGAAGGCCGGAACCGCCACGCCGACGCCGGCGGCGAGCGCCGCGGTGAGAACCATACGCCGATGCATCGGAACGCCCCCGAACTGAACGAAGCGGCGAAGCTAGGACCAGTTCGAAGGCCCGTCGAGATGCCGGCTAGCGCGCGCCGAAGACCTGCATGACGTCGGCGCGGAAGGCGGCTTGGCTGGCGGGGCGGCTATAGAACATGTGGCCGCCGGGGTAGAGCGACAGCTTCACGCGGTTCACGTCTCCGCTGATCGGCATCTGGTCGATGACCAGGCGCGAGATGAAGTACGGGCAGCTCAGGTCGTCGTAGCCGTGGACGATGAGCACCTTCATCTTCGGGTCGGCGGCCACCGCCTGGCGCAGGTCGGTGCTGGCGTTGGTGAGCTCGACGCCCTTCTCCCAGTTCTCGCCGACCTCGTCCGACAGGGCGTTGTAGCGGGCCTCGACCTTCCAGCCGACCACGCGGGTCACGAAGTCGACCATGGCGCTGGTCGTGGGCGCGATGATGGCGTCGAGGATCGGATCGCCGCGCCGGCCGGTGGGCGACCATGGGAAGGGATCGTCCTGGGTGACGTTGCTGTCGTACCAACTGCCGATCTTGCCGTCCTTCCGGTAGAGCTCGCGCAGGTAGGCGCGGCTGTCGATCCGCCCGCCGGAACGCTCGACGAAGCCGCGGTCGAGGCCGGTGTAGGCGGTGACCTTGTCCACGATGCGGGCCACGGCGGCCGGATCGCGCCGCCCCTTCGCAAGGTCTGTCATGAACTCGCCGCGGGCGTAGGCCTCGACGTCGGCCATCAGCGCCGGCGACAGCGCCTTGCCCTGGCGCTCGTAGTTCGAGGCGGCCATCGACGGCAGGGTGGACACCCAGGCCATCGGCGAGAAGTCGGGCGACAGGTCGACCGGCGGCTCCAAATAGGGTGAGACCAGCACGACGCCGTTCACGCCGACGCCCAGCTTGGTCTGCAGGTAGTAGGTGATCTTGGGCCCGCGGAAGCCGCCGTAGCTCTCGCCGGTGACATACTTCGGCGAGGCCATGCGGCCGTACTTCAGCAGCCAGTCGTAGACGATGCGCGACAGGTACTGGATGTCGGCGTCGATGCCGTAGAAGCGCTTCTTGGTCTCCTCCTTGTCGACCAGCGAGCGAGAGAAGCCGGTGCCGACCGGGTCGATGAAGACCATGTCGGTGAAGTCGAGCCACGTGCCCGGATTGTCCACCAGCTCGGCGCTGTCGGAGGGGCTGTCGCCCTGGGCGCCGAACTGCACGCGCTTCGGCCCGATGGCGCCCAGGTTCAGATAGACCGAGGCCGCGCCCGGGCCGCCGTTGAAGGCGAAGGTGACCGGGCGCTTCGGATCGCGCGGACCGTCCAGGACGTAGGCGGTGAACACCACCTCGGCGACCACCTTGCCCTTCTCGTCGCGGACCGGCAGCGCGCCGACGGTGGCGGTGTAGTTCAGCGTCTTTCCGGCGACACGGGTCGTCTGCTTGACCGACGCCGGCTCGGGGAACTTGGGCAGGTCGATCTTGTCCTTGGGCAGGTCCAGCTTGGGCGCATCGCCCTTCCCCGCCTCGTCCGCCACAGCGGGCAAGGCTGCGCCGACACCCGCGGCGAACGCCGCTGCCAGAACGCCACGTCGATGCATGATTTCGCCTCCCGATTGCGCCGGGACGCTAGAACTGTTCGCCCGCCCTGGCGACATCGCGCTCGTGTGTTTGGGAGCGACGTGGCGCGCGCCGCGGCGCCGTCAAATCGAACCGCGGAATGACGCGGAAAACGCGGACGGTCCGGCGGCGCTTCCGCGCCGTTCTGCGTCTTCCGCGGTTTGCATCCTTCGACCCTGGCGCACCATCTCGCAGGCATGGGGCTGCGCCGCCGGGGCAGAGGCTCCGTCGGTCGGTTGAATGCTGGCGGGGGACTGGGAAGAGGCGCGTGGCGCGCGGCGGTTCGGCCGGCAGGCGTCAGCGCGGCGGGCCGGTGGCGCGGCGGCGCGGGAGGGCGCCGAGGCGTCCCATCGGATGCGGCGACGTCGCCGACGCCAAGTCGAAGGCCGGCGCGGTGGCGGACGCGGCGAGCCGCGCCTTCAGGCCGCCGCCGGCCGGAGGCTTCGGGCGCGAGCCGGGCCCCGGATCCGGGGCGGCCGCGGATTTCACCCGGGCCAGCAGCTCGCGCAGGGTGGGCAGCTCGGCCGGCTCCGGGCCCGGCAACGCCGAGGCCCCGGCCGCGACGCCCTCCAGGCTCTTCAGGAGGATCGGCAGACTGGCCGGCTCACGCTCCCGCTCGGCTTCGGTCTCGACAAAGGCCTCGCGTTCGATCGGGTCATGTTCGGACCGGTTTCGCTCTGCAGGGTCATGTTCGGGCGCGTCACGTTCGGCGAAGCGCGCATCCCGGACCTCGGCGCGGGCCTCGCGGCGCAAGCGCAGCTCCAACGCCACCGACATCCGCAACGCGAAGGCGCAGCGCTCGAAAAGCTCGAAGTATTCGAGCTCCAGCGCCGCCGTCGTCGCCCGCTCGGCCCGCGCGCCGAACACCTTCCCAAGGCGAAAGGCGCATTCGCCCACCTCGAGGAGCATCCGGCTGCGGGGATCGTCGGCGATCATGAGAACAAAACTAGAACATCAACTCGCCGCCGTCAACGAACAACGCGCCGGCGCAGCGATTTCAGTCTTCCGACCGTCCCGTCCTGGCGGCGTGGACGACCGCGAGGACGGCGTCGATCACCGCCTGCGGCCTGTCGAGCTGGACAAGGTGCCCGGAGCCCTCGGCGACGCGACGCTCGCCGCGCCGCGACAGGCGGACCAGGGCCTCGTGGCTGTCGCGCCAGTCGGCCATCAGCGCCGGCCACTCCTCCTTGGCCTCGGGCGACCACAGGCCCGACGCGCCCGCGCTAATCACGATCAGCGGCAGGTCGCCGTAGGTGCGGCCGTCCCGCACGACGCGCTCGCCATTGGGCTCGTACTCCTCGTAGAGCGACGCCTGGGTGCGCAGGCGCGCCGGCGCGGCGTCGAGGCGGGCCAGGACGGCCTGGGCGCGCACCGGGATTTCCGGGAAGTACTGAAAGCAAGGCGGCGCCGGCGCACCGGTCTTCACCTTGCCGGTCTCCACGCCAGCCGCGCAGTCGCGAAGTCGCCGAGCTTCGCCGGCGAGGAACGCCCGGTCGGCGGCGGCTGCCTTCGGCCCGGCGGCTTCCTCGCGAGCCAGATCGTGCGGGCGGACCGGATCGACCAGGACGATGCCCGCGACGTCGCCCAGACGCCGGTCGGCAAAGGTCAGCACCTCGTGCGCGCCGGCGGAATGGCCGACCAGCACATAGGGCCCGCCGATGCCGGCCCCTTTCAGCGCGCGTTCGAGGTCGTCGGTGGTGCGCCCGACGGTTTGCGGGGCCGCGGCGTCGCCGTCGCTGAGCCCGAAACCGGCGCGGTCCCAGGCGCAGGCGCGGGTGACCTTTGCGACCTGCGGCTGAACCTTGGCCCAGGTCGCCGACCAGGCGCCGAGGCCGGCGGTGAACACCACGGTCGGGGAGCCGCTTCCCAGGCAGCGCAGATGGATCCGCCGTGCGCCCTCGACCGGAATCATGCCGCCGGGCGCGACATAGTCGGCCATCGCCTCGACCACCGGGACGTCGGCGATCACTTGCGCCCGGGCGCCGGCCGGAAGGCTCGCCACGAGGAGGCTCGCCAGAACAAGCCCCGCGCACAGACCAACGCTACGCTTCACCCTATCCCCCTGCGACGCCCGCTTCGGGCGGCAGGATCGCGTCTGGGCGGAGCTCGCGCAATCGCCGTTATACGGAGCTTGGGAGCCGCGAGACGGATCGCCCCGCGGATCGCGGAGCTCTCTCAGGCGTCGGCGGCCGCCGGTTGCGGCCGCTGGGCGGCCCATTCCAGCAGCGCGTCGAGCGCGGGGCACATGGCTTGGCCCCAGGGGGTCAGGCGGTATTCGACCTTCGGCGGCACCTGCGGATAGACCACCCGCTCGACGACGCCGTCGCGTTCCAGCTCGCGGAGCTGCTGGATCAGCATCTTCTGGGAGACGCCAGGGATCGCGCGCTCCAGCTCGGAGAAGCGAAGCACCTCGCGGGCGAACAGGTGGAAGATGATGACCATCTTCCAGCGGCCTTCGAGCATGCGGAACGCGCCCTCGACGCCGAGGGCGGCCATGTCGGGCGTCACGTCTTCAAGCTTACCTGTAGGTGAGTACCCTACTTTTTGGTCCGTACTTGCCATGCCGCCAGCATAATCCCAGATCGCGGGCTCGCCAATGGAGCCCCTCGATGACCGTGAAACTTCCCTTTCCCATCGCCCGCTATTTCGAGGCCGCCAACGTCGACGATCCGGACGCGGTGGCCGCAGCCCTGGCGACGGACGCCCAGGTGCGTGACGAAGGCCGCGACCATCGCGGACGTGACGCGATCCGCGCCTGGGCCGCCGAGTCGCGCCGGCGCTATCGCTTCCACGCAGAGCCCCGCAGCGTGGAACCCCAGCCGGACGGGGCGATCGTCACGGCCCACCTGACCGGCGACTTCCCCGGCACGCCGGCGGATCTGCGCTATCGCTTCACCCTGGCGGAGGGCGAGATCTCGGGCCTCGAGATCACGGTGCGGCCGCCGGACGCGGAATTCGCCGGGCGGCGGGTGCTGGTCACCGGGGGCACGCAGGGGATCGGCGCGGCCATCGTGCAGCGCCTACGCGGCGCCGGCGCGAGGGTGTTCACCACGGCCCGCGCCGCGCCGCAGGACCTGGCCGAACCGGACGCGTTCGTCATCGCGGACCTGGGCTCGGCAGAGGGCGTGGCCCGCGTGGCCGAAGCCGCTCTGCGCCATCTGGGCGGCCTGGACGTCCTGGTCCACAACGTCGGGGGCTCATCCGCGCCGGGGGGCGGCTATGCCGCGCTGACCGACGACCACTGGGCCGACGCGCTGGACGGCAACCTCCTGTCGGCGGTGCGTCTGGACCGCGCGCTGCTGCCGACGATGACGGACCAGGGCTATGGCGTCGTCGTGCACGTCTCGTCGATCCAGAGCGTGCTGCCGCTGTACGAATCGACCCTGGCCTATGCGGCGGCCAAGGCGGCGCTCAGCACCTACAGCAAGGCCCTGTCCAACGAGGTCGGGCCGCAGGGCGTGCGGGTGGTCCGCGTCTCGCCGGGCTTCACCGAGACCGACGCGGCGACGCGGATGATCGAACGGCTCGCGAAGGCCGACGGGGTCGACCCCGCCACTGCGCGCGAGGGCCTGATGCGGTCGCTGGGGGGCATCCCCATCGGCCGGCCAAACCGGCCCGAGGAGGTGGCGGACCTGATCGCCTTCCTCGCCAGCGACCGCGCCGGCGCGCTGCACGGGGCGGACTATGTGATCGACGGCGGGACTGTGCCCACGGTTTGACGACCGGCGAAGGCCCGTCCCTCCCCGTCGCGGGAGACGGGCCTTCGCGAGGTTTCCGGAATTTGCGAACCGTTCGCAGAAACTTGCCCCAGCGCTTCGGCCCGGCTATGAGCCGCAATTGCGAGTCATTTGCATTCTCAAGCCTAGGAGTTCCGTGTGCGCCGCCTGCTGGTCTTCGTCTCCCCCCTCGCCCTGCTTGTCGCCGTCCCCGCCCTGGCCGCGGAGGGCGACGGCGCGGCGCCGACCTATCTCGAAGGGGTGGAGGTGCAGGGCGAGCTGGTGAGGACCGCCGTGGGCGGCAAGAGCGACGCGGCGGCGATCGACACGCCCCAGGCGATCAGCGTGGTGACCAGCGCCCAGTTCACCGAGCGCGGGGCCCAGAGCCTGCAGGAGACGCTGCGCTACAGCGCCGGCGTGTCGGCGGAGGCCTATGGCAACGACGGGCGCAACGACTACAGCCAGGTGCGCGGGGTCGAGGCGCCGATCTACCTGGACGGGCTGCGCCAGACGTTCGGCTACTACATGCCGCGCACCGACATCCGCATGCTGCAGCAGGTGGAGGTGCTGAAGGGCCCCGGCGGGTCGCTGTATGGCGCGGGCACCATCGGCGGGCTGATCAACCAGACCAGCAAGCGGCCGGGGTTCAAGTCGGCCGGCGAGGTGTCGGTCTCGTATGGGACGTTCGACCGGATCGAGGCGACGGCCGACGTCACGGGGCCGCTGAACGCGGCCGGGACGCTGGCGGGCCGGATCGTGGCGGTGGCCCGCGACGCCGACACCCAGACCGACTACGTGCGCGACGACCGCATCCTGATCGCGCCGTCGCTGACCTGGGCGCCGACCGAGGCCACGACCCTGACCCTGCTGGGCCGCTATCAGAAGGACAAGGGCGGGACGGTCTCGACCTTCGCGCCGGCCGCGGCGACGATCTTCGCCGAGCCGGGCCGGCGGCTGCCCACGTCGCGGTTCTTCAGCGAGCCCGACTGGGAGAAGTACGACACCCGCACGGTGGCGATCAGCCTGGTGGCCGAGCACCGGCTGAACGAGGCGATCACCCTGCGCAGCAACAGCCGCTGGCTGGACGCGGACGTGAACTACCAGTCGATCTATCCCGACAGCTATTCGAACCCGGCCAACCCGTTCATCGACCCCGCGCGCCGGGTGCTGAACCGCTACATCTGGGCGATCTATCCCGAGATCCGCACCTTCTCGACCGACAATCACGTGCAGGCGAAGTTCGCCACGGGGGCGATCCAGCATGACCTGCTGGCGGGCGGCGACTACCAGCACTATCGGCAGACCAGCGACTACGTGTCGGGTCTGACCACGCCGATCGACGCCTATGCGCCGGCGTACGGGAACTACACGGTCCCCGACCGGCTGCCGAACGCCACCGAGCGGCAGAGCCAGGTCGGCGCCTACCTGCAGGACACGCTGAGCTACGGGCCGGTGTCGGTGCTGCTGGGCGTGCGGCGGGACCGGGCCAAGACGGGCGGCGTCGTCGACAAGGCCACCACCTGGCGGGCGGCGGCCACCTATGCGCTGACGCCGACGCTGAAGCCGTACCTGAGCTATTCCGAGAGCTTCCTGCCGCAGACCGGAACGACGTTCGCCGGCGAACCCTTCAAGCCCACCCGCGGCCGCCAGATCGAGGCCGGGGTGAAGTGGGAGGTGGCGCCGGGCAGCCTGCTGACGCTGGCGGCCTACGAGATCAAGGAGCGCAACCGGCTCACCAACGACCCGGCCAACCCGTTCTTCTCGGTGCAGACCGGCGAGGCGAAACTGACGG
>NZ_JANINU010000352.1 GCF_024508875.1 Phenylobacterium sp.
TGGCTCGCCGAGACCCTGATCATCGCCACCGGCGCCCAGGCCAAGTGGCTGGGGATCGAGACCGAGCAGAAATTCCAGGGCTTCGGCGTCTCGGCCTGCGCCACCTGCGACGGCTTCTTCTACCGGGGCAAGAACGTGGTCGTGGTCGGCGGCGGCAACACCGCGGTCGAGGAGGCCCTCTTCCTCACCAATTTCGCCGCCAAGGTCACGGTGGTCCACCGCAAGGACGAATTCCGCGCCGAACGCATCCTACAGGAGCGGCTCTTCAAGCACCCGAAGATCGAGGTGGTCTGGGAGCACGTGCTCGACGAAGTGCTGGGCGACACCGATCCGATGGGGGTGACCGGCGTGCGGCTGAAGCATGTCGGCACAGGCGAGGCGAAGACGGTGTCGGCCGACGGCGTCTTCATCGCCATCGGCCACGCGCCCGCCTCCCAGCTCTTCCAGGGCCAGCTCGAGATGGACGCCTCGGGCTATCTGAAGGTGAAGGCGGGCACGGCCTCCACCGCCATCGAGGGCGTCTACGCCGCGGGCGACGTGACCGACGACGTCTACCGTCAGGCGGTCACCGCCGCCGGCATGGGCTGCATGGCCGCGCTGGAGGCGGTGCGCTTCCTCGCCGAGGAAGACCACAAGGCGGCACACCACCCCATCAGCCACGCCGAGGCGCAGAAGATCGGGGTTTGGTGAGGGCGGCCGCGCCCCACCCGACGCGGCGCCAAAAAGCCTCATTTGTTAACAAGCGGCGCCGGAAACCGGGGACCCCTGCTTCGAGTTAGGCGGGTGTGTCTCTAGATGGATTCAGTTCCAGCGATCGCTACCGCCAGCAAGCGGAAGTCGTGATGCGCCTCGCCGCCAAGGCGGACAGCCCGGCCGAGAAGGAGGTCTATCTCCAGATCGCCGAGGGCTGGCGTCGCCTGGCCGCCGAGGCCCTGCGCAACCAGCTACAGGCCGTTCCCTCCGAGCGCCGCAGCTTCCGCGACGACCGCTGACGAAGCGGCGGTGGCGCGCTAGCTTCGAAAACATGATCCGTTTCGCCCGCGCCGCCGACCGTCCTGCCATCGCCGAGGTGGTCGAGGCCGCCTTTGGACAGCCCGACGAGGCGCGCCTCGTCGAGCGCCTGCGGGCGGACGGCGACGTGATCCTCGAACTGGTCGCCGAGACGGATGGCCGCCTCGACGGCCACATCCTGCTGAGTCGCCTCTGGGCCGACAGCGCGGCCCTCTACGCCGCCCTGGCGCCGCTCGCGGTCCGACCCGACCTGCAGCGCACCGGCGTCGGCTCGTCCCTCGCCCGCGCCGCCGTCGAGCAGGCGCGCGAATTCGGCGCCCATGGGATCATCGTGCTGGGAGATCCCGCCTACTATCCCCGCTTCGGATTCTCGGCAGGCGCGGCGGCGAACGTGAAGTCCGTCTATGCCGGCGGCCCCGCGTTCATGGCCCTTGCGCTTGAACCCGACGCCTTCGAAGCGCCGCTCAGCGTCATCTACCCCGACGCCTTTTCGCCCTGACGGGTCTAAGATCGCGCCGGGCCCGTACCTATCTCCAGCGTCTGCCGGAGCAGCTTGCCATGAAAATCGCCGCCCTCGCCCTGCTGGTTTCCGCCGCCGCCGGATCGGCGTGCGCCGAGACCGCCGTCGAAGCCCTCATGGCCGCACCGCTGAAGACGGCGCCCAAGGGCCTGGTGCTCGACGTCGCACCGCCCAGGGCGGCGTTCTCGCCGCGTTTCGACGGCGCGCCGGCGCCGCGCATCGCCGGCGTGGCGAAGACCGCCGTCGATCACCGCTTCGACGATCCGGGCGTCGTCGGCTCTCTCGGCTTTCTCTGCGGACTTGAGGCGGGCGCGGAACGCCAGTCCGGCGCGGCCGCCATGCGGGGTTACGACCCCAGCGGCCGCTTCGTCGGCGCCAAGCTCAGGCTGGCGTTCAGGTAGTCGCTAGCTCGCCGCCGGCGCGGTCGCGGACGCCGGGGTGGCGACGGGCCCGATCGAAGGCGCCGCGGCCGGCTTCTGCTCCATGGAGCGCTCCAGCGTCTCTAGGCTCTGGTTGATCCGCTTGATCTCGTCCGCCGTCGGCTGGCGACGCGTGGACATCAGCACGCCCATCACCCGCGTGCGCTCGCCGGCCGGCGCGGTCGGGTCCACCACGCTGTAGGTGCGCACCTCCCCGGCGACGGCCAGGGTGATCTTGCGCTCCGGCGAAATGCCCTGGGCCTCGGGCGAAAGCAGGCCGCCCTGGGTCCGTGCGTCCAGGCTGCCCAGCACGGCGGGCGACAGATAGGCCTCGCCGCCGGCATAGCGGCCGGTGAAGGCCGCCGGTTCGCCCCACGGCCCGGTCCAGCGATAGAAGATGTGCTGTCCCACCTGGGTCATCTTCACCAGCGTCGGGGCCCAATAGGGCGCGACGTAGCGGGCGTGGTAGTGCGTGGCCGACCCGACGGTCCTGTCGACGTAGCCGTTCAGGGCGCGTTCGGCGACCATGCGCGCCCGCGACCACAATGCCGCCTGCGGGGCATAGCGCAACGAGCCGTCGCAGGTGAAGGTGAACTGGCAGCCGGTCACCCGCGCCGAGCCCTGGTAGACCACACCACAGACGCTCTTTGGATACGCCGGGTGCCGCACCCGGTTCAGCACCACCTGCGCCACCGCCTCCTGGCCCACCTCGGGCTCACGGGCGGCTTCGTAATAGACGGCCTGGGCCAGGCATTGCACGGCGCGCGCCCGATCCTCACCCGACGCCTTCAGGACGAACGGCTTCATCGGCCGGATCGGCAGGTCCGAGAAGGGGCGTAGGCCGTTCAGTTCTTCCGCAGAGGCCGCGTCATCCACGGCCGTCAGTCCCAGATCGGGAACATGGCGCATGTCGAGGCTGCCCCAGCCCTGCGGCCGGGCCCACAGGTCCGGCGCGCGGGACGCCGGGTCGTGGCGCACCGCAAGCGCCCGCATCGCCGGGTCCATCGAGGACGCCAGCTTCGTCAGTTCCTCGTTCGACAGGCTGCGCGAGGCGAACCGCGCCTTGTCGTGCGCCTGCTGGGCGGGCGCGCAGGCGCTCACGGCCACCAGGGCTGCGAGGACCGCAACGGTCCCGATCTTCGCTCCCAGGGAGCGAAGCGAATGCCTGCTCAACAGCGCCAGGGTCATGTCCCCATCTACGTCCGAGCCGTCGCATATAGGCGCAAACCGGCGGTCTTTGGACTCGGATGAGGCAAAAATCGTGCAAGCCTCACCTTGGAGATGCACACCCGCCGCGCGACCTACCGGTTGCCACCTTTCGCGCGCCGTCCCATCCTGTGAGCGCTGAGCGTCGGCGCAGGAGTTCGATCACAGGCCCATGATGCCGACGCCGCCTTCGCTTCGGCTCATTCCGCGACGCTCGCCACCATTCCTGATGGCGCTCGCGATCAGCGCCGCGTCGCTGGCTGGCGCGGTGGTTCTGCGCGGCGTGCTTCTGGGGTTCGACAACGCGACCGGCCTGTCGGCGACGACGTTTCCCGCCCTGATCGTGGCGACCCTCTACGCCGGGCCTCGCTGGGGCTGGGCGACCCTGGCCGCGGCCCTGGCGATCGGCATCTGGGCGCCGCTCATTACCGCGGTCGGCGTATCGAACGCCGCCGTGGTCGCGATGTTCACCCTGTCGGCGATCCTGACCATCGTCGTCTCCTCAAGCCTGCGCGAAGCCCTGCTGCGCCTCGACGAGGCCAATGCGGCGCAGGCCGTCGCACAACAGGCGGTCCAGGCGACCGAGCGCCGCTTTCGCACCTTGGCCGACAGCGCCCCGATCCTGATGTGGGTCACCCGCACCGACGGCAAGCGCGAGTTCGCCAACAAGACCTACGTCGACTTCCTGGGCGCCGGCTACGACGCGGCGCTCGACTTCGACTGGCGCAAGGTGCTCCACCCCGACGACATCGGGCGCATCCTCCAGGAACAGGTCGCCGGCGAGGCGTCGCGTCAGCTCTTCACGCTCGAGGCCCGCTTCCTGCGGCACGACGGCGAATACCGCTGGGTCCGTTCGGTCTCACAGCCGCGCTGGGCTCCGGACGGGACCTTCGACGGCTTCATCGGCGTCGGCTACGACATCACCGACGCCAAGCGGGCAGAGGCCGACCTCAAGCGCATCAACGACCTGCTGGCCGAGCGCATCGAAGCCGCCCTCGCCGAGCGGGACGAGGCCGAGGCAGCGCTCCAGCGGGCGCAGAAGCTGGAGGCCGTGGGCCAGCTCACCGGAGGCGTCGCCCACGACTTCAACAACCTGCTTACGGTCGTTATCGGCGCCCTCGACCTGATGCAGCGCCATCCTGGCGACGCGGCCCGGCGCGAGCGCATGATCGAGGCGGCCATGGGCGCGGCCCGCCGCGGCGAGCGCCTGACCCAGCAGCTCCTCGCGTTCTCCCGCCGGCAGGCGCTGAAGCCCGAGCCCCTGGTCGTGGACGGCCTGCTGAAGGACGCCGAGCCCCTGCTTCGCCGCGCCGTCGGCGAGGCCGTCACCCTGATCGTCGCACCCGGCGCGCCGGACGCGGTGGTCGACGTCGACCCCAGCCAGTTCGAAGCGGCGATCATGAATCTCGTGGTCAACGCCCGCGACGCTACGCCGGCGGGCGGCATGATCCGCATCGAGACCCTGCCCGTCCTGCTCGAGGCGCGGCAGGTCGAGGGCCTGGAGGCAGGCGACTACCTCTGCGTCGGCGTGCATGACACCGGCGCGGGCATGGACGACGCCACGATCGCGCGGGCCTTCGAACCCTTCTTCACCACCAAGGAGCAGGGTCGCGGCACCGGCCTCGGCCTCTCGCAGGTCTACGGCTTCGCCCGCCAGAGCGGAGGCGCCGCCACGGTCGACAGCAAGCCCGGCAAGGGCGCAAGCGTCTGCCTCTACCTGCCGCGCAAAACGGCCCGTCCCGCCGCCGACGGCCAGCAGGCCGCCAGGCCGCGCCCCGGCTCGGGACCGGCCCTGCGCGTCCTGCTGGTGGAGGACGACGCCCAGGTCGCCGAACTGGTCGAGGCCATGCTGGCCGAGCTGGGCCATGCAGTCAGCCGGGCCGAGCATGCCGAGGCCGCCCTCGTCCTGTTGAACGCCGGTCATCACTTCGATCTGATGCTCACCGACCTGATCATGCCCGGCGACAAGTCGGGTGTGGATCTGGCCCGCGAGGCCGTGGGGTTGCGACCCGGCCTGCCGGTCATCCTCTCGTCCGGCTACACCGGCGAGGTGCTCTCCGCCGCCGAGGAGACGCCTTGGCCGCTGCTCCGCAAGCCCTATGGCGCCCAGCAGCTCGCCGATACGATCGCCGGGGTCGCCTCGCCAAAGTGACCGTCACGAATCGTAAAAGGCGCTTGCGCGCCGCCGCGTCACCCTTATATGGTCGGTTATGCTCCAAGTGAGCAAAAGGGAGTTGGCGCCGAGCCTCGACGTTCGGCGCATTTTATAGGCCTGAGAAATGCTCACTTTGAGCATAAGGAGAAGTCCATGGCCGCCGACGGGTTCCAGTTCGCGTTCACCCCTGCTGTAGAAGCCGCCACCGCCCCGGCGTGGGAGAAGGTGAAGCGCCACGTCACGCCGATGGAATGGCGCCTGCACGCCCCGCTGATCGCCGAGATCAACCGGCTGAAGCGCGAGAAGGACGCCGTCATCCTCGCCCACAACTACATGACGCCCGAGATTTTCCACGGCGTCGGCGACTACGTGGGCGACAGCCTGGGCCTGGCCAAGGAGGCCGCCCGCTCGGACGCCAAGGTGATCGTCCAGGCCGGCGTACACTTCATGGCCGAGACCTCGAAGATCCTGTCGCCGGACAAGCGCGTCCTGATCCCGGACCTGCGCGCCGGCTGCTCGCTGGCCAGCTCGATCACCGGCGCCGACGTGCGCCTGATCAAGCAGCGCTACCCTGGCCTGCCCGTGGTCACCTACGTGAACACCACCGCCGACGTGAAGGCCGAGACCGACATCTGCTGCACCAGCGCCAACGCCGTGCAGGTGGTGGAGGAAGCCGCGCGGATGTGGGGCGTCGACCGGGTGATCCTGATCCCCGACGAGTTCCTGGCCCGCAACGTCGCCCGCCAGACCGACATCGGCATCATCGCCTGGAAGGGCCGCTGCGAGGTGCACGAGCGCTTCACCGCGGAAGACATCCTCGAACTGAAGGCCGCCTATCCGGATGCCGAGGTCCTGGCCCACCCTGAGTGCCCGGCCGAGGTGCTGGAGGTCTCGGACTTCGCCGGCTCGACCGCGGCGATGAACGACTACGTCCTCCAGCGGAAGCCCAAGCGCGTGGTGCTGATCACCGAGTGCTCGATGGCCGACAACGTGGCGGCCGACGCCCACGACACCGAGTTCGTGCGGCCCTGCAACCTGTGCCCGCACATGAAGATGATTACGCTGGAGAACATCTACGACGCACTGCTGAACGACCACTACGAAGTCACGGTCGATCCGGCGGTCGCCGAGCGCGCGCGCCTCGCGGTCCAGCGGATGATCGACCTGCCCCCGCCGTCGCGACCCGCCCGTTACGACCTCGTCAAGGCCCGGCATCACGTGGATGTGGAGCTGATCTGATGGCTTGCGCGGCCCGCATGCAGGTCGTGCAGGGCGACATCACCGGCTTGGCCCTGGATGCGATCGTCAACGCCGCGAATTCCAGTCTGCTGGGCGGAGGCGGCGTGGACGGCGCGATCCACCGCGCGGCCGGGCCGGAGCTCGCCCTCTTCTGCCGCAACCTCGGCGGCTGCAAGACGGGCGACGCCAAGATCAGCCCTGCGTTCCGCCTGCCTTCGCGCCACGTGATCCACACCGTCGGCCCCGTGTGGCAAGGCGGCGAGGCGGGCGAGGACGCCCTGCTCGCGTCCTGCTACCGACGTGCGCTGGAGGTAGCCGCCGTAAACGATGTCCGTACGCTGGCCTTCCCGGCCATCTCGACCGGCATCTACAGGTTTCCGGCCGACCGCGCCGCCCGGATCGCGACCGCCACTGTGGCGAGCGTCCTGGCCTCCGACGAGAGTTTCGAGCGGGTCGTCTTCTGCTGTTTCGACGCCGAGTCTCGGCGTCGCCATGTCGATGCGCTTCAAGAGGTCGTCAATGGCTGAACGGATCCGTCATGACGGCGCGCTGGTGGTCGGGGCGGGTCTGGCCGGCCTCACCGCCGCCATGGCCGCCGCGCCCGCCCGGGTGCTGCTGCTCACCGAGGCGCCACTGAACCACGGGTGCTCGTCGGCCTGGGCCCAGGGTGGGGTCGCCGCGGCGCTGTCCGGCGACGACGCCCCCGAACTGCACGCGCAGGACACCGTGATCGCCGGGGCCGGCCTCGTGGTCCCCGAGGTCGCGCGCCTGCTGGCCGAGGAAGGTCCCGCGGCCGTCCGCCGCCTGGCCGAACTGGGCGCGCCCTTCGACCGCAAGCCCGACGGCGCCTTCGCCCAGAGCCTGGAGGCCGCCCACTCCCGCGCCCGCGTCGCCCGGGTCAAGGGCGACCAGGCCGGCCGCGCGATCATGGAGGCGGTCACCGTCGCCGCCCTCGCCGCCCCGCACATCCAGGTGAAGGTGGGCGCCAAGCTGGTCGGCCTGCTGCAGGACGCCACCGGCCGCGTGCGGGGCGTGCTGGCCCGCGAAGGCAAGGAAATCGTCGAGATCACCGCCCATGCCGTGATCCTGGCGACGGGCGGCATCGGCGGCCTCTACGCCGTCACCACCACGCCCGCCGAACTGAAGGGCGAGGGCCTGGGCCTGGCCGCCCTGGCCGGGGCGACGATCGCCGACCCCGAGTTCGTGCAGTTCCACCCCACGGCCATCGACATCGGCCGCGACCCCGCCCCCCTGGCCACCGAGGCCCTGCGCGGCGAAGGCGCCAAGCTGGTGGACGCCGCCGGCCAGCCGTTCATGGCCCTCTACCATCCCGACGCCGAGCTGGCGCCGCGCGACGTGGTGGCCCGGGCCATCCACGCCGAGCGCACGGCCCGCCGCGGCGCGTTCCTCGACGCCCGCGAGGCGGTGGGCGCGCACTTCCCGGACGAGTTCCCGGCGGTGTTCGCCGCCTGCATGGGCGGCGGGATCGACCCGCGCGTTCAGCCGATCCCCGTCGCGCCGGCCTGCCACTACCATATGGGCGGGATCGCCACCGACACCGACGGCCGCACCAGCCTGCCGGGCCTCTACGCCGCCGGCGAATGCGCCTCGACCGGCGTCCACGGCGCCAACCGCCTGGCCTCGAACTCGCTGCTGGAGGCCGCCGTCTTCGGCGCCCGGGCCGGCCGGGCCGCCCGCGAGGAGTGCGCCCCCGCCGCGCCGATCCTGCGCGCCGCTCCCGCCCCCGAGCTGCCGCCCGAGGCGCTGCAGGCGTTGCGCGTCGCCATGAGCCGGGACGCCGGCGTAATCCGCGACGCCGCCGGACTTGAGCGGCTCCTGGGCGACCTCGTCGCCCTGCAGGCGCGCCATGGCCGCGCCGCCGCCCTGGTCACCGCCCGCCTGGTGGCCGAGGCCGCCCTGGCCCGGCGCGAGAGCCGCGGCGGTCACTTCCGGTCCGACTTCCCCGACGCGCATGCGGCCGAACGCACCTTCGTCACCGCTGCCGTGCGCGCCGCCTGCCGGGCGGCGTGAGGTCAGGCCGCTTGCGCCTGGGACCGGCCCTTCACCGCGGCGGCGATGCGCAGGCCCAACGCGGCGACGATCAGGACCACCGCCGGTCCCGCGATCGCCGGCTTGGCCATGAGCCGGGCGACGTAGCTGTTGGCGAAGATGATCAGCACCCACCAGCCGCCCATGGCGTGCAGCAGCCGCCAGCCCTTCGGACCCATCCAGCGCTGCGCGGCGTCGTTCGACGTCAGCGCCATCGCCGCGATCATGAGATAGGCGCCGCCGCCGGCGAGGTAGACGAAGAGCGGCCGGGTCTCCCCGAACTGCGAGACCGCCGCGACCACGAAGCCCAGGTGCACGAAGTGGTTGGCCGCGAAGGCCAGGCCCACCGCCCGTCGGCGGCGCAGCAGCGCCGTGCGCCAGCCGCCGGGCCACAGCTTCGCCAGCGACGAGGCCGACCAGGCGGCGATGAACCATGGAAAGGCCCAGCGCGCCGTGATCGCCGCGCCCGCCAGCACGCCGTCGCGGGTCCAGCCTCCGAAGGCCTGCATGAAGGCAAGGCCCAGGATAAGCGCCGCGAGGGCGGCCCCAAGCACGATGGTCCAGGTCGGTGTCCGCATGGGAGAGCCCCTTGTCATACTCTCAGTATGATCGTCATACCGAGGGTATGATGTCAACGGCTCCGCTCACCAACCGCGACCGCCTCGTCGCCCAGGCGCGCCGGCTGTTCGCCGAAAACGGCTACGCTGCGGTGTCGGTGGACGAGGTCGCGGCGGCCGCCGGCCTGACCAAGGGCGCCGTCTACTACCAGTTCAAGGACAAGACCGACCTCTTCCGCGCCGCCTGCGAAGCGGTGATGGCCGACGTGGCGCGCTACGTGGATCTGTCCACCATGGCGGAGAGCCCGAACCCGCTGGAGGAGATCATCGTCGGCGGCTCGAAGATGTTCGACGCCTACGAGGCCGCCGACGCGCGCCGGCTGCTGCTCATCGACGGTCCCGCCGTCCTCGGCTTCCCGCGATGGATCGCGCTGCAGGAACCGGTCTGCATCGGCCTCATCGCCCACGCCATGGGCCACCTCGCCGAGGCCGGCCTCCTGGACGAGGCTGTGGTGCCCACCCTGTCCCACCTGGTCTTCGGCGCGTTCGTCCAGGGCGCGCTGCGCATCGCCGTGGCCGCCGACCCCCAGGCCGCCAGCCTTGAGGTGCGCGCGGCCACCCTCACCCTCATCCGCGGATTCCTCGCGGGCATCACTCTTGAAGCGGCCAGCAATTCATGACGATCGAGCCCCTCCCCGACCTCCTCATCCAGCCCGTCGTGCGCGCCGCCCTCGTCGAGGACCTGGGCCGCGCCGGCGACATCACCGCCCAGGCCTGCGTGCCGGCGGATGCGCCGCTCGTCGCCGACTTCGTCGCCCGCCGCGGTGGCGTGGTGGCGGGCCTCGCCGCCATCCGCCTGACGCTCGCCGAGCTGGACCCGTCGGTGCGCATCGACGACCTCACTGCCGACGGCCAGGCTGTGCCCGCGGGCACGACGCTCGCCCGGGTCAGCGGCTCGGCCCGCGCGATCCTCACCGCCGAACGCACGGCTCTGAACCTCCTGGGACGTCTCTGCGGCATCGCCACCCTGACCCAGGACTTCGTGGACGCCGTCGCCGGCACGGGCGCGAAGATCACCGACACGCGCAAGACCACGCCGGGCCTGCGCGCTATGGAGAAGTATGCCGTGCGCTGCGGCGGCGGCGTGAACCATCGCTTCGGCCTGGATGACGCCATCCTGATCAAGGACAACCACGTCGCCGCCTGCGGCTCGGTCGGCGAGGCCATCCGGCGCGCCAAGGCCTTCGCCGGCCATCTCGTTAAGGTGGAGGTCGAGGTCGACAGCCTGCTCCAGCTCCAGGAGGCCCTGGCCCACGACCCCGACGTCATCATGCTCGACAACTTCACCGTCGAGGACATGCGCGAGGCCGTGAAGCTGGTGGACGGCCGGATCACCCTGGAAGCCTCCGGCGGCGTCACGCTCGACACCGTGCAGGCCTTCGCCGACACCGGCGTCGACGTCATCAGCGTGGGCGCCCTCACCCATTCGGCCAAGGTGCTCGACATCGGCCTGGACGCCGTGGAGGGCTGATCGCCCCTGAGGCCCAGCTCGGGGTTTCGCCCGAGTGACCGACCGCCGCACCCGGCCTTAGCTATGTCGGCGGCCGGGGAAGCCGCTTAGGCGGGACGGGGCGCCCAGATGACGAACTTCTGCAGTCTCGCGCCGCGCCTTCTGGCGTGGTCGACCGCGATGGCCGCCATGGCGGCGGCCCAGCCGGCGGCGGCCACCGACCTGCACTACGCGCTGATGTCGCCGAACTTCGGCGGGACCAATCCGGTCGCCTTCCAGATGGCCCAGTACAACAAGGCCCTCCAGGCCGCGCGGGCGGCGGCCGAGGCCGCGGCGGCGCGCACCGCCACGCCGCCCGATCCGAACCAGGCCTTCGTCAACGCCATCATCTCCCAGCTCAACGGCATCGTCGCCCAGACCATCGCCCAACGCATCGCCAACGCCGGCGCCGGCCAGGCTGGCACGATCCAGTCGGGCGCGGTGACCATCACCTACATGAACTCGGACGGGCAGCTCACGGTGACCATCACCACGCCCGCCGGCTCCACCACCCTCACCATCCCGGCCGGGGCCTGAGGTGCCGGGGCGCGTCACGCCCGCGATCGCCATGGCCCTCGGGCTCTGCGCCTGCCAGCACGTGGCGCCGCCGCCCGCGCCGCCCCAGGTCGCCCCGAGGGTGCAGATCGACCTGCCGCCCCCGCCGGCCCGCCCCCTGACGGTCGGAGTCTACAGTTGCGTCGACACCTCGGGCCAGCGCCGCCCCACCCAGCTCCCGCAGGAGCTCAGCACCGCCGCGCCGATGGACTGCACGCCCTATGTGATCCGGGCGGTGCGCGACCTGCGTCCCGGCTACGTCCTGCTGGTCGAGCGCCAGCATGTGGACGAGCTCCTGCGCGAGCGGCAGCTCGCCACCCTGGCGCTGAACATGAACGGCCCGGCGCTTGAGCTGAACGGCCAGGCCCAGCAACCGTCGCGCCGCCTCTCCACCCTGCGCGTCGCCGAGATCCTGCTGATCGGCCAGGTGGTGGCCTACGACCGCTCTGTCCGCGAGGCCAGCGGCGGGGTCGCCGTGGGCGCCGGCGCGGCCAGCGGCGCCTATGTCACCGACCTCGTCACCTTCAGCCTGCGGGCGGTCGCGGTGCAAAGCGGCGAGATACTGGGCGAGACCACGGTCACCAAGCAGGTGACCTCGCTGCGCATCGGCGGTCACCTGGCGCGCATCTTCGACACCACCTCCCTCGACGCCGAGCTGGGCGGGGCGGTCAACGAGCCCGTCGGCATCGCCATCGCCGGCGCCGCCCGCGCCGCCCTGATCCAACTCATCCGCGACGGCGTCGCAGGCGGCTGGTGGACCTGAGACGAACAGCAAGGAGCAGAGACCATGACCCGCAACCCCCTTCGCCGCATCCTCGCCGGCGCCGCCCTCGGCGCGCTGGCGGCGAGCCCCGCCCTGGCGGCAAACGTCCTGCGCATCGACATCAGCGGGACGGGCACGGCGCGCACCCTCACCATCACCCAGGACGCCACGCACGCCAGCAACATCATCACCGCCAACGGCCAGGCCGGCGGCGGCCAGCTTCCCGTCCGCGGCGCCTGGAACGAGCTGATCGTCAACCAGCAGGGCGCCGGCAACATCCTCCAGGGCGCGGTCAGCGCCACCGGCGGCTCGACCACCGCCTCGCTGAACCTGGCGTATGGCTCGGCCGCCGACGGCGGAGCGAACCACCACACCCTTTCCATCGGCCAGACCACGGCGCCGGCCAATCCGGACGTCGACATCACCGTCGTGAACACCGAGCCCGCCGACGTGGGCGCGGAGAACGTCATCCTCGACACCCTGGATGGGACCAGCCTCGACTACGACCTGGCCATCAACGGCTCGACCACCCACGTCACCAACAGCATCGCCGCCACCGGCGCCGTCGTGGTCAACCTGTCGCTGACGGGCGGCACGCTCGCGGGCGGCGGCAACACCGTCACCAACACCATCAGTGCGGCCACCTCGGCCAGCGTCACCGTCGCCGTCGACTCCGACAACAACAGCGTGACCAACACCTCGAACAGCACCGGCGCCAAGATGTTCAACGTCAACCTGCTCGGCGCGGGGGACGGAAACACCGTCAGCAACGACTTCACCGGGGGCTCGGGCGCCCAGTCCTCGACGCTCACCCTCACCGGCGCCACGTCGCGGGTGAACTTCGACCTCGACTCCAGTTCGGCCGTCTCGTCCTCGGCGGTCACCCTGTCGAACTTCGTGGGCGCCGGCGGCGCGGCCGGCAACGTCACCATCGACCAGACCGGGGCGGGCGTGACCCTGGGCCTGACCGTCAACGGCGGCGCCTTCACCGTCGGCGCGGGCGGCGTGCAGGTCACACAGGCCAGCGCTGGCGCGGTCAGCGACCTCGTCTACAGCGCCGCCGCCAACGGCTACGCCCTGACCATCTCGCAGTAGTGCGCGCCCTTTGCCCGGCCCTGGCGCTCGCCGCCTGGGCCGGCGCCGCCCAGGCGGTGACCCTGGCCGTCTGCCGCACCCTCGACGTCGGCGGGGCGCCGTCCGCTCCGCTCACGGTGCCGGCCGGCTCGCTGTTCCGCGACGCCGGCCGGGCCGACGATCCGCTCGCCGCCTTCACCGCCGATCACTGGTCGCTGCGCCTCGAAACCGTCGCGCCGGCGCAGATCCCGGCCCTGCAGACCTGCGTCGCCGTCCAGGCCCGGATCACCAGCGACTCCGCCGTGAAGGCCGTGGGCCGCGCCGACAACCGCAGCCTGGTCTACGCCGGCTCCAGCGATCTCCTGACCACCACGCCGACATCCGAGCCCCTGCTCAGCCTGACCGCTATCGTGATCGACTGAGCAGCAACGAAGCGGCGGCCCAGGGGTTCTTCTGTCCCAGCAGAAGGAGGACCCCCAATGACCTCTAAGGCGCCCCCAATTCCCCCTGAACAGCGCTCTGCGCCGGGCGAGCAGCCGCACATCCAAGGCGCTGACATTGGCCGTCGCGACCGCGTCACCGGCGACCAGTCCGCGCAGCCCGGGGACGACGACATCAACCTGAAGGAACAGGGTCGGCACGGGAACATCGACCAGAACACCCATCATCAGGGCCACCAGCAGGACCGCTGACATGCCGCACAAGCACGAGAACACCGAACGCTGGGGCGGTCCGGGCGCCAGCCACGAGGACGCCTCCCGGCCCGCGCCGGCCGACCCGCCGCGCGACGGCCGCGGCCGCGACGAGCCGACGAACACCCGCTTCAGCGGCGTGTCCGGCGGCGGCGGCGAGCGCGACCGCCACCACGCCCACGACGCCAAGGGCAAGAAGGACACAGAGCAAAACAGCGTCCAACGCGGTAAGTCCGGCCAGCACTAGCGTCTCCGAGACCTCCAAGACCGGGCCGCCGGAGCGCGTGCGCCGTCTCCGGCGGCTTCCGCGCGCCGGTTCCGATAAATCCTAAACCCACTGGTTGACAATTTAGGCGCGCGCGCCAACTATCAACCACATGGTTGAATTAAATCCCCCTCCCGCCGCCCGGCTCGACGCCGTGTTCCACGCCCTGGGCGACGCCACGCGCCGCGGCATGCTGGCGGACCTCGCCCTCGGCCAGCGCACGGTCGGCGAGCTCGCCGCCCCCTTCGACATGTCGCTTGCCGCCGCGTCCAAGCACATCAAGGCGCTGGAGAAGGCCGGCCTGGTTCGCCGCACCGTCCGCGGCCGCACCCACATCTGCGCGCTGGACGCCCAGCCCCTCCACGACGCGCACGACTGGATCGCCGCCTACGCCCAATTCTGGAGCGCCCGCCTCGACGTCCTCGAAGGCCTGCTCCGCCGCGACGCCGCAGCTCCCGCCCCCTCGAAGCCCCCAAAAGGAGACGACCGATGACCGCCACAGCCACCCGCAGCGCCTATGGCGAATTGCTCGAGCCCCGCACGGTGCGGATCGAACGCCTCCTGCCCGGTCCTATCGACCGCGTCTGGGCCTACCTGACCGACAGCGACCTGCGCGCCCAGTGGCTCGCGGCTGGCGAGATGGAGGCCCGTCCCGGCGCGACGGTGACCTTCACCTGGCGCAACGACGACCTGTCCGGCGGCGCGGACGAGCGGCCCGAGGGCATGGAGGCCGAGCACAGCATGGCCTGCACCGTCATCCGCGCCGAGGCGCCGCGCCTCCTCGTTCTGGGCTGGGGTGCGTCGGGCAGCGAGGTGACCTTCGAGCTCGAACCCCGCAGCGCCGAGGTCCTCCTCACCCTCACCCACCGCAAGCTGTCCGACCGCGGCCAGTTGCTGGGCGTCTCCGCCGGATGGCACGCGCACCTCGACCTCATGGTCGCCCGCCTGCGCGGCGAGGCGCCGCCGCCGTTCTGGTCCAACTGGAAGCGGCTGCGGGCCCAGTACGACGCGCGCATCCCCGCCTAGCCCCTGTCGTATGCGCGGCGGCTTTCGTCGCATTACCCAGGAGTCATTGGCCCCCGCGCCGGCGCGCGCCTAAGCGGGGGCCATGCTCAAGCTCTCCCCCCTCCTCGTGGCGGCTGCCCTGATCGCCGGTCCCGCCGCCGCCCAGGCGCCCGCCGCCCCGGCCGCCGGATATCCCAAGCTCGTCCCCGCCCCGGGCGGCGAGGTCGTCATCCCCACCCCGGGCGCCCAGCGCGCGTACGACGAGGTGAAGTACGCCCCGGCCCGCCGCGCCGGCGACTACCTCTACATCTCGGGCGTCATCGCCGGCCCCCGGGGCGGCGCCGAGCGCGACGCGGCCGCCTTCACCGAACAGGTCCGCCGCGCCTTCCGCGTCATCGAGGTCACGCTCAAGGCGGAAGGGCTGACCTTCGCCGACGTGGCGATGATCAACACCTTCCACGTCTGGGACGGCCCGGGCTTCAAGGGAACCCGCGACGAACAGTTCGCCGCCTTCGCCAAGGCCAAGGACGAGTTCATGCCCGCGCCCCATCCGGCCTGGACCGCCGTCGGCACGACCGGCCTGCTGGCCGACGACGGCGTCGTCGAGATCCAGATGATCGCCTACGCGCCGCGCAAGCGCTGAACTCCGAGGCATGAAAAAGGAGCCGGCGGACGCGCCGCGCGGCCCCTTTCCCTCGTCCGGGTAGGTCGCTAGCTGGCCTTGCGCATCGGCTCGGCCATCACCTCGACCGGCCGGGTCCCGGCGCCGGGGTGCACCTTGAAGGCGCTGATGAGCTGGCTCAGGTCGCGGGCCTGGCGCGACAGCGTGTGGCTGGCGGCCGTTGATTCCTCGACCATGGCGGCGTTCTGCTGGGTCGTGGAGTCCATCTGGTTGATGGCGGTGTTCACCTGCCCCAGGGCGCTGGCCTGCTCGCGCGCCGAGGCGGCGATTTCCGTCACCAGTTGGGCGACCTCGCTGAACTGGGTGAAGATGTGCTGCAGGGCCTCGCCCGTCCGGCCCACCAGCTCCACGCCCGACTCCACGTGGTTCGTCGAGACGCTGATCAGGCTCTTGATCTCCTTTGCCGCCTCCGCCGACCGCTGGGCCAGGGCCCGCACTTCCGACGCCACGACCGCGAAGCCCTTGCCCGCCT
>NZ_JANINU010000353.1 GCF_024508875.1 Phenylobacterium sp.
GGGTGGATCGCGAAGCGAGGGGGGCCGAGCCGCCTTGCGGCTCGGAGGGGGAGGTGCCGAAGGCGGAGGGGGTCACACCCACCACCCTCTGAAACCGTCGCGCCCCGACGGCGCGAACGCGCGCCTACATCACCGACGCGATCTCATCGGCCGTCAGGCCCGCGGCCTCCAGGACCTCGCGCGTATGCTCACCCAGCTTCGGCGCCGGGCGGCTCACCTTGGGCGCGCCTTCCGGGAACCGCACCGGCGAGGCGGGCAGGCGGAACACCTGGCCCCAGCCGTCGTCCACCCGCTCGAAGCAGCCGGCGTCCTCGGCGTATTGCGCCTCCGCCAGCTCGGCCAGGGTGCCCATCGGCGCCCAGGCCAGGTCCGCGGCCGTCAGCCGCTCGCCCACCTCCGCCAGGGTCACCTGGGCGAAGGCCTCGTCCACCAGGGCGCGCACCTCGCGCACCGTGTCCATGTCGGTCACCGGCCATTCGTAGCGCGGCTCGGCCAGCAGTTCCGGCCGGTCCAGGGCGATCATCAGTTGGGTGAAGCACTCGTTGGTCCGCGGCAGCAGCAGCAGCCAGCGGTCGTCCTTCGTCCGGAAGAAGCCCGAGATCGGCCCCGGCCGCTCGCGCCGCGGCTGGGCCGTGACCACCTCGCCGTGGCGGAGCTGGATCGCCAGGTCCCAACTGATCGCATAGGCGCCCGCGCGCAGCAGGCTGGTCTCCACCAGCCGGCCCTTGCCGGTGGCGTGCCGCTCATGCAGCGCCGCCAGCACCCCCGACACCGTCGCCAGGGCGGTCACGTGGTCGCCGAAACCGGGGCGCGAGGCGAACGGCTCCTGGTCGGGCGGGATGGTGGCGTGGGCCACGCCCGAACGCGTCCAGAAGGCGGTCATGTCGAAGGCCGGCGTGTCGGCCTCGGGGCCCACCAGCCCGTAGCCCGTCACCGCCGCGTAGATCAGCGTCGGGAACTCGGCCTTCAGGCTGTCGTAGTCCAGGCCCATCCGCTTCATCGAGCCGGGCCGCACGTTGGTGACGAAGACGTCGGCCTGCGCCAGCAGCGCCTTCAGCGCCGCCCGGCCTTCGGGGCGCGAGATGTCCAGCATCACGCCCTTCTTGCCGCGGTTTTCGTTGGTGAAGACCGGATTGCCCGGCTGCTCGGCCGTGTCGGGATAGTAGACCCGCGTGGCGTCGCCGATCGGGCTCTCCACCTTGACCACGTCAGCGCCCCAGTCGGCCAGCACCGCCGCGGCGCTGGGCCCCGCCACCCAGGTGGCCATCTCCACCACCTTCAGGCCTTCGAGCAGCATGGCGTGTCCTCCTGGCGAAACCTAAGCGCCACTCGGGGCTTGCCACAACTGACGTCACGTCAGGGGTCATGGAGGCGCGATCGGAAGTCCGGTATGATTCCCGACATGGGGATGACAGTCGACGGTGGGGCCTCGTCGAACAGTCAGGCCGGCGGGCGCCAGCCCACGCGCCGCTACGAGGCCAAGCGCAACGCCATCGTCCGCTCGGCGGTGGAGGAGATGAACCGCAAGGGCGTCCGCGGCATGACCCTGGGCGACGTCGCCGCGCGCCTCGACCTCGTGCCGACCGGCGTCATCTACTACTTCCGAAACAAGGAGGAACTGGCCGCCGCCGCCTTCATGAAGGGCGTCGAGGCCTACGAGGCCCTGATCGCCGCCGCGGCCGGCGAGGCCACGGTCGAGGCCCGGCTGTCGGCCTTCTTCCACGCCTGGTTCGACTATTCCCGCCGGGTCGGCCAGGGCGAGGCCGATCCGCTGCCGGTGTTCAACGACGTCCGGGCCCTGAATTCCCCTACGGTCGACGCGGTCTACGTCGACATGTTCCGCAGCTTCCGCGATCTGCTGCCCGGCCGGGACGCGCTGCCGCGCCTGCATCGCAACGCCCGCGCCCACATGCTGCTCAGCGAGACGTTCTGGATCGTCGCCTGGCAGCACCAGGTCGAGGTCGCCGACTATCCGCGCACGGCCGACCGCATCGCCTCGATCCTGACCCATGGGCTCGTGGCCCGGGGCGCGGCCTGGCCGAAGCTCACGCCGCTCAAGCTGACCGGCCAGGACGCGCCGTCCAGCGCCTCGTCCGAGATGTTCCTCAAGGCCGCCACCTGCCTGATCAACGAGGAGGGCTACCACGGCGCCTCGGTCGAGCGGATTTCGGCGCGGCTGAACGTCAGCAAGGGCGCCTTCTACCACCACAACCACGCCAAGGACGAACTGGTCGTCGCCTGCTTCGAGCGCACCTTCGACCTGATGTGGCGCGCCATCCACGCCGCCGAGGCCGCCGGCGGCTCGGGGCTGGAGATCCTGGCCTCGGTGGTCGCCGCACTGATCGAGCACCAGATCACCGGCGAGGCGCCTCTGCTCCGAACGTCGGCCCTCACCGCCGTGCCCGAGACCCTGCGGCCGGCGCTCATGCAGCGCTTCAACCGGCTCTCCTACCGCTTCGCCTCGATCCTCTGCGACGGCATCGCCGATGGCTCCATCGCGCCCGTCGACGTGAACATCGCCTCCCAGATCATCAGCACCGCCATCAACGCCGCCGCCGAGCTCCACTTCTGGACGCCTGGCATGGCCCCCAAGGCGGCCGTCGAGCACTACGTGCGGCCCCTGTTCGAGGGGCTGGTGTCTCCGGCCGCAAGCTGAGCGATACCGGAAGCTCAACGTGGCTGCCGTGCGCGCCTTGCGACGCGAGCGTACCGCCCGCTCAAACAGGTTGACGCAGCGGGACGCCTACCCCAGGTTCCAGCCGCATCAGAAGACGGCGAAGCCGCGCGCCAGACGGAGGATGGCCCTTGCCCGCTGACACCCCGACCCACGCCCGCCGCCTGAGCCTCTCGACCCGGCTCTTCTACGGCTTCGGCTCGGTCGCCTTCGGGGTGAAGGACAACGGCTTCTCCTACTTCCTGGCCTTCTTCTACGCCCAGGTCGTCGGCCTACCTGCCCAGACCGTGGGCCTGGCGATCATGGTCGCCCTGATCCTCGACGCGTTCATCGATCCCATTGTCGGCCAACTGTCGGACAACACCCGCTCGAAGTGGGGCCGCCGGCACCCCTGGATGTACGGCGCGGCGATCCCGGTGGCGCTGTCGTACGTGCTGCTCTGGAACCCGCCGCTCGGCTGGACCCAGCCGGCGCAGGTGGCCTACCTCGTCGCCGTCGCGGTCCTGATCCGCACCTTCATCAGTTGCTACGAGATTCCGTCCGCCGCGCTCGCCGCGGAGCTGACCACGGAATACGACGAACGCACGCGGCTGCTCAGCTACCGCTACCTGTTCGGGTGGGCCGGCGGCCTGGTCGCCTACGGCGTGACGACCGCCGTGTTCCTGAAGCCGACCGCGGAATACCCGGTCGGCCAGCTCAATCCGGCAGGCTACGCGCACCATGGCCTGTTCGCCGCCGGCCTGATGCTGTTCGCGATCCTGGTGACCTCGCTCGGGACCCACCGGCAGATCCCCCACCTGCGCGCGCCGCCCCAGGAACGTGTCACGTTCGGCCGCCTCGCCCGCGAGATGGTCGGCACGATGAACAACCGCAACTTCCTGATGATCCTGGCCGCGGGCTTCTTCCTCTACGCCGGCATCGGCCTGGGCTTCGCCACCACGCTCTACTTCTCCACCTACTTCTGGGAGTTCAGCTCGGCCGAGATCGCCGCGTTCAGCCTGTCCAGTCTGACCGCGGCGGTGCTGGCGTTCCTGATCGCGCCGCGGCTCGCCCGGCGCTTCGACAAGAAGCCGGTGGCGATGGTGCTGATCCCCACGGGTGTGGCCTTCGGCGTCGGCCCGATCGTCCTGCGCCTGCTCGGCGCGTTCCCCGCCAACGACTCGCCGCTGATCTTCGGCACGATCTTCGTCACCAACATCCTCTATGTCGGCATCGGCGTGTGCGCGAATATCCTGTTCTCCTCGATGATCGCCGACGTCGTGGAGGACGCCGAACTGAAGACCGGCCGTCGTCAGGAAGGCCTGTTCTTCGCGGCTATCGCCTTCGCCAACAAGTCGACCACCGGCCTCGGCATCTTCACCGCCGGCCTGATCGTCTCGGCCGTCCACTTCCCGACCGGCGCGAAGCCCGGCTCGGTGCCGGACGAGGTCGTGCGCGCACTGGGGACGGTCTACGCCCCGACCCAGCTCGTACTCTACGGCACGGCGGCCCTGCTGCTCACCGGCTACGGCATCACCCGCGCCAGCCACATGGAGACCCTGCGCAAGCTCGCCGCCGCGGCGGACCTGGCGCAGGAGGGCGAGCCGGCCGCCAGCCAGTCCAGGCTGGACTGATCTTCCGACCAGGAGTTTGTTCGTGACCGCCGAAGAGCTGCTGTCCCAGGATTTCGGGACGATCGCCGACATCATCCGCGCCCAGGCGGCCGAGCATCGCGACAAGCCGGCGCTGGTCGACGCCAAACGCACCATCAGCTACGCCGAGCTGGACGCCTTGATGGACCGCATCGCGGCGGCGCTGCAGCGCGACGGCGTGGGCAGGGCCGACGTCGCCGCCATCTGCGCCACCACCTCGGCCGAGTACGGCGCGACGTTCTTCGGCATCCTGCGCGCCGCCGCCACGGTCGCGCCGCTGGCTCCGTCGTCCACGCCCGAGAGCCTGGTCGTCCAGCTTGAGGACAGCGGCGCGAAGGTCTTCTTCCTTGACGCCCAGCTCGCCCAACACATGGCCGGCGTGATCGACCAGGTGAAGGCCAAGCGCGTGTCGCTGGACGGCTCGGACGCCGGTGTCCCCTTCGAGCAATGGCTGGCGCCCGAAGGCGCGAAGCCGGAACTGCATCGGGTCGATCCCGACCAGGGCTTCAACATCATCTACTCGTCGGGCACGACGGGCGCCCCAAAGGGCATCGTCCAGCCGCACCGAATGCGCTGGGGCCAGATCCGCCGCGGGGTCTATCCGGCCGACGCGGTGACGATGATCTCGACGCCGCTCTACTCGAACACCACGCTGGTCTCGTACCTGCCGACGATCTCGAATGGCGGCACGGCGGTGCTGATGCCCAAGTTCGACGTGAAGTCGTTCCTGGAACTGTCGGAGAAGAACCGCGCCACCCATGCCATGCTGGTGCCGGTCCAGTACCGCCGGCTTATGGAATATACCGACTTCGACCGCTACGACCTGTCGTCCTACAGGATGAAATTCGCCACTTCGGCGCCGTTCTCGGCCGAGCTGAAGCGCCAGGTTCTGGACCGCTGGCCCGGCGGCCTCGTCGAGTTCTACGGGATGACCGAGGGCGGCGGCTCTTGCGGGCTGCAGGCCCACGAGTTCCCGGACAAGCTTCACACGGTCGGCCGACCTTTGCCGGGCCACGACATCCGCCTGATCGGCGAGGACGGCAAGGAAGTCGCCCAGGGGGAGATCGGCGAAGTCGTCGGCCGTTCCGGCGCGATGATGGTCGGCTATCACAACCAGCCCGGCAAGACGTCCGAAGCCGAATGGTACAGCCCCGACGGCCTGCGCTTCATCCGCACGGGCGACGTGGGCCGCTTCGATGAAGACGGCTTCCTGACGCTCATGGACCGCAAGAAGGACATGATCATTTCGGGCGGCTTCAACATCTATCCGAGTGACCTGGAGGCCGAGCTGTCCCAGCATCCGGCGGTGGTGGAGGCTGCGGTGGTGGGCGTGCCGTCCGACGCCTGGGGCGAGACGCCCGTGGCCTTCGTCGCGCTGAAGCCGGGGGCGAGCGCGACCGCCGAGGAGGTGAAGGCCTTCGTCAACGGCCGTGTCGGCAAGACCCAGCGCTTGGCGGACGTCCGGCTAGTCGAAGCCCTGCCGCGCAGCCACATCGGCAAGGTGCTGAAGCGCGAGCTCCGCGACGGCTACAAGACACACGCTGCGGCTTAGACCGCGGCGAAAACCATTGTCTCCGCGCTAACCAGTATTACTTTGCAAGCGGTCATGGCCGAGTCACATGCCATCCGCTCCGGGTGCCCCATAAACCTGACGCTCGAGATCCTGGGCGACAGGTGGAGTCTGCTGGTGCTGCGCGACATGATGTTCGGCAATCGGCGGCACTTCCGCGAACTGCTCGGCAAGTCGGAGGAGGGGATCGCCTCCAACATCCTGGCCGACCGGCTGAAGCGGCTGATGGCCCAGGGCATGATTACCCGGGCCGATGATCCGACCCACAAGCAGAAGGCCATCTACAGCCTGACGGAGAAGGCGATCCAGCTTGTGCCGGTGATGGCTCTGGTCGGCGCCTGGGGCCGCCGGCACCTGTCGGTGAGCGAAGAACTGTCGATCCGCGCGCAACTGCTGGAGGAGGGCGGCCCGTCGATGTGGGACGCGTTCATGGACGAGCTGCGCCGGATCCACCTTGGCGCGACCGGTGAGGGTCGTTCGGTGCTCGAGGAGCTGCAGACAGCTTACCTCGCCGTCGTCGCGAAGAACGAGGCGGCGCGGGCGCTGGCCCGCGACGCTGCGGGCTAGATTTCGTCGGCGACCACGCGGACCAGTTCCACGATCTTGCGGCGGATCGCCGGCTCGGCGATGCGCGGGAAGGCCGCCATCAGCTCGATGCCTTCGGTGGACAGCATGAACTCCTGGGCGGAGTCCCGCTGGGCCGCGAGAGCCTCCTGGTCGCCAAGGCCGTCGTAGAAATAGGCCACCGGCGTCTTCAGGGCCGCGGCGATCTCCCAGAGCTTGGAGGCGCTGACACGGTTGGCGCCCCGCTCGTACTTCTGGACCTGCTGGAAAGTGATGCCGAGCGACTCCGCGAGACGCTCCTGGCTCACGCCCATTTCCTTGCGGCGCATGCGGATGCGCAGGCCCACATGGCGATCGACCGGGTGGGGACCGTCGCCCCGTACGGTCTCGGCGTCGCCGTTGATCGGCGCGCCCTCAAGCTCTCGTTCCAATGGCTTCGTCATTTCCCCGACTCGGTGATGCGGGGACCGCGCCACCCCCCGATGGTGCGGCCCCCGCGCCCGTACCTCCCCCGAGGTACGTCCATAAGTTGAGGCAGCGCGGCCGAGCTTGGAAACGGACGCCTACCCATTTTGGGGGCGCCCCGCGTTCCCGTTTCGGTCAGGCTGCCCCGCGAAGCGCTACGACCTCCCTTTCCCACTCGGCGAGAACGCCGAAATCCGACAGCGCCGTGTACAACCGATGCAGGTGCGACTGATTGTCCAGCATGAACTGGACGAACGGCGGGCGCGCCAAGACGCGGCCCGGAACGATATAGCCGTCCTCCTTTCGTTCGCATCGGTCGGCGTCGAGTAGCCGTTGCAGATGCCGTCGCACCGTCTCTTGCGGGATGCCTAGGCGCTCGGACAGCGTCGCGGGGCGCACCGGCTTGCGAATATCGTCGCGGACGAACGCGTTGACCTCCCAACCCGCCGCGGCGTCGCCGCCCTCGGTGTCCGGCAGGTGCTCGGTGTTGGCATGAATGACGTCCATGAGCAGCAGGCCGGTGACGAGATCGCCCATGTACTGGGTCACGGGTTCGGCGAGGCGCAGCAGGTAATCGGACGAGAGGCGAATAACGAGGCGCACGGGGGGGCGGTCGGGCGCGAAGGGCGGGCCGCTGGATTGCGGCAGGTCGTCTAGCAGCCCGACGCCGCGAAGACGGAAGTAGAGGTTGCGGACCAACGAATAGTTCGCCTCAGCCCCCATGCGGTAGAAGGGGGAGTCCAGCGGCGCGGTCGGAATGATGACGCCGCGGCGAGCCGGCTTAATAACATCGTGTTCGACGAGGGCCGCGATCCTGCGGCGGACCGTCTCGAACGGCAGGCGCAGCGAATTGGCGATCGCGCTGACACTGACCGGCCGGCGGATCTCGTCGGGAGGCGGCTGATCCAGCGTGGCGTAGGTCCGCTGCAGTTCCGGATTGCGGGTGATCTGGGCGACGTTGGCCTGGCTGATCGCCACCAGCAGCAGGCCATCGATCACGTCACGGCCGAACCCGCCCAATCTCACGAGGTCGAGAGCGAACCCATTCGCCAGGCGCGCCGCCACGCGGATGCTGCTGTTGGGAGCTTCCCGCGTCACGCCCAGCCCTTGCGCCCCCCCGACTCCGTCACAAGCGTTGATAAACCATGTTATCCGGCTGCGCTGCCGCGCGGCAAGCTGCTTCCTGGCGCCGTCACTTGTAGCGCTCGAACCACGCTAGGATCGCGCCCGCCTTCGCCGCCGACTGCGACGGTCGCGCCGCGATGCCGCCGTGGCTGGCGCCGGGCACGCGGACCAGGGCAGTCGGCACGCCGCGGAGTTGCAGGGCCGCGAAGTACTGGTCGGCCTCGGACGGCGGCGTCCGGTCGTCCTGTTCGCCCACCACCACCAGCGTCGGCGTCTTGACGTTGCCGACGAGGCTCAGGGGCGAGCGGGCCCAGTAGCCCTGCGGATCCTCCCAGGGCATCTTCCCGAACCAGTAGGCGGCCATGAAGTTGTAGCCGTCCGTGGTCAGCACCTCGCTGGTCCAGTTGATCACCGGCTTCTGGGTGGCCGCCGCGCGGAAGCGGTCGGTCTTGCCGACGATCCAGGCGGTCAGTGCGCCGCCGCCCGAGCCGCCGGTGACGTACAGGCGCTTGTCGTCCACGACGCCCTTGGCGATCGCGGCGTCCACCACGCTCATCAGGTCGTCGTAGTCGTGGCTGGGATAGTTGCGGTCGATTTCGTTGGCGAAGGCCTCGCCGTAAGACGTGGATCCGCGGGGATTCGAATAGACCACGATGTAGCCGGCCGCCGCGTAGAGCTGCACGTCGGTGGCGAAGCTGGGGCCGTAGGCGGAGAAGGGGCCGCCGTGAATCTCCAGGATCAGCGGGTACTTCTTCGACGGATCGAAGTTCGGCGGATAGGCGATCCACGCGCCGATGGGCTTCTTGTCGTAGCTCGAGGTCACCGGCAGCGGCTCGACCTTCGCCAGCGTCTTGCCGGTTAGCAGATCGGCGTTGAGCTGGGTCGCCCGCTGGACCTTGCCGCCCTTCCAGATCGCGAGGTCGGACGGCCGCGCGGTATCGGCGTCGGTGAACGCGATGACGCCGTTGCGGCCGACGGAGAAGCTTCCGCCGGTGTAGGGACGGTCCAGGCCGCCGCCGCCGAGGCCCGAGAACAACGTCTCGACCTTACCGTCCAACCCGACCCGCGCCATTTTGGTGACGCCGAGATCCTCGTACGAGACGTAGAGGCTCTTGCCGTCGGCGGCCCACTGCGGCGCGCTGACGCTGCGGTCCAGGCCGCCGGTGAGCACGCGGCCGTTCCTGCCGTCGCGGTCCATCACATACAGGCGCAGGTTCTCGTAGCCGCGCTTCCGGGCGTCGTCGTAGCCGACGTAGGCGATCTTCGAACCGTCCGGCGAGACGACCGGGGCCCCGTCGGGGCCGACCCGGTTGGTCAGGCGGCTGAGGGCGCCACTTGCGACGTCGACGGCGTAGATCTCGGCTTCCTGGGGATCGCGCTCCCAGTTCTCGGCGCGGTTGGTGGAGAAGACCACCGCCTTCCCGTCATGGCTGAAGTCGATCGGCCCGGCGTCGTCGAACTTGCCGAAGGTGATCTGGCGCGGCTGGCCACCGTCCGCCGAGACGACGAAGAGATGTCGATAACCCGGCTTCAGAAACCCTTCCCCGTCCGCACGATAGGTCACGCGGTCGATGACCTTCAGCGGCTCGGCCCACTTCGCGCCCTCGGGCTTGCGGATCGACGGCGCCAGCGGCTTGCCTTCGTCGAGAGTCAGCATGGTGAAGGCTAGGGTCTTCCCATCGGGCGACCATGCGATGTCGTTCGGCGCCTGCTCCAGGCTGGCCACCTTCGCCGAGCGGCCCGAGGCGATCCAGCGCACGTAGAGCTCGGCTCCGTTCGGGCCGGCCGCCACATAGGCGAGGCGCGATCCGTCCGGCGACCACCGCGGCGCCAGGTTCGACGCGTCGTCCACCACGAGCGGGGTCTGCGCGCCGGTGGCGCTGTCCACCAGCCAGATCGAGCGGCGCGCCCGGTCCGACATGATGTCGTTGGAGGCGCGGACATAAGCCACCGCGCCGCCATCGGGCCGCACCTGGGGATCGGTCGCCATCTGCAGGCCGAAAAGGTCGCGAGCGCCGAAGGTCCGCGACGGTCCCTCCGCCACCTGGGCAGAGACGGCGCCCGCCGTCGCCAGAACCACCACCGCCGCCATAGCCGCCAGCCGCATCCCGCACTCCCGAACCAGAACAGGCCGCGCAGGAAAGGCGGGCGACGGGGGTTTGTCCAGTGCCCGAAGCAGAACCGCGTTAGCGGCGCGCCGGCGGCGCGTCCCATCCGCCGCCGGCGCTTTGGTACAGGGCGATCAGGGCGTTCAGGCGGTCGGCTCGCGACTGCACCAGCGCCAGGTCCGCCCCGAGCAGGCCGCGCTGCGCGTCGAGCTGTTCGTAGTAGGGCGAATAGCCGGCACGGTAGCGGTTGGTGGCCAGCCGCAGGGCCTCGGCCTGTGCGGCGCGCTGGGCCTCGAGCACGCCCGTCTGCGCGCGCGCCGCCTCAGCGGCCGCCAGGGCGTCCTCGACCTCGCGGAATGCGGTGAGCGCCGCCTTGCGATAGGCGAAGGCGGCCTGGTCGCGGCGGGCGACCGCGATGCCCTGCTGCGCCTTCAGCCGTCCGCTGTCGAGGATCGGCTGCAGCACGCTGCCGCCCAGCGAATAGATGCGGATCGGATCGCTCAGCAGTGTCGAGTCCACGTAGCCGCCCGCCGCGGTGAGCTGGACGCTGGGCAGGAAGGCGGCGCGGACCGAGTCGAGAGCCCGGTCGGCGGCCACCACCTGCTGCTCGGCTGACGCCAGATCCGGCCGACGCCGGAGCAGGCTGGACGGAAGGCCGGCGGACACCTCGGGCGCGGCGATCTCGGCGAGCGGCCGGCCGCGGGCGATCGTGCGCGGGTTGTCGCCCAGCAGCACCGAGAGGCCGTTCTCCTGGCGCGCAATGGCCGCCTCAGTGACCGGGATCAGTTGCTCGGCGGCGCGGTACTCCGCCTCGGCCTGGTCGAGGTCGAGGCGCGGGCTGTAGCCGGCCTCCGACCGGCGCCGGGTCAGGTAGAGAGACTCCTCTCGCGCCTTCAGCGTGTCGCGCAGGACGGCGAGGCGCGCATCGAGGGCGCGCAGGTTCACGTAGCCGCTGGCGGCCGTCGCGGCGACGGCCAGTCGGACGCTGTCATGGCCGGCCTCGGTCGCGAGCAGCGCGGCGCGAGCGGCGGCGCTGGCGTTGGCCAGGCGGCCAAAAAGGTCGGCGTCGTAGCTGGCCGAGAGCTGCGCCTGGCCGGCGGTCTGGACCCGTGGCGTCCCGAACGGGCTGACGTCGCGCTGGCGCCCGCCTCCGCCGGCGAAGACGATATTGGGCAGGCGCTGCGCCTCGGCCAGTCGATACTGGGCGCGCGCCTCCTCGACCCGCGCCGCGGCGATGGCGAGGTCGGTGTTCCGGGCCAGCGCCGTCTCGACGACTTCCGTGAGCGCGGGATCCGCGAACGCCTGCCACCACGCCGCGTCGACCTTGGCCTCCGCCGCCTGCGCCGCGCGCCATGCCGGAGGCGCCTGCACGGCCGCGGCGGTCGGGGCCGGCGTGCGCGGCCCGGCGCAGGCGCTCAGCGCGACGAGCGCCAGCAGACAGGCTCGCCGCATCACGAACCGCTCCGGGTGCGATAGACCCGCGCTTCCACCGACATGCCTGGGCGCAGGGCGGCGGCGAGTGGCTGGCCGGGATCGATGGAAATCCTGACGCCGATGCGCTGTGGGACCTTCACGAAATTGCCGGTGGCGTTGTCCGGCTTCAGCACCGCGAACTCCTGGCCCGCGGCGGGGGACATTCGCTCCACGTGGCCCTCCAGCTTGGCGCCGCCCAATGCGTCCACCCGCAATATCGCGCGCTGGCCCGGCGTGACGCCGCGCGTCTGGGCCTCCTTGAAGTTGGCGATCACCCACCGCTCGGGCGGCACCAGGGAGACGAGCTGGACGCCGTTGGTGACATACTGTCCGAGGCGCACGCCGACCTCGCCGAGCTGCCCGGACTCCGGGGCGCGGACCTTGGTGTTGTCGAGGTCGATCTCGGCAAGGCGGAGCTGGGCCTTGGCGGCTTCGACCTGGGCCTGGAGACCGCCGGCGCTGACCTCGACGGTGCGCAGGTCCTGGCGCGAGATCTCGCCGGCCGCCTGGGCCTGGCGCACGCCGGCCTCGGCGGCGCGCAAGGCGGCGAGGGTCTGGTCACGCTCGCGGATCGAGATCGAGCCGTCACGGACCAGGTCGTTGGCGCGGGCCATGTCGGCCCGGGCGCGCAGGAGCTGGGCCTGGGCGTTGGCGAGGTTCGCCGATTGGCCCTGGACCCCGGCGGCGCGGGCGGCCTTGGCCTGGGCGGCGTTCGCGAGGTTGGTCTCGGCGGCCGCCAGGTTGGCGCGCGCCTGCGCGACGCGGGCCGAGTAGATCCGGTCGTCGATCCGCACCAGCACCTGGCCGGCGGACACCGTATCGTAGTCGTGAACCGGAACGTCGGTGACATAGCCGCTGACCTGCGGCGCGATCACGGTGGTGCGGCCGCGCACGTAGGCGTTCTCGGTCGTCACGGCGCCGCCGCCGAACGGCGGCAGGCCCCAGGCCGCGAGCATGGCCAGCGCGGCCGCCAGGACGAGACCGGCCACGACCGGGATCACCCACGGCCTTCGCGGCTCCGGCCGCCAGGCTGGGCGAGGCGCGGTGGCTGCGGCGTCGGTCATGAGGGGGCTCCCTGGGCGGCGCGCCGCCGCTGGATCACGTTGAAGATGCGGATGTACGCGAGGTAGAGCGCCGCCAGCACCGCGACGATCGCCACAAGGCGGAAGACGTCATTGAAGGCGAGGACATTGGCCTCGCGCGCGAGCGCCTGGCCCAGCGCGCCGGCGCCGTGCGCCTGCCGCGCCCCAGGATCGGGCAGGGCGCTGGAAACGGCCTGGGCGCCCGCCTGGATCCGCGCCGCGACGATCGGGTCGCTCGGCAACGTACGCTCGGCCAGGGCGACAGCGTGGGCCCGCGCCGACTCCACCTGATAGCTTCCGAGCAGGGCTGAGCCCGCCAGGCCGCCGATGTTCTGCGTCGTGCTGAACAGGACGATGAAGGTGACGATGTGGCTGGGCCCCTGTTCCAGCATGCGCAGGAAGCCGTAGGCGAGCGCCGGTCCGATGAAGAGCATGGTCCCGAAGCCGATCAGGGCCTGGCTGACGAAGAGCTGCGCCGGCCGGGTCAGGTCGTTGGCGTGGGAGTCCAGCCAGGCGCCCAGAGCGATCAGCAGGGCCGCGGTGATGACCAGGTAGGCGATCCGATCGGGCGTGAGGGTCAGCAGCGTGGCGGCCAGGCCCGCGACCATGGCCAGCAGGACGACCGCGAACAGGCCCCGCAACTGATCGTTGGTCAGTCCCATCGAGGTCAGGAAGCCCACGGTGCCATAGGTCTGCTCCGCCAGCGCCAGCCGGAGCAGCACCGCGGCGATGGCGAAGCGCATGATGTCGCGCGTGGCGACCCATCGCGTGTGGAACAGCGGCCTGGCGCGATGGTGTTCGATCATCAGGGCGGCGGCCAGCATGGGAAGCGCCGCCGCGAGCGCCACGCCCAGCCAGGGCGTGTCCGTCCACCAGGCCAACCGGCCGACGCCGAGCACGGCGCAAAGGAGCGAGATGCCCGGAACGGCGAGAGCGATGGTCACGAAGTCGAGGCCCTCGAACGCTGGGCTGCGGTCGCTCGGCGGCAAGGGGATGGCCAGAAGGGCGGCCAGCGAGGCCAGCGCCAGCCCGGCCTCGATCAGGTGGAGACCATGCCATCCGCCGAGGGCGAGCATCTCGACCGGCACGAGGCGGGCCAGGACGGGGCCGAACTGGCCGAGGCTGATCCCCACCACCAGCGCCGCCGCCCGCTTGTCCGGCGGGACGGCCTGCAGCAGAGCGTAGATGGTCATGGTGGTCAGGCCGGCGGAGGTCATGCCCGAGATCCCCCGCACGAGCAGCGCCATGCCGAAGCCGGGCAGGACAAGCTGGGCGAGCGAGGCCGCCGCATAGACGATCAGCAGGGTGTGGGTGATGGCCGGGATGCCGAACTGCTGGCGCGCCTTGATCAGCAGCAGGTTGGCGCAGGCGTTCATCGCGACGTACGCCGCCGGCAGCAGCCCGGCCTCCACGGTATAGACGCCGAGCGCGCCGGTGAGGTTCGGGAGATTGACGGTGACCAGCGCGTTCCCGAGCGTCGCCGTCAGCGCCATCATCACCGCCACGAGGACGTACGCGATCCGCCGCCGCCCGGTGTGCATGGGCGAATAGGGCGAGCCGGGGAAGAGCGGCCGCTCCTCCGGCGCGCACTCGTAGGGGGATGGCGCGGCGGGTATGCGGCTCATGGGGCGACCCTGGGGCCCGGACGTGAGGCGTGCTTCTCCAGCGTCGCCAAGGCTCCCTGGCGAACACGGCGATTCCCATCAAGCGCGCGTGGTGCCCCGGCCAGCGGCGTGCGTCCCGTCATGACGCCGGCGGGCGGCGTCGGCTGTCTTCCTTTGCGTCACGATAGACACAAGTCGGGCCATCCCGCATCCGCTTGATCGCGGCGGGACTGGCCGTGCGGAAAGGCGCCCGCTACATCACCACCATGGCCGAAGCCTTCAACGACCTGGCGCTGCCCGCCGACAAAGCCGATCGCTACGCTACTGTGGCCGGGGAGATCGCCTCGGTGCTGGAGGGCGAGCCGAACCGCGTGGCGCGGATGGCGACGGTCGCCTCGATGCTGGCCAACAGCTTCGCCCACTACTTCTGGACCGGCTTCTACGTCGTGGACGAGGCCAAGGGCGACGAGTTGGTCGTCGGTCCCTACCAGGGCACGCTGGGATGCATGCGCATCGCCTTCGGGCGCGGGGTCTGCGGCGCGGCCGCGGCGAGCCGGCAGACGCAGTTGGTGGCCGACGTCCACGCCTTTCCCGGGCACATCGCCTGCGACAGCCGCTCGGCCAGCGAGATCGTCGCGCCCGTGTTCGACGCCGACGGACGGCTGATCGCGGTGTTCGATGTGGACTCCGAAACGCCGGCCGCCTTCGACGACGTCGATCGCGAATGGCTTGAGCGCATCCTGGCGCAGGTCTTCTCAAAGTCCTTCTGAGAGACAGGCGCCGGCGTTTCGTGACGTCGGCGTCACCGTCCGTTGTCTTACGCTGGGGCGCCCGCCTACAAGCCCGTGCGAAGCGCCGAAGGCGGCGCGAAAGACATTGGGAGCAATGAGATGGCCGAGGCCTATATCGTCGCCGCCACCCGCACCGCGGGCGGCCGCAAAGGTGGTCGCGTTCGCGGTTGGCACCCGTCCGACCTGGGCGGCGCGGTCCTGAACGAGCTGCTGGACCGCACTGGCGTGGATCCGGCGGCGATCGAAGACGTCGTCATGGGCTGCGTCATGCAGGTGGGCGAGCAGTCGACCAACATCGCCCGCAACGCCGTCCTGTCGTCGCGCCTGCCGGAAAGCGTGCCGGCGACCTCGGTGGATCGTCAGTGCGGCTCGTCCCAACAGGCTCTGCACTTCGCCGCCCAGGCCGTCATGAGCGGCACGATGGACGTGGTGATCGCCTCGGGCGTCGAGAGCATGACCCGCGTGCCGATGGGCCTGTCGGTCTCGCTGCCCGCCAAGGAAGGCTTCGGCATCCCGAAGAGCCCGAAGCAGGAAGAGCGCTACCCGAACATCCAGTTCAGCCAGTTCATGGGCGCTGAGATGATCGCGGAGAAGTACGGCCTGACGAAGGACCAGCTCGACGAGTTCGGCTACAACAGCCACCAGCGCGCCATCGCGGCCACCCAGGGCGGCGCCTTCAAGGACGAGATCCTGGCCATCGACGGCCTGGACGCCGAGGGCAACACCGTCCGCCACGACAGCGACGAGGGCATCCGCTTCGACGTGAGCCTCGACGGCATGAAGGGCGTGAAGCTGCTCCGCGAAGGCGGCCGGATCACCGCGGCGACCTCCAGCCAGATCTGCGACGGCGCCTCGGGCG
>NZ_JANINU010000354.1 GCF_024508875.1 Phenylobacterium sp.
AGGCCGCTCATCGCAGGTTCTCCGGGTCTTCCGCCTTGTAGGTGCGGAAATCGACCATGGTGCCCAGGACCTGGAGGTAGGCGATCAGGGCGTCCATCTCGCTCAGCTTCGAGGGGTCGCCGTCGAAGTCGCGCTGATTGACCTTCGCGCCGTAGCGCTTCTTCACGCCCGAGGTTTCGCCGGCGTACGGATCGACCTGCTGTTCGAGGTCGGCCGTGGCGTTGGCGATCTGGTCCTTGGTGTAGGGCACGCCGACAGCCTTGAGGGTCGACAACCGCTGCTCGATGGCCCGGTAGTCGAGATCCTTCTCCGCCAGGAACTTGTACGGCGGCATGTTGGATTCCGGCACCACCGAGCGGGGATCCGTCAGGTGGTCATGATGCCAATTGTCCGAGTACTTGCCGCCCACGCGCGCCAGGTCGGGACCCGTGCGCTTGGACCCCCACTGGAACGGGTGGTCGTACATGCTCTCGGCCGCCAGGCTGTAATGGCCGTACCGCTCGACCTCGTCGCGCAGCGGGCGGATCATCTGCGAGTGACAGACGTAGCACCCCTCGCGGACGTAGATGTCGCGGCCGGCCTGCTCGAGCGGGGTGTAGGGACGGACGCCCTGCACCTTCTCGATCGTGCTCTCCAGGTAGAAGAGCGGGCTGATCTCGACGAGACCGCCGATCGACACCACGACGATGATGCCGATCAGCAGGACGAGCGAATGGCGCTCGAACTTTTCGTGACGCTTCCACATGTTCGCGGGCCCTACTCAGCCGCCGCCAGGGCGGGGACGCCGAGGGATTGCACGCTCGCAGTCGTGGGACTGGGCATGCGGATCGTGCGCCACAGGTTGAAGGACATGATCACCGCGCCGGCGAGGTACATAAGACCCCCGACCGTCCGGATGACGTTCTCGATGTGCTTGGCCGCGACGGTTTCAACGAACGCGTTCGCGAGGTAGCCCTGCGGCGTGTATTCCCGCCACATGAGGCCTTCCATGATCCCGGAGACCCACATCGCGGCGATGTAGAGCAGGATGCCGGTGGTCGCGATCCAGAAGTGCCACTCGACCAGGCGGTTCGAGTAGAGGCTGTCCTTCTTCCACAGCCACGGGACGAGGCAGTACACCGCGCCGAAGCTGATGAAGCCGACCCAGCCGAGGGCGCCGGAGTGCACGTGGCCGATGGTCCAGTCGGTGTAGTGCGACAGCGCGTTGACCGCGCGGATCGACATCAGGGGACCTTCGAAGGTGGACATGCCGTAGAAGGCGATGGCCACGACCATCATGCGGACCACCGGGTCGGTGCGCAGCTTGTCCCACGCGCCCGACAGGGTCATCAGGCCGTTGATCATGCCGCCCCAGGACGGCATCCACAGCATGATCGAGAAGGTCATGCCCAGCGTCTGCGCCCACTGCGGCAAGGCGGTGTAGTGCAGGTGGTGCGGACCGGCCCAGATGTAGATGAAGATCAGCGACCAGAAGTGCACGATCGACAGGCGGTACGAATAGACCGGCCGTTCGACCCGCTTCGGGACGAAGTAGTACATCATGGCCAGGAAGCCGGCGGTCAGGAAGAAGCCCACCGCGTTGTGGCCGTACCACCACTGGATCAGCGCATCTTGGACACCCGCGAAAGCCGAATAGCTCTTGGTCTCGAGCAGGCCCACCGGAATGGCGGCGTTGTTGACCAGGTGCAGGATGGCGATCGTGACGATGAAGGCCAGGTAGAACCAGTTCGCCACGTAGATGTGCGGCTCCTTGCGCTTCCAGATCGTGCCCAGGAAGACCAGGAGGTAGGCCACCCAAACGATCGTCAGCCAGAGGTCGACGTACCATTCGGGCTCGGCGTACTCGCGGCTCTGGGTGATCCCGGCGAGGTAGCCGGTGGCGGCCAGCACGATGAAGAGCTGGTAGCCCCAGAACACGAACCAGGGCCAGGCGCCGCCGGCGAGGCGGGCCTTGCAGGTCCGCTGGACCACGTAGAAGGACGTCGCGATCAGGGCGTTGCCCCCGAAGGCGAAGATCACCGCCGACGTGTGCAGCGGCCGTAGCCGGCCGAAGTTCAGATACGGGAAGTCCGGGAAGTAGAAGATCGTCGGCCAGCTAAGCTGGGCCGCTGCGACCACGCCTGCCGCCAGGCCGGCGACGGCCCAGAACATGGTGGCGATGACCCCGGCCCGGACGACGCCGTCGGCGTAGCGGGTCTGGTCACTGCGGAAGCGGCCGGAGCCGAGGCCTACCGTCATCGTCAGGAAGGCGATGAGGAAGCCCACGAGCATCACATAGCCGTGGAACCGGAAGAGCGGGTCCTTGGTGAACGCCGTGGCCAGCAGCGCGAGAAGCGCGGCCAGGCCGGTGAATGTGTAGAGCGCGATCGCATCGAAGGGTGCGTCGTCGCTTCGGGCTGCAGCCTGCGTCATGGATTCCACGGGTGCGTTTGAGAGACTGCGAGCCTTTGGCCCAGCGTGGCCGCAGGGGCCTTGATATCGGTCAATGCCCACCGGCGACGTGTGCGACACGCTGGCACGGCAATCGGAGACCCAGCATGCCGACGTCCGTCTCGCGCCGTCCCACAGAAGATCAGGTCCTACGCCTGGGCGCGGCGTTCGTCGGCGTCCTGCTCACCGCCAGCACCGCCCTCGCGGCGGACCGTGCGGCGCAGCACATGCGTCTCCTCGGAGTGATCTGCGGCGCCAGCCCCCACCCCCATTGCGGATGGTGCCTCGGAGCGGTGAGTCTCGGCCTGGCGGGGCTCACCGCATTCGCCTATGCGGTGCGGCCGGGCGCCGCTCGCGGCGCGGCCCGCAAGGCCACCTAAAAGGCGCCGATCCTTTCGAAGCTTAGGTTTGCTCCAGATCAAGGCCAAGCTTCCGGATACGGCGCAAACCCCCCGGCAAGCGGCGCTCTAAAGCCGCCTCCAAGGGGATAGACCTATGAACACCAAGATCATCGTCGCGGCCGCGGCCGCCCTGCTGGCCGCCGGTGGCGCGGCCCAGGCGCAGGACTTCCAGCCCAAGGCCAAGGGCGACATCGTCCTCAACGTGCGCGTGACCGATGTGTCGCCCACGGGCAGCGATCCGATCACCACCCTCGCCGGCGCCTCGACGGGTCTGCGCGCCAAGGTCGGCTACGACGTGATGCCGACCATCGGCGTGACCTACTTCTTCACCGACCACGTGGCGGCGGAAATCATCGCCGGCACGACGCAGCACACGGTGAGGGCCAAGGCGCCGGGCACCGACCTGAAGCTCAAGGATACCTGGGTCCTGCCGCCGGTCCTGACGGTGCAGTACCACTTCGCGCCGGGCGCGCGGGTCAGCCCCTATATCGGCGCGGGCGTGAACTACATGCTGTTCTACGGCGGCGACAACAAGAACGGCTTCAACCTGAAGATCGACGACGGATTCGGCACGGCCCTGCAGGCCGGCATCGACATCGCCACGAAGGGCCGCTGGGCGGTCAACCTGGACGCCAAGAAGGTATTCTTCGAGACCGACGCGGTGGATCGCGCCAAGGGCGTGAAGTCGAAGGTGACGCTCAACCCCTGGGTCCTGTCGGCGGGCGTGGGCTACCGGTTCTAAGTCTCGTTGATCCTTCGCAAGGCGCGCCTTGCCGTTGAGGCCCAGGGTATCTCCAACGAAAACGGAGGAAACCCATGGGCAGGCTCAAGGGCAAGGTCGCCTTGATCACAGGCGGCGCGCTCGGTCTCGGGCGCGCCACCGCGATCCGGATGGCCGAGGAAGGCGCGAAGGTCGCCATCACCGACCGCCTGACCAAGGAGGCCGGCGAGCTCGCCGACGAGCTCAACGGCCGCGGCTTCCAGGCCTGCGCCTGGCCCCTGGACGTCTCCCGCGAGGCCGACGTCGAGAAGGTGATCGGCCAGGTCGTGCAGCGGTTCGGCCGGCTCGACGTCCTGGTGAACAATGCCGGTATCGCCGGCGCGAGCAAGCCCACCCACGAGCTCACCGAGGCCGAGTGGGACGCCGTCCAGGCGGTGAACGTCAAGGGCGTATTCTTCTGCACCAAGCACGCCATCCCGCACCTGCGGCGGGCCGGCGGCGGCAGCATCATCAACCTCAGCTCGATCTACGGCCTGGTCAGCGCGCCCGACGTGCCGCCCTATCACGCCTCGAAGGGCGCCGTGCGCCTCATGAGCAAGACCGACGCCCTGATCTATGCCCCCGACCGCATCCGCGTGAACTCGATCCACCCCGGCTTCATCCAGACGCCGATGGTGGAAGGCTACGTGCACGACCTGGGCGACGAGGCGACGGCGCAGGCCCAGCTCGCGGCCCTGCATCCGCTCGGCCATATCGGCGAGCCCGACGACATCGCCTGGGGCTGCGTCTATCTCGCCTCGGACGAGGCCAAGTTCGTGACCGGCGCGGAGCTGGTCATCGACGGCGGCTACACGGCCCGGTGACGGCGCCGTGCCGGCCTTCAGCCTGCCCACCCTGCTCCGCGCTCTGGCGGTCTGGCTGCTGATCGTGGCGACCGAGAGCGCGCAGGGGGCCCTGCGCCGCGTCTTGGCGGGGCCACAGGTGGAATTCGTCGTACGCCAGGCCTCGGTGCTTATCGGCGTGGCGGTGATCTTCGCCATCACCTGGTTCTGCCTGCCATGGATGCGGATCCGAAGTGCGGCCGGCGCGCTGGCGGTGGGCGCGCTCTGGGCCGGCCTCACCCTCGCCTTCGAGTTCGGGCTGGGCCGCGTCATGGGCCTCGGCTGGGGCCGGCTTCTGGAGGACTACGACCTGGCCCGCGGCGGCCTCATGCCGCTGGGCCTGCTGGCGATGGCGCTGACCCCATGGCTGGTCCGCCGCCTGCAGACCGGGCGGACCTGACATCGATCAAGACGGCCGCCGCGCCCCGGTCTAAGGTCGCTTGGCCCGAGTCCAGGACGTCGCCATGAAACACGCCCTCATCCTCGCCCATCCCGCCCGCAAGAGCCTCAACGCCGCCATCGCCGCGGCCTACGAGGAGGAGGCGCGACGCCTCGGCCACGAGGTCGTCGTGCGCGACCTCTATGCGATGCATTTCGACCCGTGCCTGAAGGCCGACGAGATTCCAGGCCGCAAGGCGCCGAAGTTCCACGACGACGTGCGGCGGGAGCGCGAAATGCTGGCCGACGCAGACGTCTTCGCACTGGTCTATCCGTTCTGGTTCAACGCGCCGCCCGCGATTCTCAAGGGCTATGTGGACCGGGTGTTCGGCATGGGCTTCGGCTTCAACCCAGGCGCGGGCGGCAACGCGCCGGCGCTGGTCGGCCGGCGGCTGATCAGCTTCAGCACCTCGGGAGCGCCCGACCATTGGGTGCGCGACACCGGCGCGTTGAACGACCTGACGCGGCTGTTCGACCGCCACCTGGCCGGCACCTGCGGGCTGGTGGTGGAAGACCACGTGCATTTCGGCGGGATCGTCTCGGACCTGACCGACGTGGCGGCGGGCGAGATCCTCGGCCGGGTGAAGACGGTGACGAACGCCCACTTCCGCGCCCATCCGCCGACGGCGAGCTAGGTCGGGACCTCACATCTAGCGGCCGCGCCGGGACCTCGGGCCAGGAGCCGGACGATCTCCCGGGCGAAGCCGACCAGGGGCACGGGCTTCGGCATCACCGGCGCGTCCGCGAAGTCGGGGTCGAGGCCGGCGCGGCCGTATCCGGTGACGAAGGCGAAGGGCACGTCGCGCGCCCGCAGGATCTCGGCGACCGGATAGACGAACTCGCCGGCGAGATTCACGTCCAGCAGCGCGCCGTCCAGGCCGGGATCGCCCGCGAGCTCCAGCGCCTGGGCGAGCGAGGAGGCGGGCCCCACCACCTCGACGCCCTCGTCGCGCAGCAGGTCCTCGATCAGCATCGCCACGAGCGGCTCGTCGTCGACCACGAGGATTCGCCGACCGGCCAGGGATCCTGCAGGCGCCGTGGTCATTCGCCCTCCACCAGCGGGAACTCCAGCGTCGCGGTGAGGCCGGCCAGGCCGTAGTCCAGCTCGGCCGACCCGTGCAACCCGGCCGCGAGGCTGCGCTTGATCAGCCGGGTGCCGAAGCCCTCGTGTTCCGGTGGCGAGACCGACGGGCCGCCGACCTCGCGCCAGGTGAGGCGCAGCACACGCCCGGCAGGACCCTCGCGCACAGACCATTCGACGGTCACCGCGCCGCCTGCGGACAGGGCGCCGAACTTGGCGGCGTTGGTGGCGAGCTCGCCCACCGCCATGCCCAGGGTGACGGCGCGATTGGGGCGCAGGGTCAGGTCGGGACCCGACACCTCGAACGGCGCTCCGTCGCGGGCGTAGGGACGCAGTTGCTCGGAGACGATCTCGACGAGGCGGGCGCCCGTCCAATCGTTGCGGGTGAGCAGGTCGTGGCTCTGCGAAAGCGCCGCGATGCGCGCGAGCACGGCCTGGCTGAAGGCCTTCGGGTGGACGGCAGAGCGCAACGTCTGGGCGACGATCGACTGCACGCTGGCGAGCGTGTTCTTCACCCGGTGGTTCAGCTCGCGCATCAGCAGGGCCTCGCGCTCCTGCACCTCGCGCCTGGGGGTGAGATCGCGGATGACGCTGGTGACGAGCGCTTCGCCATGGTCGGAGAGCAGGCTGAGGTTCGTCTCGATCGGGAACTCCGAGCCATCCTTGCGCCGGCCGAACATGTTGGAGCCGTCGCCCATGCGCCGGGTCGTAGGCTGGGCCAGGTACGCCGCGACATGCCCCGCGTGCCGGCCGCGGAACCGCTCGGGCATCAGCATGTCGATGGGCTGGCCCAGCATCTCGGCCCGGTCGTAGCCGAACAGCCGCTCGGCTTCGGCGTTGAGGAGCGAGATCCGGCCATCCCGGTTCGAGATCACGATGGCGTCCGGCGCACCTTCCAGCAGGCCCCGGAACCGCGCTTCGGTGGTGCGGACGTCCTCAAGCATGCGCTCGGCGCCGGAAACCTCGGCGCGCGCGCGGAGCAGGCGGCGAAGGGCGAAGGCCACGGCCGCCAGCTCGACGACACCGGCGCCCCCAAGGACGGTGAGGTCGATCGCGCCACGCCCCACGACCAGCGCCTCGACCGAAAGCCCCGCCGCGAGGACCAGGAGTCCGGCCGCCGGCCCGAAGGCGAGGGTCGCGACGGTCACGGCCACCAGCACGCCCGCGATGTCCAGACCGTGCGCCGGCAAGCCGCTCGCCGCAGCCGTCAGCAGCGCCGTGGCGCTCGCCGGCAGCGCAAGACCGCCGAGCCGGGACGCCGCGCCCGACGGCCAGCCGGTCGCGAGACCTCGCCAGGCCAGCGCCAAGCGCACACGCCGCCACGCCGCAGCGGCCGATCCGACTCGCGCCCCCATCACGCGCGAGCGCGGGAAGCGCCCGACGCAAAGTCCTTGGCGGGGCTGGGGGCGGTCATCGGGAATCTCCGGATCGGCGCGGAGGATAAGCCCGCGCAGGCGCCTCGCCTTGCGCAAGGTCAAGGCGGGCCGCGTCGTTCTTCCAGGGCGTCACGCCGATCGTTCGGGCGTGCGGGCCGCGGACGTCGCCGCCGGCTCGCCCAGCGCGGCGGTAAGCTTGCGGTCCCAGCCGTAAATGTCGGGGCGGAACGCCACGCGGCCGTCGGCCTCGACGCGCACGGTCCGGTGCAGCACGTCCACCGCCACCGGGCGGCGCAGCGAGAGGCGGCGCGTAGCCCGGCCGGCGATGGCCGCGTCGACCTCCGCCGAACTCCAGCCGAGCAGCGCGGCGGCGAGCTCGCGCGGCTTCTCCAGCCGCATGCAGCCGTGGCTGAAAGCGCGTTGCGGGCGGGCGAACAGGCCCTTGCCCGGCGTATCGTGCAGATAGACGCCGAACGGGCTGTCGAGATCGAACTTCACCTGGCCGAGCGAGTTGTTCGGGCCAGGGCGCTGCTGGAGCCGCCCGTCCACCCGGCGGATGCCCATGGATTCGAGGAGGCCCGGCCGCCGTGCCGCCGCTGGCAGCAGTTCGTTGTTCGCGATGGAGTCCGGCACGTTCCAGGGGGGATTGAACACGACGGCCCGCAGCGCCGACCGGAACATCGGCGTCGGATGCTGCGGCGACCCCACGATGGCGCGCATGCGCAGGGCGGGCGAGCCGCCGCGGAACAGCACGGCCTCCTGGAAACCCGTGTCGACCGTCACCCGGTCGGCCGCGGGCGAACGGGTCCAGCGCCAGCGCTCCAGGTTGGCGTCGATCTGGTCGAGGCGCGCCGCTGCGGACACGCCGAGCGCCTCGCGCGTGGCCGGCCCCACCACACCGTCCGCGTCCAGGCCGTGCAGGCCCTGGAAGGCGCGCACTGCGCCTGCCATCGGCTCGTCGTAGACAGCGAGGGCCTGCGCGGGCTCGCCGTAGCCCTCGGCGGCGAGACGCGCGCGCACCGCCGCGACGTCCGGCCCCGTGTCGCCTACCCGTAGGGAGGGACCTTGGGCGACGGTCGGCCATCCGCCGGCCGCCGCGAGCAGGGCGTAGCGGCCGCGGGCCTCCTGCAGCGCTCGGTAGCCCGGCGCGCGGGGACCCAGCCCCTGCAGCCATTCGGCCAGCCGGCCCCCGGCTCGCGCCGCCGAGAACTCCGCCGGCAAGTCGCGCGGGGGCGGCGTCAGGGCCCAGGCGCTGTCGATCCGGATCGGCGACAGCCGCAGGCCCGCCTCCGTGCGCGCGAAGGCCAGGGTCCGCGCCGACAGGGTCGCGTCGTCGAGGCTGAACACCTCCATACCGAGGCCCAGCGCCGCCCCGATGGCGCGCCGCTCCGCCGCGGTGAAGACCATGGGGCTTGTTTGCGCGCGCGCAGTGAACGGCGCCGCGATGAGGGCCACGAGGCCGCCCGCCAGCGCGCGGCGATTGACTTGACGAGTGTCGATCAAAAAAACTCTCCTCGTCATCATCCTGCGGCTTCCTGCCAGTACCGCCGTGACCGAGATCAAGCTGCGAGGGTCTTGCGGTCGATCAAGGCCGCGGACCGAACTCCAGGCCAAAGGGCGCACATGACCACCCGCAATTTCGAGGCGCTGTTCGCGCCGCGTTGCGTGGCGCTGATCGGCGCCAGCAACCGCCCCGGCTCCGTCGGCCAGGTCCTGGCGGCGAACCTGCTGGCGGGCGGTTTCGCCGGCGAAATCCTGTTCGTGAACGGCAAGGGCGAGCCGGTGAGCGGGCGGCCCGCCTGGCGCAGCGTCGCCGAACTGCCGCAGACGCCGGACCTGGCGGTGATCGCCACACCCGCGGCGGTCGTGCCGCAACTGATCTCCGACCTGGGCGCCCGCGGCTGCCGCGCCGCCGTGGTCATCAGCGCCGGCTTCGAAGGCGACGACCCACAGAGCGCGGCGCTGCGCGAGGCGCTGCTCGCCGCCTCGCGTCCGCACCTGCTGCGGATCGTCGGCCCCAATTGCCTGGGCGTGCTCTCGCCGCGCACCGGGCTAAACGCCAGCTTCGCCCGTGGGACACCCCCGGCGGGGGGATTGGCGCTGGTTGCGCAGTCAGGCGCAGTGGCCGCCGCGGCCCTCGACTGGGCGCCAGCGCACGGCCTGGGCTTCAGCCATGTGGTCACGCTGGGCGATGCGCTCGACATCGACCTGGGCGACGTTCTGGACCACCTGGGCCGCGACGCGGCGACCCGGGCCATCCTCGTCTACCTCGAGAGCCTGCACGACGCCCGCAAGTTCATGAGCGCGGCCCGCTACGCGGCCCGGGCCAAGCCGGTGGTGTTGCTGAAGGGCGGGCGCAGCGCAGCGGGCGCCAAGGCGGCGTTCTCCCACACGCGCGCGCTCGCAGGCGCCGACGCCGTCTATTCCGCCGCGTTCCGCCGGGCTGGCGTGCTGCAGGTAGACGGGCTGGACGAGCTGCTCGACACCGCACTGCTGGTAAGCGCCGCGCCCACCGCGGGCGGGACGCTGACGCTGCTCACCAACGGCGGCGGCGCGGCGGTGCTGGCGGCCGACGCCTTCGAGCGGGCCGGCGGGCGGCTCTCGGTGCTGTCGGCCGAGACCCAGAGCCGTCTGAAGGCCATCCTTCCGGCCCACGCCTCGGCCGGCAATCCGGTCGACATCCTGGGCGACGCCGGCCCCGACCTCTACGCCCGCAGCCTGGAGGCGCTGCTGGAAGCCCCCGAGGTCGATGCGGTCCTGACGATCAACTGCCCGACGGCCGTGGCCGACAGCGACGCCGCCGCGGAGGCTGTGGTCGCGGCCCGCCAGGCCGCCCGCCGCGGCAAGCCCGTGCTGGCCGCTTGGCTGGGCGAGCCCTCGGTGGCGGCGGGCCGGGCGCGCCTGGCCGCCGCCGGCCTGCCCACCTATCCCACCGCCGAGCCGGCCGCCCGGGCCTTCGCCCGCCTGGACGCCCTCGGCCGGTTCCGGGCGCTGCTGCTCGAAGCGCCGGACGAGGGCGGCGCTTCGGGCATCGAGGCCGCCCGCCCGATCATCGAGGCGGCCCTGGCCGCGGGGCGCGCCAGCCTGGATCCGCTGGAGGTCCAGGCGATCCTGCATGCGTACGGCGTCGCCACGCCGGAAATCCGTCTGGCCGCCGCGCCGGCCGAGGTGGCGCGGCTGGTGCAGGCCCATCACGCGGACGCCGCGGTGGCCCTCAAGATCCATTCGCCCGACATCAGCCACAAGTCGGACGTGGGCGGCGTGGTCGTCGGCCTGCGGGGCCCGGAGGAGGCCGAGCGCGCGGCCGAAGCGATGCTGGAGCGCGTGCGGGCCGCCCGGCCGGACGCGCGCCTCGACGGCTTCCTCGTGCAGCCGGCCATCAAGCGCCCCCACGCCCAGGAGATCCTGGCGGGCATCGTGCGCGATCCGACATTCGGGCCGGTGATCGTGGTCGGCCACGGCGGCGTCGCGGTCGAGGTGCTGGCCGACCGGGCGATCGGCCTGCCGCCCCTCAGTCACGCGCTGGCGCTGGACATGGTGGGCCAGACGCACGTCTCGCGCCTGCTGGGCGGCTTCCGCGACGTGCCGAGAGCGGATCTCGACGCCCTGGCCGACCTGCTGGTGAGCCTGGGCCGGCTGGCGACCGACCTGCCCGAGGTGGCGGAGCTCGATCTGAACCCGGTGCTCTGCGACGAGACCGGAGCCCTGGCGCTGGACGCGCGCATCGGCGTCCGGCGGCCCGACGCCGCCACGGCGCGGCCGGCGATCCTGCCCTATCCGAAGGAGCTGGTGCGCAAGGTGCGCGTCGATGGGCTCGAGTTCACGGTGCGGCCCGTGCGCCCGGCGGACCGGGACCTGTTGATCGACATGGTGGACCGCTGCGCGCCCGAGGACGTCCACCTGCGGTTCAGCGGCGGGGTGCGCCACCTGAGCCCCGACCTGGCCACGCGGCTGAGCCAGATCGACTACGACCGGCACATGGCGCTGGTGGCCGAGGCGGAAGACGGCGAGATCGTCGGCGTGGGGCGCCTGGTCGAGGACCCGGAGGGCGAGACCGCAGAGTTCGCCCTGATGGTGCGCAGCGATCACCAGCGGCACGGGCTGGGCGGCCTGCTGCTGCAGGCGGTGCTCGACTACGCGGCCGCGCGAGGACTGCGAGAGGTGTGGGGAGACGTGGCCCGGGAGAACGGCCGCATGCTGCAGCTTTCGCGGGACCTGGGCTTCACCGTCGGCGCCGCCGACGGCGATCCGGCGCGGGTCTGCGTCACCCGCAACGTCGCCCGCGCCGCCGACTAGCCGGCGACGCCGCGACGGGCGGCGACCTTAGTGGATGTTCTGGACGGCCAGTTCGGCTTCGCGCGGCAGGCCGTAGGCGCGGTCGCGGGCCGGAAGACGCATCGCCATCCGCGTGGCCTCGCGCATCGAGGCGAAGGGCGTCGCGTCCGCGGCGTTCGTCACCCATTGCGTGCCGCCGGCCGGCATGACCAGCAGATAGCGCTCGGCGTGGGCGGCGGTGTCGGTCCGGGCGACGAGCGCGGGGCTGACGGGGGCGACGGCGAACATTCGGGCTCTCCTGGTTGATGTCCGCAGCTAAGCTCGGCGACGGACCGCTCGCCATTCGGGACGCTTCCCTAGGTAGCGCTACGGAGGGCGCGCGGCCGCGCTTGATCGGCATCAAGGCGCTGCGTCCGGCGGGCGGGGAAGCTTGGGGCCCGGAGGAGCCCATGCCCAAGCCGCCCGCTTCCGCGCCGATCCCCGCGACGCCCAACGTCGCCAGGCTCGCCGCCGCCCCGCTCGATGCCTGGCTATCGAGCTATGCTCTCGGCCGGGAGGCGATGACCGTGTGGACCGGGGCCTATTTGGCCTGGGCGGACGCGGCGACCGACCTGGGCTGCACCTGTCTCAACCTCTGGAGCCAGGTCGCGGCCGACCAGCTCGCCAATGGCGGGGTGCGTGCGCCGCTGCTCAACGACGCCTGATCACAAGCCCAGCGAACTTGACCTTGGTCAAAGCGGAGCCCCGTTCGCGGCGCTGTGCTGACTTGGACGCCGGACAGCTCCGGCAGGGAGGTCAAGATGCAGGAAGCTTTCGTCTCGGATCGTGCGCTCGCGCGGGATGCGGCCGACGCCCGAACGGCGGACCGGCTGAACCGGCTGGCGGACCTGGCCCAACAGATCAGCCGCCGCCGCGAACTCAGCGCGGGCGAGGTGTCCGAGGACATCGCCGATCAAGTGGACGGCCAAGCGTCCGATCCGCTGCCGGCGCGCCCCTTCCTGGAAGCGCTGCTCGGCGCCGTCGTGGAAGGCCCGCACCGGATCGCCATCGACTGCGCCGCCGACCTGGCCCTGCCGGCCAGCGAACTGGTCGCCCTGGGCGCCGTCGCCTGCGAGGCGGTCGACAACGCCCTCAACCACGCCTTTCCGTCCGGGGGCGAGGGACGCATCTGGGTCCGGCTGGTCGAGGAGCGCGGCCGCACCCTGCTCACCGTGCGCGACAGCGGCCTGGGCATCGACGACCTGGCGCACGGCGCCCACGCGGGCGGCGCGCGGATGATCGACCTGCTGGCCGGCAGCCTCGGAGGCTATGCGCGGCTCGGCAGCGCGCCGTTCGGCGGCGGCCTGGTCACCGTCTCCTACCCGACCACCCACTGAGGGGCGGGCCCCTTAAGGGGTCAGCACCGCGGCGCCGGCGAAGGCGCCCCGCCGCAGGTCGGCCAGCGCCGTGTTGGCCTCCGAGAGCGGATAGCAGCTCACGTGCGGCCGCACGCCGGCCGCCGCCGCCAGCGGAAGGTAGTCGGCGGCGTCCTCGCGCGTGAGGTTGGCCACCGAGACGAGGCGGCGCTCCTCCCAAAGCAGGGCGTAGGGGAAGCTCGGGATGTCGCTCATGTGGATCCCGCCGCACACCACCACGCCGCCCTTGTCCACCGCCGCCAGCGCGGCCGGAACCAGTTCGCCCACCGGCGCGAAGATGATGGCGGCGTCGAGAGGCTCGGAGGGCCGCTCGTCCGAGCCGCCGGCCCAGGCGCAGCCCAGGTCGCGCGCCAGCCCCTGGGCGGCCATATCGCCGGGCCGCGTGAACGCGTGGACGGCCTGGCCCTGGTGGATCGCCAACTGCGCCAGCAGGTGGGCGGCCGCGCCGAACCCGTAGAGACCTAGCCGGCGGACACGGGCCGGATCGCCCGCCATGCGCCACGCGCGGAAGCCGATCAGCCCGGCGCACATCAGCGGGGCGGCCTCAACGTCGGACAGGCCCGCCGGCAGGGGAAACGTGAATGCCGCCCGCGCCATGATGGCCGAGGCGTAGCCGCCGTCACGGGTCCAGCCGGTGAACTCCGCCGCCTCGCACAGGTTCTCCCGCCCGGCGCGGCAATAGCGGCAGGTCCCGCACGTTCCCCCCAGCCAGGGCGCGCCCCGCCGCTCGCCCAGGGCCACGCCGGTGACGCCGGGACCGATGGCCTCGACCGTCCCAACCACCTCGTGCCCGGGACAGACACGCGGCCGGCGCACCGCGAGCTCGCCGTCGACGATGTGCAGGTCGGTCCGGCAGACGCCGCAGGCGAGAACCCGCAGCCGCAGCTCGCCGGGTCCGGGCTCGGGCGCATCGCACGTCTCGGCCACGAGCGGCCGGCCGGGCTGCTCCAGCACCATCTTGCGCATGGAAGGCTCCTGGATCGGCAAGGCAGTGAGGCGCCTTTCGGGCCGGCGCGGAAGCCCGGTCTACAGCGGCCCTTTCGGACCCGTGCGCCGGGTGGCGCGCCAGATCATCCAGCCGCCGATCAGGATCAGAATCTGCGCGGTGGCCGAGGCGAGCAGCCCGCCGGCCAGACCCAGACGGATCGCCCAGGTCTCGGCGAGGGCGCTGTCGCCATAGACCACGGCGGCGATCGCCGCGAAGCCGGCCAGCCCCAGGACCAGACAGATGAGCCCGGCTACGGCCAGGCCCGTGCGCGGCTTCGCCGGCGGCGGCGTCACGATGTCACGCATCCAGATGCTCCACGTGGCCGAAGCCCTGACGGTAGTCGAGCAGTCCAACGGCGTCGAAGGTGACCTCGAACAGCGCCAGCTCGGCGTCGCCGGAGGTGATGTACTGGGCGACCTCGCTGAACTTCCCCATGAAGAGCAGGCCGACGCGGCCGATGTCCTCTTCCGACGTAAGCCGGCGCGCGCGCCCTCGGGCGGAGAGGCCGCGAATCTCGGCCCAGTCGCGGTAAGGCAAGGTGACGGTGACTGCGACCCGGTCGTCGCGCGCCAGGTTGGCAGCCTTGAGCGAGCCGCTGGAGCAGCCGAAGTAGAGCTTCGGCCCCTCGCTCGCATAGCTGACGGTGGTGGCGTGCGGCCCGCCGTCGGCCATCACGGTGGCGATGGTGGCGTCGCGTCCCTCGGACAGGACGGCGCCGATCTGGGCCTCGTTTCGCATGGCACGGCCTCCTCGCGGGAGGGGTGATGGCGCATCCGCGCGGGATCCGCCTTGCGCAAGGTCAATGAAGACCGCCCGCCAGCGCCGGGCGAACGTATTCAGGATCTCGGAGGTACGGCGTCCCTGACGCCGAGGGCCGTGGCTGGGGAACTAGGACTCGAACCTAGAATGACGGTACCAAAAACCGCAGTGTTACCATTACACCATTCCCCAGCAGGAACGGCCGCGAGGACCCTCAGGGCCTCGGGAGCGGGGGAAATAGCGCAGCGCGCGGGCCGATGCAACGCCCCCGACAAACCTCTTTTTACCCCGCTTGCAGGCCGGCGGACCCTCCTCTATAAGCGCGCCTCCAAGTCGGAGTGTGGCTCAGTCTGGTAGAGCACTGCGTTCGGGACGCAGGGGTCGCAGGTTCAAATCCTGCCACTCCGACCATCTTCTCCCCGCGGCCCGGGCGGGGAATTCTCCAAAGCCGTTAGCCTAGTGAAGTCCGCGAGTTAGGCGGGCCCTGTGGCTGTGTGGCGATGCCGCGGCCAGGCCCGTGCCCGCCCGAACCGCAGCGAGGCGCACCAGCCGCCTGCAGGGAGGGCCTCGGCGTTCCATAACCTTTCGGCATGAGCGCCGCGCCGGCCGTCCCGGTACCCCTCCGCATCGACCGACGTTCGGTCGCGCCGCAGCGGCGGCGGTAGTGGAGGACGCCCAATTGAGAACAAGACCCTTCGACCTGAAGGCCATCGCCGCTGCGGCGGCCGCCGTCGCGTTGGGCGCGGCCCTGCCGGCCGCCCCGGCGATGGCCGCCACGCCTGAGATCTACACCCCCGCGTTCTCCCAGGTCGCCATCGGCGGCTACGACGCCGTGAGCTATTTCGGCGGCGTGCCGGTTAAAGGGGACGCGAAGTTCGCCACCACCTGGAAGGGCGCGGAGTTCCGCTTCGCCAACGCCGCCAACCTGGCGAAGTTCAAGGCCAACCCGGTCGCTTATGCGCCGCAGTACGGCGGCTATTGCGCCTGGGCCGTGGCCGGCGGCTATACCGCCAAGGGCGACCCGATGGCGTGGAAGGTCGTGGGCGGCAAGCTCTACCTGAACTACGACCAGAACGTTCAGAAGCGCTGGGCCAAGGACATCCCCGGCAAC
>NZ_JANINU010000355.1 GCF_024508875.1 Phenylobacterium sp.
CGCTCTACCGGGCGATCCGCCTGAACGGCGTCGAGGCCGAGGCCAACCTCCAGGCTTTCGAACTGGGCCGCAAGGCCGCCGCCGACCCGACGGCGCGGGGCAAGCGCGAGGACGACGTCCCCACGCCCGAGACCATGCCGCTGGACGAACTGCTGGCCCATCGCGCCCGCGAACTGACGGCCTACCAGAACAAGGCCTACGCCGACCGCTACCTGGCCAGGGTCGAGAAGGTGCGCGCCGCCGAGGCGGCCCTGGGCTCTACCGACCTCACCCGCGCCGCGGCGGTCAGCCTCTACAAGCTGATGGCCTACAAGGACGAGTACGAGGTCGCCCGCCTCTACACCGACGGCCGCTTCGCCAAATACCGCGAGCAGACCTTCAAGGGCGGCAAGGCCAAGGTATGGCTGAGCCCGCCGCTGCTCGCGCCCAAGGGCCCGGACGGCAAGCCGCGCAAGACGGCGTTCTCGCCCTGGATGCTGGACCTGGCCTTCCCGACCCTGGCGAAGTTCAAGGGCCTGCGCGGCGGGCCACTGGACATCTTCGGCAAGACCGCTGAGCGCAAGATGGAACGCCGCCTCATCGCCGACTTCGAAGCCGACCTCGACCGCCTGGTGGCCGGTCTCGACCAGGGCCGCCACCACCTCGCCGTCCAGATCGCCCAGGTCCCACAACAGATCCGCGGCTTCGGCCACGTGAAGGACGCCTCGGTCGGCCCCGCAAAGGCCGAGGCCAAGCGGCTGTGGAAGCAGTGGGACGAGGCGAAGGCGCCGGTGGCTTAGTGGGAAGGGAGCCGTCGTGGGCCGTATTGATTGTCACCAGGGACTCCCCGAGCGAATGCCAGGTACATAAGGCCCGCACCAAACCCCACGAGCAAAACAGGGTTCTCGGCCTGGGGTAGACCTGCGAAGGCTAAACCGGTGACCACGACCCGAAGCCCGATGCCAACAAAGAAGATCATGATGGCGCTATGGCCCAGGTCGTGAAGGCGTCGGACGATGGTCGGAGCCGCCAAGGCCATTGGCAGAAACAGCGCGAAGAAGCTTGGCCAGAACCAAGGGGAATCGCCGAGCCCGTCAGGAGCGATGCTCTCGAGCCAAGCTACGTAGCCAGCTTCCAGAGCCACTAGCGGCCCGACGATCCAGCCGAACTGGGAGCGCTCGCTTCTACCCTTAAAGCTAAGCAACTGGATGGCTTGCAAGCTATCTGCTGCCTTGGCGCGTACCATTGCGCTCCATTCCCGCCTTCGCTGCTCCGGCTGGATGTCCGACAGCCGCCGCGCTGCCGACCTTGGCCCATGGGGGCGGCCCATGCCAGAGCTGTTCGGGGAGCGTAAGCGGCGGTTTTCCATCCCAAGACTTGTTCATCCGCATATGGATCGCAGGGTCCTTCATGGGATGGATGTTCCACGGTTGGTTCTTGATGGCGTCTGGAACAGATTTGCCCCATCCATTCTGCGGTATCGCCCAATGGTGGCCATGCTGGCCAGGCGCGAGATAACCCTTCTCGCCCATCCATGCGCGCACACCGTTGCGGCCCTTCCATGCATGGGAGCCTGCTACTTTGAAGGCCCCTTTGCCCACTCCCTTCACAACTGCGCCGGCAAGAAAGAGATCAGAAGCCGCAAGCGCGCCGTTTAACGCCGCACCCGCGATGTCCCCCTCGTAAGCGTCCGCGACCGCCTCGCGAGCTGAACCCCAGACGGGCACCACCGACTCCACGACGCCGGGATGCTTGCGCCACCACTCCTCCTCCTGCTTCGCATTGTAGGCCTTCTGCTTTTCGATCATCGCGGCGTAAGCGGGACCATCAGGGTCGGGAACCGAGCGCGGTTGATCGCCTCGGGCGTAAGAGCCGGGGCCAGCCAAATCTTCTCTCCATGTTTTCGCTTGTAGCGGCGCGGTCACCCTTCGAGCTACGCCAACGCAATGGCATAGCTTGCAGCGAAAATCAAGAACAAAAAGGGAACATATGCCTTTAGCTGGCGATGGGCTCACCCAGCTCCACCGTCACCTTCCCATCCGTCCCCTCCACCACCTTGAGTTCTGACCGCGGATCGATCTCGCCGAGATCCACGTCCTCCTTCGGCGTGACGACCCACGTCCGCCGCCCGGCGACCGCCACGACCAGCTTGCCCTTGCCCCAGTGCTCGGTCGCGAAGGCCTTGAGCGCCGCGTACATCGGGTTCCGGCGCCAGGCCTGGGGGTTGGCCACGTCGCAGCGGGCGATGAGCCAGACGCCTTCGGGGTCCTGGTCGAGGACGACCTTGGTCTGGTCGGGCCGGAAGCGGTGGGGCATCTCGGGGTCCATCAGCCAGACGCACTCGAAGGTGCGGCAGCTATGCGGGCGGGTCGCGTAGATCCCGCAGCCGGCGCCGGGCTTCGCGTGCGCGCAGAGGCGGCCCATTGGCTTCTCCAGCTCGGCCACCGCCAGCACCCGGCAGCATTGCACGCACGGCCCGCAGGACTTCACCGCGAGACGCCCACCCAGATCACGTGGCGCGGACCCTTGCCCGACGGGCTGGCGCCCACCTTATGTTCGGTCACGTTGAAGCCCGCGTTGGAGAAGCGCCTGGCGAAGGCCGGGTCCGGCCCCGCCGACCACACCGCCACCACGCCGCCCGGCCGCACGGCCCGCTTCAGGTTGGCGAGGCCCCGCAGGCCGTAGAGGGCGTCGTTGGCGTCACGGTTCAGGCCGTCGGGGCCGTTGTCCACGTCCATCAGGATCGCGTCATAGGGCGGCTTCGCCTCGGTCAGCCGGTCGGCCACGTCGCCCTGGATGATCCGGCCGCGTCGGTCGGCGAGCGTGTCGCCGTAGAGCGGCGCCAGATGGCTGCTGGCCCAGCCGATCACCTCGGGCACCAGCTCGGCCACGGTGACTTGCGCGTCCTTGGGCAGGTCGGCCAGCGCCGCGCGGAGGGTGAAGCCCATGCCCAGGCCCCCGATCAGCACGCGCGGCGCTTTCCCTTCCGCGAGCTTGGCCCAGGCCAGTTTGAAGAGCGCGACTTCGGAGCCGCAGAGTCGGCTGTTCATCAGTTCGATGCGGCCGGACATGATGGAATAGTCCTGGCCGCGCTGCATCAGCTTGAGCTCGCCGCCGCCGGGGATCTGGGCCGTGTCGAGATGGATCCAGGGGTTCATCGCCCCTGCATACAGCCTTACGCGCGGGCCGGCGCGCGTTCACACGGTTCGTCGGACTTCGAATTCGCGGGCGCGCTCAAGGGCATTGGCCGCAGGGGCACGCGGCCCGCCAGGAAGCATCGCTCGTTCAGGACGCGGGCCAGAAAGCAGCGGCGGTCGAGGGCGGCGAGGGAGGCCATGGTGGGGTCTTCGAGGGCGGCGTTGGGGAACGGCGGCCCGTATGACCGACCCGCGCGCGCCGCCCTAGTTAAGCTTGCGTAAGAATGCCGCTCGTCTTCGGGCTTCTCTGCCGCCGCGTCAGCGGCGCTAAGCCTCGGTTGATTGCATGCCCGCGAGCCGTAAGCTGGCGGAAACTGGAGGAAATCCCATGGCCGACTTCGGCGGCGACACCGATCTCGAAGCCTTCCGCAGCGAAGCGCGCGGCTGGCTTGAGGCCAACTTCCCGGCCTCGCTGAAGGGCAAGGCCAGCCTGGGCACGGCCGAGGTGCGGGTGAAGGATCCCGATCTCGAAACGTGGCGCAAGGCCATGGGCGAGAAGGGGTGGGGCACGCCCACCTGGCCGAAGGAGTACGGCGGCGGCGGGCTGTCGCCGCAGCAGGCTCGTGTCCTCCTGCAGGAGATGACGAAGCTGGGCGCCTTCAACCCGCTGATGTTCGGGATGGGCGTCACGATGGTCGGCCCGACGATCATGGACTACGGCACCGAGGAGCAGAAGAAGAAGCACCTGCCCCCGATCATCCGCGGCGAGGTCCAGTGGTGCATCGGCTACTCCGAACCCAACGCCGGCTCCGACCTGGCCAGCCTGCAGACCAAGGCCGTCGACAACGGCGACGGCTGGACCGTGAACGGCAGCAAGATCTGGACGAGCGGCGCCCAGTATTCCGATTGGTGCGGAGCCCTGGTGCGGACGGACCCTTCGGCCAAGAAGCACGAGGGCATCAGCTTCATGCTGATCGACATGCATCAGCCGGGAATCGAGGTGCGGCCGATCCCGCTGATCGCTGGAGCCTCGCCCTTCTGCGAGACCTTCTTCACCGACGCCAAGGTGGCGCGGGACGGCCTGCTGGGGCAGCTCAACGTGGGCTGGACCGTCGGCAAGCGCCTGCTGCAGCACGAGCGCGCCAGCCAGACCGGGGCCTCGACGGGCGCGAAGCCGCCGCCGCCGCTGTCGGTCATCGCCAAGAAATACCTGGAGCTGGACGGCCAGGGCCGGATCGCCGACACCGACCTGCGCTCGCGCCTGACCCGGCACGAGATGGACGCCAAGGTGCACGGGCTGACGCTGGCCCGGGCGATGGCCGAGGCCAAGGGCAACAACAGCCCCGGAAACGCCGCCTCGGTTCTGAAGAACTCGGCGACCCACGTCGCCCAGACCCGCGCCGAGCTGACGCTGGAGATCATGGGCGCCCAGGGGCTGGGCTGGGAAGGCGACGCCTTCAAGCCCGAGGAGATCGAGACGGTGCGTGGCTGGCTGTTCGGCAAGGCGATGTCGATCTACGGCGGCTCGTCCGAGATCCAGAACAACATCATCTCCAAGCGCATCCTGGGCCTGCCTGACACGACCCAGTCCACCTGACTTGAGCGCCCTTCTCCCGCACAGGGAGAAGGGCGTCAGGCTGCCGGAGCCTTCAGTCCCGCCAGGAATGCCCGCAGGTCCGCCGCCGACCTGTCCGGGAGCTGCTCCATCGGCACGTGGCCGCCCTCGGGATAGACCACTAGCTTCGCGCCGGGGATCGCACCGGCCAACTTGCGGGAGTTGTCGGCGGGGATCACCTGGTCCTTCTCGCCGACCATCACCAGCGTAGGGACGGTGATCGCCCGGAAGGTATCGGGCGTGACCCTGTGTTGGGGCGCTCCGCCGCGGCCGCCGGTCAGGATCGCGCGATGGCCCGGCGCGCGGGCGAGCTCGGTGTAGCGCGTGACGAGATCAGGCGTGACGAGGCGCTTGTCCTCATAGGCCTTTTCCAGTCCGCCCTTGGCCATCAGGCCCGGGTCGGCGTTACGCAGCATCCAGCGGCCGACAGGATTGCCCAGCAACTTGAAGACGGCCGGCTGCCCCTTCGGGCGCTCGCCGGACGGCCAGCCGCCGGCGTCGACCAGGACGAGGCCGTCCAGCTTGTCTTGGTGGGCCAGGGCGTAGTTCCACGACACCCCGCCGCCCATCGAATTGCCGCCCAGGACGAACTTCTGGACGCCCAGCTTCGTCACCACGTCGTCGACGACCTGCACGCTTCGGTCGGTCGAAGGGACGTAGTCGTCGGGCGCACGCGTCAGGCCGTGGCCCGGCAGGTCCAGGGTGATGACGCGGTAGTCCGGCAGCCGCTGCACCCACGGCTCCCAGGCATGCAGCGAGGCGGAGAAACCGTGCACCAGCACGACGACCGGCGCGTCGCGCGGGCCCTGATCGCGGTAGTGGACGCGCAGGCCGCCCGGAAGGTCCATGAAGTGCGATGCCGGACTGGCGTATTTCGCCTCCAGCTTCGGATAGGGAATGTCGCGGGCGCACGCGCCCAGGGACGCGGCGGCGAGGCAGAGGGCGAGGATCCGCGGCAGGGCCTTCATCGTCAGGTCTCGCTCAGGGCCTTGCAGGCGAAGGCCATGCGAACGGCGCCGACCGACGCCGGCTGAGGCGCGGTCCAGGGCGTGGCCTGGAAGCGCGGCGAGCGCCAGGACTTGCCCTTCAGGCCGGGCTCCTCGTGGAAGATCTCGTCGACCACGCGGGAGACGCCGCGGCGGCAGTCGAACTCGCCCAGACTCTCGACCGACCGAAAGGCGAAGCCGTCGCGCTCCAGACGCTTCTCGGCGTCGTAGGCGGTCCAGGCCTGGCGCACGCCGTCCTCGCCGTTTGCGTGGTGGCGCATGAACACCCAGGTGTCGTCGCTGGCCGTGATGAGCGTCCAGCCGGCGCGTTCAAGACCGAAGGGCGCGGCCACGGCGGGCGCCGCAGCGAGCAGGGCGATGGCGAGGGGGACAATCCGCATGTCGGAACAACGCCTCGAATGGCGCCGTCTGTCCAGGCGCCGCAAGGTCAACTACCGCTCGTCGCAGAACTGAACGCGTTCAACGACCCTGAAATATCGGCGCGCATTTCGCGTGTTAGCGCGCGTTCACTCCCCCGAGTTGAGTTGAGTGAACGTGATCAATCCCGAGGATCTCCAGATCCGCCAGCTCGTCGAGGCCATGGAGCCCGGCGATTTCCGGACGCTGGTCCTGACGGCGCTTCAACACGAGGTGCGCGGCGAGCGCCGCGCGGCGGCCGCGACCTACCGTACGGCCCTGCAGCGCTTGCCCCGCTTCATGTCGCCGTCCCTGCGGCCGGTGCTGGAGCACGCCAAGGCGGTGAGCGATGCGAACGACGCCGAGCTCGAAGGCTTCCTCGCGGATCGGCTCGCGGGGCTGCGTGCGCGCCACCACAACGCCCGGCTGGATCGCGTCGACAGAAGCCTCGACATCCTCCTGCGCAAGCGCCGCGTCTATCGCCCGCAGCCCAGTTTCATGTACGTGCCGGAATTGCCGGCTATCGAGTTCTACGACCGCGACCTCTTCCCGTGGCTCGACGCGCTCGAGGCCGCGACAGCCGATATCCGAAGCGAGCTGCTGGCGGTGCTCGCCGACGGTCCGGAGGCGATTGAGCCGTACGTCGCAGTCGATGGGCTACCGCAGCCGCGCTGGGCCCAGCTCGCCAACTCGCGGCGCTGGGGTGTGTTCTACCTTTGGAAGGCCGGGGAGCCGGTCGCGGAAAACCTGGCGCGCTGCCCGAAGACGGCGAAGGCGCTGGAGGCGTGGCCCCAGTGCCGCCTGGAAGGGACCGGCCCTTCGGCCGTGTTCTCCATCCTGGAGCCGCACACCCGCATTCCCCCGCACGTTGGGGTCAACAATGCCCGCCTCATCGCGCACATCCCTCTGATCGTGCCGGCCGGATGTGGCTTCCGGGTCGGGGCCGAAACCCGCGAGTGGGAGCCGGGGAGGGCATTCGTCTTCGACGACACTATCGAGCACGAGGCGTGGAACGACAGCGACCAACCCCGCGCCGTCCTGATCGTCGATTGCTGGAACCCCTACCTCAGCGAAGCCGAGCGTGAGGCGGTGACCGCCATGACGGAGGGCGTCAGCGCCTACTACGGCGAGCTTCCGGCCTACGCCCGCGGCGCCGAAGGCTGAGATATCCTGAACCGAACCTAAACGGCGGCCTCAGCAATTCCTCAACGCTATGCGGCGATGATCATCCCGAACCGCGCAGGACGCGCAGCAAAAGACGCAAGGTGATGACAATGGCGGTCTCTCACGCCATCGACTGGGTTCTCCTCGACCACGCCGCCGAACAACCTGTCCACGTGGGCGACGTGGTGTCGGCCGAGCCGGGTGGAATGCCCATCTACAAGGTGATGGCCGTGGCGGGCCGGGAGGTGCAGTTGGCCAACGAGCGCAACGCGCCGGTCGGCGCGCTGCCTCTGGACCGCTTCCGCTGGCGCGGATCGGAGCACTGACGCCTACATCGCGTTCGCCGCGGCGCGGGCCGCGTTCAGGAATGCGGCGCGGGCCAGGCTGAGCTCGCGTCCGGTCGCCTGGGGCCAGGCGGCGTTGGTCACGATGACGATGCGCTCGTCGCGGAAGACGGTGATCGACTGTCCGAAGATGCCGCGCGCTTCGAACGCGCCGTTGTCGGGCATCCACCAGAAGTAGCCGTAGCCGCGCTCGCGCGTGCCGTTGGTGATCTGCGGGGACGTCGCCTCGTCGACCCAGCCGGCGGGGAGGATCTGCCGGTCGCCGGCCTTGCCGCCCTCCAGCATGAACTGCCCGATCCGCGCATAGTCCCGAAGCGTGATCGACATGCAGCAGCCGCCGCGTTCATGGCCGGCCGGATCCACCACCCAGATGGCGTCGCGCTCCATGCCGTACGGCTTCCAGATCTTCTCGGAAGCGTACTGAGACAGGCTCTTGCCCACCGCGTTGGAGACCAGGATGCCCACCAGGTCGGTCTCACCGGTGTTGTAGTTGAAGAACGTCCCGGGCTCATGGGCGCGCGGCAGGCGGCTCATGTAGGCGACCAGCGGGTTCTTGCCCGGCTCGAACGGCAGGGTCGCCGACTGGGCCACGTCCGACTTAGGGTCGGTGTAATCCTCGTTCCACTTCACGCCGGAGCTCATCATCAGGAGCTGGCGCACCGTGACGCCGTCGTAGCCGGAGCCCTTGAGTTCCGGAATGTAGTCGGTCACCGGCGCGTTCAGGCTCTTGATCTTGCCGTCCTGGATCGCGGCGCCGACGAGGGTCGAGGTCACGGACTTGGCCACGGAGAACGAGGTCCAGCGATCCTCGGGCTTGCGGTCCAGGCCGTACCGCTCCAGCACCACCTTGCCGTCCTTGAGCACGATCACGCCGGAGCTCTTATAGGCCTTCATGTAGTCGTCGACCGACCAAGTCTTGCCGCCGTATTCGAAGGTGAAGTCGATCTGCTTGTCGGCCTTCGGCAGCGGATGGACTTTGTCGCCGCGCTTCACCGTCTCGACCCGATAGACGCTCTCGATGTCCCGGTACCAATCGGACTGCTGCTGCGGCGCCCAGACCAGGATCGAAGGAATTCCCGGCCGTGTGGGGACCTGGGCCTGCGCCACGCCCCCCGCCAGCGCCGCCGCCGCCAAAGCCACTCCGAGAATTCCACGCATGCCGAACGCCTCCCCGATTTTGGCGGGGAGGCTAAGGGCGTTGGCGTGAGTGAACAACGCCAACCTGAGCGCCGAGGTTACGCCGCGATGGCCGGGGTCTTCGGTGTGGTGAGCGGCTGGGCCCCGTCCCGTTCGGCAAGCAATGCTGCGTGCAGGCTGTCGTCGCCGGAGAGCCGTGCGGCGGAGAGGAGCGTGAGGTCCAGCACATCGCGCTGGGCGTGGCTGCCGCCGAACCGATGGTGCTTGCCGCGCAGGCCCCTCAGCAGGTCCGTGGCCTGGCCGTAGCGGCCCTGGCCGAAGGCGTGCAGCGCCTGGATCGCCGGCTGGCCCACTTCGCGCACGAAGTAGGCGTTATCGCCCGGCCCGTTGAGGGCGGCGGACTGGGTTTCGAGCAGCGCCCGCGCCTGCGCCTCGCGGCCGGCGCCCACATAGGCCATCATCGCGTGGGTATCGACGAAGGCGCTGAGGCCGGCAGGCTCGCGGGCGAAGTTGTCGGCCAGCCCGGCCCACCGATCGCCCACGTCCACGCCGGCGAGCTTCAGCCGCCAGAGCATCGCCGCGGCGTCGACCATGTCGAAGCTGAAGGTCGTGGCGGCGCCGTAGATGGGGCCGTCGTAGAGCCGGAGCACCTCTTCGGTCTCGCCCAGGCCGATATGGAAGAGCGCCGTGTGCCACCAGTTGTGGACGCCCAGCATGGCCTCCGCCTGCCAGGCCTCGTTCTCGTGGCGCATCCAGCGCACGCCGTCGGCGTGGCGGCCCTGCATGAGCAGGGCATGGGCGACACCGTGCTGCGCCCAGTTGTTCCGGGGCTGGAGCGCGATGGCTTCGCGGCCGCAGGCCTCGGCGCGGGCGTAGTCGCCGGCCTCCTCGTAGCCGAACGAAAGCAGACCCTGGATCGCGTGCCAGCCGGGCGTGTCGGCCGTCCATGCCGGCAGCACGCGGACGATCCGGTCGCGCAGCATCCGCGCATCGCCCAGCAGGAAGTCCAGCGTCTGGCCGACCTGCAGCGCCAGGACGTCCCGCGGCCACGCCAGGTTCACGTCCTCCAGCAGCCGCGCCGCGGTGCGAACCTCGCCAGCCAGCAGGCTGCCGATAGCCGCCAGGTGCCCCTGCTCGCGGGCGTTCGCGCCGGGCAGGTCCTTGGCGACCGCGAAAGCCTGAGCGCCCATCGCCGCGGTCTCGGCGTTGGACCCGATGAGGGTCATCCAGGCCTGCAGGACATAGCCCATGACGCAGCCGGGGCTTTCACTCAGCGCCGCCGCCAGCGGGGTCATCGCATCGCCCGCGTAGCAATGGTAGGCGTCCAGCGCCTTCTGATATAGTCCGGCCGCCGCCGCGCTCGCGCCGGTCAGTTCCAGGCCGTGGTGATCCTTCACCTTCATCTGCATCTCCTTTTCTCGGACGGAGAGGGGTACGGCCTCGGAGATTTCGGCTCTAGCGGTTGCGCGGTCGGTTCTTCGAACGTGCCGGTTTCCATCGTGTTTTGAAAGCCTTGTCGCGGCTCCGTCAGAAGGGTGAAGGACAATGCCGACGCCGCCTCCGGAGAAAACCGTACCTATGGTGCAGCCGGCGCGGCGCACGAAGGGCGAGCGCACCCGCGAGCGCATCCTCGACCTGGCCTATGAGGCGGTGATCCGGAAGGGCTTCGCGGCGACGTCGATCGAGGAACTGGTGGAGGCGGCGGGCCTCACCAAGAGCGGCTTCTTCTACCACTTCAAGGACAAGACCGACCTCGCGCGGCAGCTCATCGAGACCTACACCGGCCGAAACATGGATTTCCTGGACACCCTGGCGCTGCGCGCGCGGGAGCTGTCCGATGATCCGCTGCACAGTTTTCTGATCTTCCTGAAACTCTATGCCGAGCAGATGGAAGAGATGACCTCCGCCCATCCCGGATGCATGGTGGCCACCGTGACCTTCCAGGATCACGCCTGGGACCAGAGCGTGCGGCAACTCCTGATCGATCAGGTCGTCGCCTGGCGGGGACACTTCATCGGCTGGCTGGAGGAGATCGCGGCCGCCTATCCGCCGAAGGGCTACGCCCGCACCGTGGACATGGCCGACGCGATCCTGGCCTTCACCTACGGCGGCATGACCATCGCCCGTGCTCTGGCCGACGAGACCGCCATCAGCCGCCAGACCATGATGTTCCGAGAAACGGTCCGGCTGCATTTCCTCGGCGCCTGACGATCCGGCGTCATTCGACGCGCATTCGCGACGGCGCGAGGTTTCCTGCCGCAGCATTCCGCGTTAGGCGGAGGGCATGGCCGAGTTCGATTTCGATGCGGTGGTCGTTGGCGCGGGCGCCGTCGGGCTGGCCTGCGGGCTGGCGCTGTCCAGGCGTGGCTTGGCGGTCGCGGTGCTGGAACAGGACGCCGCGATTGGCCAGGGCGTCTCGTCGCGCAACTCCGAGGTGATCCACGGGGGGCTTTACTATCCGACCGGCTCATTGAAGGCGCGGCTCTGCGTCCAGGGGCGGCGGATGCTGTACGCCTTCTGCGACGCGCATCACGTCGAGTACGACCGGTGCGGCAAGCTGGTCGTGGCCGAGGCGGTCGACGATCTGGAGCGGCTGGAAGCGATCCTCGCCCAGGCGCTGGAGAACGACGTCGAGGGCATAGCGCGGCTGACGAAGGCGCAGGCGCTGGCCCTGGAGCCCGAACTGTCCTGCGAGGGCGCGCTGCTCTCGCCCGAGAGCGGTGTGTTCGAAAGCCATGCCTACATGCTCGCGATGCAGGGCGAGATCGAGACCGCGGGCGGCGCGGTGGTGCTGTCTACCCCGTTCGAGGGCGCAACCCCGCTGGAGGCCGGCGGCTTCGAAGTGCGCGCGGGCGGCGCCGAGCCGACCGTGCTCACCTGCCGGTACCTGGTCACCGCGCCCGGGCTCTCGGCGCAGCACGTGGCGGGCGAGATCGAGGGGTTCCCCAAGGCGGTGATCCCGGAGGCCCATTTTGGCAAGGGCATGTACTTCCGACTGGCGGGCAAGGCGCCGTTCGCGCGCCTCATCTATCCACCCCCGATCCCCGGCGCGCTGGGCACCCATTACCGCCGCGACCTGGGCGGGCAGGGGGTGTTCGGGCCCGACCTGACCTACGTCGACGAGCCGGACTACACGGTCGATCCGTCGGCCGCCGCGGGCTTCTACAGCTATATCCGCAAGTTCTGGCCGGGCCTGCCGGACGGCGCGCTCAGCCCCGACTACGCGGGGGTTCGGCCGAAGATCCACGGGCCGGGCGACAAGCAGCCCGACTTCCGCCTGGACGCCGCCGACGTCCATGGCCTGCCGGGGTTGGTGGCGCTGTTCGGGATCGAAAGCCCCGGCCTCACCTCCTCGCTGGCGATCGGCGAGGAGGTGGCGGCGCGCCTGGGGCTCGGCGCCTAGACGAACCGGGCCGATCCGCAGCGCGCACGCCTTTGCCGCCGCATCGCGCCGCCGACGCCGGCGAAGCCCAGGATCATCATAGCCCAGGTCGCCGGCTCCGGCACCGCGGCGGCGCCCGTCGGGCGGACGTCGAACGCGATGTTGTCCAACGCGACGTTGTAGCCGTCCGGCCCCCAGCTCAGCACAATGCCGTCCGTCACCGCGGCGCTGTTCACCGCGAGGTGATTGTGGCCACCCGGATTGGTCCCGAGTGTCTCCGAGAAGAGTGTCGTCCCGCCAAGCGTCCGGATCGAGATCGGTGTGGAGGACGTCAGGTTCTTGAACGTTGCGAAGTCGAACGATAGCAACGAGATCTCGTACCCCGGCAACGCTTTCAACACGATCTCCGAACGGAAGTCGGTCGAGTTCTGGCCGCCGAACACCACGCGCTCAAGGTCGCCATAGCCGCTGTACCAGAAGAAGAGGCCGGGGGTCACCGCGCCGGTCTTTACATTGACGTACTGATAGCTCACGTCGACGCCTGGTCCGTCGCCGTACGAAGCCGGGATGCCCGCGACGCCTTCGAAGTCTAGGATCGTCGTCGCCGCGTGGGCCGAAGCAGCGCCGAATGCGGTAAGTGTGAGCGCCAGAGCGAGCGGAGCAGCAAGCCGGCGCGGCCCTCCCAGGGCGGGCGGATTTGCCGAAGAACGCTTTGTCATGAAACACCTGTGAGCGGTTAAACGGATGCACTGATCCGCACCTAGCTTCGTCGCCTGCCGGAGGCGCGCGCCGTTCGACGAAGGCCCGACTTTCCCGACGAACGCCGAATTCTTCGCCTGTGAGGTGCTCGAACGCGCGTTTGAAATTCCCAGCCAAACGAGGATAGTCGGCCCAAACCGGAGGATCCCATGAAGAACCGCATCACCGACCTGCTGGGCGTCGAGTATCCGATCGTTCAAGCGCCGATGGGGTGGATCGCGCGCTCGCAACTGGCCAGCGCGGTTTCGAACGCCGGCGCGCTCGGGATCATAGAGACGTCTTCGGGCCGACTCGACGAAGTGCGCGAGGAGGTCGCGAAGATGAAGACCCTCACGGACAAGCCCTGGGGGATCAACGTGGCCCAGGCCTTCGTGCGCGACCCGGACATCGTGAGCTTCGTCGCGGACCAGGGCGTGCGGTTCGTCACCACCTCGGCCGGCGACCCGAACAAGTATTGCGACGCGCTCAAGAGCAAGGGGCTGACAGTGTTCCACGTCGTGCCGTCGCTGTCGGCGGCGGAGAAGGCGATCGCGGCGGGCGTTGATGGCCTGGTCGTGGAAGGCGGCGAGGGCGGCGGCTTCAAGAATAGCCGCGAGGTGGCGACCATGGTGCTGCTGCCGCTGGTCTGCTCGAAGACAGACCTCCCGGTGATCGCGGCGGGGGGCATCACCGACGGCCGCTCGATGGCGGCGGCCTTCGCCCTGGGGGCCGAGGGCGTGCAGATGGGCACGCGGATGGTTTCCGCGGCGGAGAGCCCGGTGCACCAGAACTGGAAGGACATGATCGTGGGCGCCAAGGAAACGGACACCGTCTTCCTGAACCGCCACGGGCCGGGGCCGGCGCTGCGGGCGCTGCGCACGGAGAAGACCAGCCGCTTCGAGCTGGAGCCGCCGCCGAACATCATGGCCGAGATGGCGAACGCCCTGTCGCTCTACTTCGGCGGGGACATGGAGGCCGCGATCGCGCTGACGGGCCAGGTGGCCGGGCGGATCGACAGCGTGCGGCCGGTGGCCGACATCATCCGCGACACGGTTGAGGAGTTCGAGGCGGTCGTGACGAAGCTGGGCCGCCAGTACGGCAAGGCGCCCCAGCCGGCCTGACTACTTCGGCAGCGTCGCCAGCCAGTTGAGGATCTCGGTCTCCAGCCGGATGCGGGCGGTGTTCCAGCCGTGATCGGTGCGGGCGTGAACGATGGCCGCGCGCCCGCCCCGCTGCTTGACGTCCATGAACAGCTTCTCGGCCTGGGGCGCGAGGCCGTCGTCCGATGTGAGCACCAGCAGCGGCTTCTTCGCCAAACCCGGCGCGGCCGCGGCGAAGGTGTAGGCGCCCAGCGTCGTCATCTGGTCGGCCATGCTCTCGGCGGTGACGCCGGCCAGCGCCTCCATGTTGTCGGCGGCCACAGCGACGAGCTGGGCCTTCGGCGCGCCCGCCCGGTCGCCCATGTCGGCCGCCGAGATCAGCGCCGCGCCCAGGAGGCCATCGTCCGAGGCGGCCACCTGCGAGGTCACCCAGCCGCCCATGCTGTGGCCCATGATGACGATCCGCCTGGGGTCGATCCGAAGGCGTTTCGCCGTGGCGGGGTCGCGGAGGTAAGCCAGCACCGCTTTCGCGTCGTCGAGGTTGCCCGCGAAGCTGAAACTGCCCGGGCTGCCCCACGAGCCGCGGTAGTTGAACGTGATGGCGTTCCAGCCGGCGCGGCGGACCGCCTGGGCCAGGTCGAGGTTCTTCTCGTTGCCCGGTAGGCCGTGGAGGATGACCGCTGTCGGATGCGGCCCGGCCCCAGCGGCGAGATAGGCCAGGCCATTGATCTGCACGCCGCCGGAGGGGATATGCAGCACTTCGGACCGGGCCGGGTTGAGGGCGTCCGCGGGCGGGTCGGTGAAGATTGCCGCCGGGGGCCGCGTCTGGGCCGTGGCGCCCGAGCCGATCGCGAGCGCGGCGCAGGCCGCCAGCAGCAGAGACTTCATCGTCATCCCTTGGGTTCGAACCGGCGCCAGCGTAGCAGCTATTTGCGCGGCGCAACGCGGATCACGCGGCCCTTGTCGCTGTCGGTGGCGAGGTAGAGTGCGCCGTCCGGTCCCTGGACCACGTCCCGCAGCCGCTCGCCGACGTCGGTCAGCAGGCGCTCCTCGCCGACGACCCGGTCGCCCTTCAGCGTCAGGCGCGACAGGTACTTGGGGCCGAGGCCCGAGACGAACAGGCTGCCTTTCCAGGCCGGCGCCGCGTCCGAGGTGTAGAACGCCATGCCGCCGGGCGCGATCACCGGGTCCCAATAGTAGATCGGCTGTTCCATGCCGGCCTTCTGGGTGATGCCGCCCGTGATCGGGCCGCCGGCGTATTCGATGCCATAGGCGATGGTGGGCCAACCGTAGTCCTTGCCCTTGCGCACGATGTTCAGCTCGTCGCCTCCGCGCGTGCCGTGCTCCACTTCCCAGAGCTCGCCGGTGGTGGGATTGATCGCCGCGCCCAGCACGTTGCGATGGCCCAGGGTCCAGATCTCCGGCTTCGCGCCCGCGCGGCCGACGAAGGGATTGTCCTTGGGGATCGAGCCATCCGCATTGATGCGGACGATCTTGCCGAGGGTGGCGTCCAGGTTCTGGGCCTGCATCCGGCCCTCGGTGATCGAACGCTCGCCGCCGGTGACATACAGCTTGCCGTCGCGCCCGAAGACCAGGCGGCCGCCGAAGTGCTTGGTCGAGGCCATTGGCGGCGTCTGACGGTAGATGACGGTCACGCTTTCGAGCCGCGGCGCGCCGCCCTCCATGGCCAGCCGGCCGCGAGCCACGGCGGCGTTGTTGGTCCCGTCGCCCTTCGGTTCCGCATAGGCGAGATAGACGAGCCCGTTCTTCGCGAACTGCGGGTCGATGGCCAGGCCCAGCAGGCCGCCCTGGTCGCGCGCGTCCACCGCGGGCACGCCGGCGATGGGCTCGGACAGCTTGCCGTCCTTGAACAGCCGCAACCGTCCCGGCCGCTCGGTGATCAGCAGACCGCCATCCGGGGTGAAGGCCAGCCCCCACGGGCGCTGCAGACCTGTCACGTAGTCGGTCACGTCGACGGCCACGTTCGCCTTCATCTCGGGCGCGCGCGTCTGGCCGGCGAAGGCGGGCTTCTGGTCCTTGCCGTTGGGCGGGCGGGTTTCGACCGGCGCGCCCGCCTGTTGCGCTGGGTTCGTCTGGGCCTGGCCGGGCGGCCCGCCGCAGGCGGCGAGCAGGACGGCGGCGCCGGCGGTCAGCAGGAAAGACTTCATCCACATCCCCATCTTCAAATTCCCGTCGCGGCGGCCAGCGCGTCTGCCGGCGATGCGCCCTCCAGGTGGATCAGCGCCCACACGCCGAAGAACAGCCAGGGCCAGAGGGTTCCCTCGTCCCTCGGCGGACCGCCCAGCCTCCGCACGGCCTCGATGCGCCCCAGGCGCTCGCCGATCTGCGTGGCGCGAGGTGCGATCCAGGCTTCGACCGGAACGGTGAAGCCCTGCTTCTTCGCCCAGGGTTCGGCGGCGGGACAGGCGCGTTCCAGCCATTTGCGCAAAAGCCATTTGCCGTAGCCGCCGCGCACCTTGGCGCGGTCGGGCAGGCTCCAGGCGAAGGCGGCGACCTCTGCGTCCAGGAACGGCGTGCGCCCCTCCAGCCCGTGGGCCATGAGGCAGCGGTCCAGCTTCAGCAGCAGGTCGTTCGGCAGCCAGGTCACCACGTCGGCCCACTGGGCGGCCTGCAAGGATGAGAGGCCGCGCGGCGCGCGGGCCTGCTCGCGCCAGGCCGCAAGCACTTCGGGCGTCGCGCCCCGCGGCTCGGCCGGCCGGCCGCCGAGCAGCCTGGGGCGCAGGGCGCGGCGATAGCGGCCGTAGCCGCCGAAGAGCTCGTCCCCACCTTCGCCGGTCAGAACGACGGTGAGGGTTCCCTTGGCCGCCTCGGCCAGCTTGTAGGTGGGCAGGGTCGCATAGTCCGCCGTCGGATCGTCCAGCGCCCATGCGACCTGCGGCAGGATCCGCCAGAAGTCCTCCTCGCCGAAGGTCGTCTCCCGCCAGTCGAGCTCCAGCGCCCGCGCCACCTTCTCGGCCTGGGCCCGTTCGTCCTTGGCGCCGGGCGCATCAAAGCCGCAGGTGAAGGCGGTGACTGGCCGCGAGTTGAGACGCGCCATAAGCGTGGCGATGGCCGCCGAGTCGATACCGCCCGACAGGAAGAGGCCGTACGGCACGTCCGACCGCTGATGCACCCGCACGCTGTCCTCCAGGACGGCGTCGAGGCGCTGGAGCAATTTTCCCTCCCCTTCGGGGGGAGGGTGACGAGCGCCAGCGAGACGGGCGGGGAAGTCACGACCGGGCTCCGGGCTTGAACCTGTATCCCCCGCCCGTCCGCTCCCCATAAGGGGGAGGGACAGCGCCGCCCTGCGCTTGCCGCTCACGATCCGTCCGTCGCGGACCTCCATCACCTCGCCGGGGGCGAGGCGGCGCAGGCCCTGGAACGGGCTCCGCTCGCCCAGCACATAGTTGAGCTCGACGAGCTCGCGCGCCGCGCCTTCGTCCAAGGCGCGCTGCACTAGGCCGGCGGCGAAGAATGCCCGCGGCTCGGAGGCGAAGGCCAGGCCGCCCGCGTGCTCCATGATGTAGAGCGGCTTGATCCCGAATGGGTCGCGCGCGAGCCATGCGCGGCCGTCTGCGCCGATCAGGCAGAAGGCGTACATGCCCCGCAACCGACGGAAGGCGGCCTCGCCCTCCCGGGCGTAGAGGTGCAGCAACGGCTCGAAGTCGGAGCCGGTGGCGGTGGTGAGCCCGAAGTCGCGCGCCAGCTCGACGTAATTGTAGATCTCGCCATTGCCGATCACGGTCCCGCCGGCCGCATGCAGAGGCTGCCAGCCGCCGTCGAGGTCGATGATCGAGAGGCGCGCGTGTGCGAGGCGGGCGCCGGCAGCCGCCTCGGTCCGCACGCCGTTCGGCCCGCGATGGCCCAGGGCGTGGATCATCCGTTCGGCCGAGGCGTTGTCCGCCCCGCCGAGCTGGCCGGCGATGCCGCACATCAGGCGGCCCCGTAGTCGGCGAACAGCGCCTTCCACTGGGCCACGACGGCGGCCTCCGAGAACTCCGCCTCCACCCGGGCGGCGCCTGCGGCTGCGAGCCTTGCGCGCAGCATGGGCTCGTCCAGCAATTGCCGGACGGCCAGGGCTAGCGCCCCGGCGTCGTCGACCGGGATCAGCAGGCCATCATCGCCGTCCTCGATCAAAGCCTTGGGCCCCTGGCTCGCGGCGGCGACCACCGGCAGGCCGTGGGCCCAGCTTTGGATCACCACATTGCCCAACGGTTCGTATCGCGAGGGGAAGACGCAGACGTCGGCGCTTCGGTAGAGCGCGGAGGCGTCGGTGCGCCAGCCGAGGAACCTAACCCGGCCCGCCACGCCCAGCGCCTCGGCCATGCCTTTCAGCTTGGCCTCCAGTGGGCCGGCGCCGGCGATCCAGAGCCAGGCGTCGGGCAGTTCGGCCAGCGCCTGCAGCGCGACATCGTGGGCCTTGTTCTCATGCAACCGGCCCATGGCGAGGAGGAGCGGAGCCTCCTCGGGCGTGCCGAGGCTGGCGCGATCGACGGGCGCGGCGTCGGGCGGGGCGGCGGCGAAGTTGGGGATGCAGGTCACCCGGCCTGCCGGCCAGCCTTGGTCCACGATCCACTCGGCGATGTCCTCGGTGTTGGCCACCAGGTGGTCGAAGCCCTTGTAATACTTGAGGCTGTAGTAGCCGCCGAGCCGACCGATCCGCGCCCACGGCCCGCGCGGCGTATGTCGCGCCGCCCGGTTCATCCACGCCACGGCCACCTTCGTGCGTTGCAGAGCTGCGAAGCCCGCCGCCGCGGGCCGGGTAAGGATGTCGAGGGGGCCGCCGAACCTCAGCACCTTGCAGGGGACGCCCGCCCGCCTCAACCGGGCCTCCCGTCCGGCGTTGCGTCGGACGGCGGCGGCCTGGGACATGCCTGCCCGCTGCAGCGCCTCCACGAGGTCGACGAAATAGGTCTCAGCGCCGCCTTCGCCGGCTGTTCCCAGGAGGTGCAGGACGCTCATCGCGGGTGCGACCCTAACGGCAGATCGTCCTTTGCCCAAGCGCTTGAAGCGGAGCGCATGTGCCCCTATAAACCGCGCCTCGCGCGGCGAGCGCCCTGGCTTGGCTGGGTAGCTCAGCTGGTTAGAGCGGTGGATTCATAACCCACAGGTCGGCGGTTCGAGCCCGCCCCCCGCCACCAGGGCCTCGCCGCGCGATAGATACCCCGGAAAATCCAGCTTCAGGCCGCGTCGCGGGCCGCCGTCTCGGCGTCGGCTGGCGTGTTGATGGTCAGCATGGCGTCGTAGCCCTGGACCTCGGCCTTGCGCGCGGCGTTGCTGGCGGCGGTGACCGCGGCGTCGAGGCTCGAATAGGGGCCGAAGTGCTTGCCGTTCAGGCCCACCTTCCAGGCGCCGTCGATCAGGTCGACCGTGTAGTTCACCAGGGCCATGACGCGTCCCTCGCCGATTGGTCGCCGAATCGAATCCGATTCGCGCGCAGAACGCGAGTGTTCAACGGTTCGATGACGGCGCGCCCCCCTCGCACAGAGGCGTCCTGCATCTGGCACGCGGCTTGTTGCGTAACGCGTTAGGCGAGCCAAAACGGCACGCCGGCCCGAATGGAGACCTTGCTATGGTGTCTTCCGTTGTCGTGGCCCGGACCAAGTCGGACGGGCTTGAGTACCTTGCCGAAGCTGCGCCGGTCGCGTGGACCGACGCTTCGCATTCCGCCCAGCAGTTCCAGAGCGTTCGCGACGCGACCCGCGCCGCCATGCGCCTGCCCAGCCGCTTCCGCGCGTTCGCGCTGCCGGTGACCGAGGCGAATTAGGTCGTCGCCTCGCCCCACTCGTTCCAGCCGGCGAACCGTGGGGTGCCCGGTACAAACATGCTGTCCTGCCGCTCGACCCTGAAGCCGGCGGCCTGGATGGCGCTGGTGACGGGGCGCGTGAGATGGCATCCGCCGGCCAGCCGTTTCCAGACCGGCTCGATACGCCGTTGCCACTTGGCGACGCCGGGATCGGGCGCGAGCCCGTGCTCGCAATAGAGGAAGCGTCCGCCCGGCTTCAGCACCCGCTTCGCCTCCGCGAGCGCCGCCGCCGGCGTGTGGACCGAACATAGCGTGAAGGTGCACACCACGCAGTCGAATGCGCCGTCCGCGAAGGGGAGAGCCTCGGCGGTTCCGTCGTCCACCCGCACGGTCAGCCTCGGATCGCGAGGGGCGGCCTCGGCGATCGTGCGCAGTTCCGGAGCGGGGTCGACGCCGGTCACGCTCTGCACCTTGTCGGCGTCGTAGAAGCCGAGGTTCAAGCCCATCCCGATCCCGAGCTCGAGCACATGGCCTTCGGCCTTGGGCACGACCTTGGCGCGCTGCTTCATCATCGGCTTGGCCGAGCAGGCGCATTTCAGCAGTTTCGGAAGGACGAAGCGGTCGTAGAGCGAGGCCATCCGCGAACAATGGCGCCGCTAGTTCGGTTCGTACACCTTCGGCGCAGGGGCGATGGCGACCGGGCCCAGCGTCGTCTGGCCGGCTTCGAAGTTGATCGTAGCGCGCGCGACGTCGCCGTCCTGGCGGGCCTGAGCAACCGCCGTCGCCGCATCCGCGCGATCCTGCGGGATCGTCCCCGTGGCGCTCAGGGCGCCCAGGGCGCGCGGCGCCTGGCGCAGCGAGACGTCCAGAACGCCGACGGCCCGCCCGTCGGGCCCGACCCGCAGCGTGCCGGAGTTTACGCCGATCAGCGCGTCGCCGGCCGTCAGCCCGCCCCGCTTCACGCTCATCTGTCCGCCGGCGGCGGTCCAGTTGCGCACGGCGCCCGGCCAGTCCCGGCCCCGGAAGGCGCTGATCTTCGACATCCGGCCGTCCCACTCGATTGAGATCGGCTTCTCGCCCGCGATCCTGCCCAGCAGGCCCGACAACTGGGCCTTCCCATTTTTCACCGACAGCCAGACGCCGCCCTCGTCGCCCACCTCGGCTGGGGCCTGCCGCAGGTGGAATTCCACGCGCTCGGCCGCCTGCAGGCCAAATGGCTGGGCGCCCGCGGCGGGCTGGAAGGTCAGGCCCTCCCCCTCGAACGAGAGGTTGGGCGGCGTGTTCGTCAGGTGGCTGAGGCTGGCGCGGATCAGCTTTCCGGTCACCCTCACCGGGCCGCCGACCGGACGGACGAACGTCAGTCCCTGCGGCGCGGCGAGGAGCCAGGTGGTCGGGGCATGCATGAACGCCTGGCCCTCCAACTCCGGCGCCTCCAGGGCCCAGCCGGAGCGGTCGCGGATGCGCGCGTCCGTCAGGGTCACGTTCAGACGGAAGGGATAGCCGCCGATCTCGCGACCCTTCCACGCGACCTCGTATCCGGCTGCGCGCAGCGCGGCGGCGCCGGCGTCCAGGCGCGCCTGCGCCTCGTTTCGCGCCCAGAACCAGGCGGCCGTCCACGCGATTATCGCCACCAGGGCGATCCCGAAGGCGATGTAGATGCGTAGGGGGCTGAGTTTGCGGGGCGCGGACGGATCGGGCACAGACATTCCGGGGGCTGGCAGGTGCGGGTTCGGGGGGGCGTATGGCGTCGGAACGGTGGATCTTCGGCTATGGTTCGCTGATGTGGCGGCCGGGATTCCCGTTCGTGGAGCGGCGAGGCGCCACCTTACACGGACGCCGCCGGGCCTTCTGCATCTATTCGGTCCACCATCGCGGGACCTACGAGCGGCCGGGCCTGGTGCTGGGCCTGGCGCCGGGCGGGGCGTGCCGGGGCGCGGCGTACCGGGTCGACGAGACGGACTGGGCGGACGTCTATGCCTACCTGCTGGAGCGCGAGCAGCCGACCGAGACCTATATTGAGGCGCGCCGGCACGTGCGGCTCGACGATGGACGCCGGGCCGAGTCGCTGGTGTTCCTGTCGGACGTGCGTCACGCACAGTGGGCGGGCGCGCTCAGCCTGGAGCGCCAGGCCGAGCTGATCGCGGGGGCGAGCGGCCTTTCCGGAAAGAACGTCGACTACCTGCGCGACCTCGTGGAGCACCTGCGGGAAATGCGGGTGCGAGACGTCGGCATGGAGCGGCTGCTGGCGATGGTGGAGGCGGCGGAAGTCGCCTTTTAATTGCCCAGCAGGGCTTGGGACTTCGTCTCGATCCGCTCTTCCAGGATGCGCATGAATTCGGCGCGCTTGAGGCCCGGCGGGATGGGCTCCAGATATTCGTAGACGATCAGGCCAGGCTTGAGCTTGAGCCCCTTGGCCGACCAGTGCTCGCCGGCGTTTGTGGCGACCGGGTAAACGGGCACGTCCAGCTCCCGGTACAGCGCGGCGATGCCGGGTTTGTAGTCGGGCGGCGCGCCGATCAACTGGCGTGTGCCCTCCGGGAAGATCACGAGCTGAGCGCCCCACGCGAAGCGTTCCTTGCCCTCGCGGATGAGCTGCCGCATCGCCTTGGCGGCGGCGCCGCGGTCGATGACGATGGCCCCCGCCTTCTTCCCGTACCACCCGAACCAAGGGATCCAGGCCAGCTCCTTCTTCATCACGAAGGCGTTGGCGGGTAGCCAACTGAACTGCGCGAAGACGTCCAGCATGCACTGATGCTTGGGCGCCACAAGCGCGGCCCCCGTCGGAATATGTTCGCGGCCACGCAGCTCAACCCGCACGCCCACCAGCGCCAGGAGGCCCACCACGCCCTTGCCCCAGACGTTGAACATCGCGTGCGACCAGCGGCGCGGGCCGAACAGGATCGGCGTGCAGACGACGGCGACCGTCGCCGTCCAAAGGCTGAACAGGATCACGTAGACGAAGGATCGTAGGGCGTTCACGAGCCGGCCTTCTGCTGCGCCGCGGGAGCGTCGCGGGGGCCGAGCCCCAGCACCGCCTCGCGGCCGAGGATCGCCAGATACTTGCAATACTCCACCACCATCAACCGGGCGGCTCGCGGATTGCGCCACCAGCGGCGGTCCTTGAGCGCGGCCGTGGGGACGGCGTAGGTCTGGGCCGTGATGCCGGTGTCGCGCAGCACGGCGTTCAGCTCCAGCATGGCGCGCGGCATGTGATAGTCGGCTGTGATGATGATCAGTCGGCGGTATCGCATGGCCTGGGCCCAGGCGAGGGTCTCGCGGGCATTGCCCACGGTGTCGGCGGCGGTGAAGCCGAGGTCGACACAGCAGTCGTAGAGCCGCCGGACGGCGCGCGAGACGTTGCGGATGTCCTCGCGGCTCGCCTTGCGGTTGACGCCAGAGACGAGCACGCGCCGACCGTAGCCGTCTTCCAGCAATCCCATGGCCGCCGCCAGCCGCTCGTTCGAGCCGGCTCCGGTCAAGGCGACGATCCCCTGGGCCGGGGTGGGCGCGCGGGCGGGTGTCTGGTGCTGGACGCGGCTCGCGTAGGCCAGGAGGCCCGAGAACCAGATCAGCGCCACGACCAGGAAGGCGGCGATCGACTTCATCAGAGTTTCTGTATCAGGCCCCGAGCCGTCACGCGCGCGGCGAGCGCCGCCACCAGCGCGGCCAGCAGCGGGCACGGCAGGACGGCCAGCAGGTCGATCCACGCGATGGGCAGCGCGGGCGTGATCCCCTGGCCTCCGCCAATCACCCGCAGGACGCCTCCCAGCGCGGCCGCCCCCGCCGCCCCGGCGGCGCCGGCCACCGCGGCGATGCGGGCGAACCGCAGTTCGAAGAGATTCGAGATCTGGCTGTCCTCGGCGCCGGTCAGGTGCAGCACCTCGACCACGTCGCGACGCGCCGCCAGGCCGGCCCGCGTCGCGTAGGCCACCACGGCCCCCGCCGCCCCGGCGATCAGCAGCAGCAGCGTCGCCGCGGTCCAGCTCACCACGCCGGCCGCATGGCGGATGTCCTCGATCCAGACGCTGTGGTCGTCGACGACGGCGTCGAGGCCCTGGCCTTTCAGCGCCGCGCTCAGCGTCGCAGCGGTCGCCGGCCGCTTGGCGTCCAGGCCCACGGCCACGAGCCGCGGCACGGGCAGGTCGTCGAGATCGGCCACATCGCCCAGCCAAGGCTTGATCAGCGCGTAGGCCTTTTCCTTCTCCAGGGCGCGCGCCTCGGTGACGCCGGGCACGCCGGCGAGGGCCTCGGCGGCGCGGGCGGCGGCGGCGTCCGGGGTCTCGCCCCCGCGGGCGCGCACGATGACCGTGGCCTCGCCCGTGAGCTGGCTGGCCCAGCCATGGGCCGCGCGCGTGCCGGCGATCACGCCGAGACCCGTCAGGCAGGCCAGGAAGCAGAGAACGGCCACCACGAACAGAAGGGCAGGGTCACGAGCGTCTTCCTCGGGCAGGAAGGAGGCCGGTCGCCAGCGCGAGGGATCGAACGGCTCGCTCATTCGCCCGGCTCCGCCAGCGGGCCCTGGGGCGGCAGCGGGCGCAGGCGGCCCTTCTCGAGGTGCAGCACCGGGCGGGCCGAGCGCGCGACCAGGTCCTGGTCGTGGGTGGCGATGATCACTGTGGTCCCAAGCCGGTTCAGCTCGACGAACAGGCGGTAGATGCGCAGGGCCATCTCGTGGTCGACGTTGCCGGTAGGCTCGTCCGCCAGCAGAATCTCGGGGCGGTTGACCACGGCGCGCGCGATGGCCAGCCGCTGCTTCTCGCCACCGGCAAGGGTGGGTGGCAGCGCGTTCATCCGCTGGCCCAGGCCGACCCAGGTGAGCAGTTCGGCCACGTCGCCGCGGTATTCGGCCGGCTTGTGGCCGGCGATGCGCAGGGGCAGGGCGGTATTGTCGAAGGCCGACAGGTGATCCAGCAGCAGCAGGTCCTGAAACACCACGCCGATCCGCCGGCGGATGCGCGGGAGCTCGCGGGTCGGGGTGGCGGCGATGTCCTCGCCGAACAGGCGCACCGAGCCCGACGACGGCCGGGCCGCGAGGTAGATCAGCTTCAGCAGCGAGCTTTTTCCCGCGCCGGACGGCCCTGTGACGAAATGAAACGATCCGCGCGGCAGGCTCAGCGAAACGTCGCTCAGCACCTCGGGTCCACGGCCGTAGCGCATGGACACGCCGGCGAAACGGAGGATCTCGTCGGCCGATGTATCAACCGGCGGCGTCATGGGCGTTTCTGGACATGGAGGCCGAAATCGGCGACCTCGGAGTGAGGGTGCTGGAGCGTCCGATTCGACCGCATGATACTGACCTGTCCAGAGTGCGCCACCAGCTATTTCGTCGACGACCTGCGCATCCCGCGGGGCGGCCGAATGGTCAAGTGCACGACCTGCGGGAACCGCTGGCGCGCCTTCCAGGACCGGTCGCTCGCCGAGCGTGAGCCGCCCGAGGAGGAGATGCTGGTCGAGGGGCCGCGCGAGCCCCAGCCTCCGACCGAGGAGGATATCGACTTTGTGGCCGCGCCGGCCACGCCGAGCCGCAAGCCCGCGCCCGAGAAGAAGGCCTCGCCGGCGCTGGTCGCGGGACTGACGGCGCTGGCGGTGGTGACGGCGGCCCTGGGCGCGGCGGTGATCTTCCGCCAGCAGGTCGTGGGGATCGCGCCCGCGACGGCGCCGATCTTCGCGGCGATCGGCCTGCCGGTGAACACCCTGGGCCTGGTGATCGAAGCCAAGTCGCAGCCGGCCTTCCAGGCCGGGCGGCCGGTGCTGTCGGTGACCGGCAGTATTCGCAACGTCAACAAGTCGCCGACCGAGGCGCCGCCGATGCGCATCAGCCTGCTGGATCGCAACGGCAAGGCGGTCGGCGGCATGGTGGCCCAGCCGCTCAACGCCAAGATCCCGCCCGGCGCCACCCGCTACTTCGCGGTCACCCTGCCGGATCCGCCCGCCGGTGTACGCGAACTGGACATCGCCTTCGAGCCCGCCTCCAAGGGGAAGGCCGCGCCCGAGACGCATGGCGAGCCCGCGGCGCACGCCGAGGGAGCCGCGCCGCCCGCGCCCGCGCCGGTGGAGGCCCAGCCGCTTCCCGCAGATTCCCCGGACGCCCTGAAGAAACATGAGCAGCACTGAGACGCCGACCGTCCTGATCTCCGAAGCCGAGATCGCAAGCCGCGTCGAGGCGCTCGCCGCCCGGATCGCCCCCCGCATCGACGACGACACCGTGGTGGTGTGCCTGCTCACCGGCGGCATCTGGTTCGCGGCCGACATCACGCGGGCGTTGGCGCGCCAGGGGCGCATGGTGCGTTTCGACGCGCTGTGGCTGGCGTCCTACAAGGACGAGCGGCAATCCAGCGGGCGCTGCGAGGTGCGGGCCGATCTGCAGCGGCCCATCTCGGGCCGCAAGGCTCTGGTGGTCGACGACGTGTTCGACACGGGCCTGTCGCTCTCGGAGGCCGCGCGCCTGGTCCGCGATTCCGGCGCCACGGAAGTGCTGACCGCGGTCTTCGCCCGCAAGCCCTGGCCGACCCAGCGTGTCATCGAGCCCGACTTCGTGGCCTGGGAGGCGCCAGGGCGCTTCTTGGTGGGCTACGGGCTCGACGTGGCCGGCACAATGCGCGGCCTGCCGTACATCGGAGCCATGGACTAGACACGTGCCGAGTCGTCTCTCATAAGAGACGAGTGGATACTTTAGTGGATGATTCTTCCGTGCGGATCGCGCGCCGCATCCAGCTTGAACGCGAGGCGCGGAGCTGGTCGCTCGCTGATCTGGCCGAGCGGTCCGGCGTTTCGAAAGCCGCGATCAGCAAGATCGAACGCGCGGAGGTCAGCCCCACGGCGGTGATCCTGGTCCGGCTCGCTACGGCGTTCGACCTGACGCTGGCCGGCCTGCTGCTTCGCGCCGAGGGCGACTTGGGCCGCCTGACCCGGGCTGCGGAACAGTCGGTCTGGCGCGACCCCGACACGGGCTACACGCGCCGTCAAATCTACAACCGATCGGACCATCCGTTGGAGATGGTGACCGTCGATCTGCCTCCGGGCCGGCAAGTGGAATTCCCGGCCTCGGCCTACGCGCACATCCGGCAGGCGATCTGGGTGACGGCGGGGGAACTGGTCGTGCACGAGGGCCCGGAGCGCCACGTGCTGCAGGCCGGCGACTGCCTGGGCTTCGGTCCGCCCGCGCCGGTGGTCATCGCTAACCAGAGCACCCTGCCGTGCTCCTACGTCGTCGCCCTGGTGAGGACCTGACCATGGATGTCGCTATCGCTCCCCTCGTCGTGCGCGAGGACGATCTCTCGGGCGCACAGACCCAGGACCTTCTGCGCCTGCACCTGGCGGGCATGCGTGACAGCTCGCCGCCGGGGCACTCGTTCGCCCTGGACCTGTCGGGCCTGAAGGTTCCTGAGGTCACCGTCTGGAGCGCCTGGCGGGGCGAGGCGATCGCCGGCATCGGAGCGCTGAAGGCGTTGGGCGGCGGCGCGGCCGAGATCAAGTCGATGCGCACCCATCCTGACCACCTGAGACAGGGGGTCGGCGCGGCGATCCTGGAACGGATCATCGAGACGGCGAAGGCCCGCGGCCTGAAGCGCCTGAGCCTCGAGACCGGCCGCGGCGAGGCGTTCGAGGCGGCGCTAGCCATGTACCGCGCGCGAGGCTTCGCGTCGGGCGGCGCGTTTTCGGACTACGTCGCCAGTCCGTTCAACCAGTTCATGCACCTGGACCTTTAGGGCGAGCCTAGAGCCAGGGCGCCGAGCGCTCCCGCTCCAGCATATCCTCGTAGGTCGGGCGGGGGCGGACGACCGCGTACGCGTCGCCCTTGACCAGCACCTCAGGGACCAGCAGACGCGAGTTGTATTCGCTGGCCATGGCCGCGCCGTAGGCCCCAGCGCTCATGAAGGCCACCAGGTCGCCGGCCTGGAGCGGCGGCAGGATCCGGTCGCGGGTGAAGGTGTCGCCGGTCTCGCAGACTGGACCGACGACATCGTAGACGACCGGCTCGCCCTCGCGCGGTCGCACCGGCCGGATGTCGTGATAGGCGTCGTACATGGCTGGCCGCAGCAGGTCGTTCATGGCGGCGTCGAGGACCAGGAACTTGCGCCCCTCGGGCCGTTCGTGGACGTGGTTCACCCGGGCGACCAGGACGCCGGCGTTGGCGGCGATCATGCGGCCGGGCTCGAAGGCGAGCTGGACACCCAGGCCTTTCGTCACCCGTCCGATCATGGCGGCGTATTCCGACGGCGCCGGCGGCTCTGGCTGGTTGAAATAGGGCACGCCCAGGCCGCCGCCCAGGTCCAGCCGTTCGACCGAGAGGCCCTCGGCTTTCAACCGCTCGACCAGGCCGCGCATCTTGACGAAGGCGGCCTCCATGGGGGCCAGGTCGGTGATCTGGCTGCCGATGTGGCAGGCCACGCCCGCCGGTCGGACGCCGGCCATGTTCGAGGCGTTGGCATAGAGGCGCTCGGCCTCGGAGAAGCTGACGCCGAACTTGTTGTCAGCCTTGCCTGTAGCGATCTTCGCGTGTCCGCCTGCCGCCACGTCGGGGTTGACCCGGATCGCGACGGTCGCGCGCTTACCCATCTGCTGGGCCACGCGGTTGACCAGGTGCAGCTCGGGTTCGGACTCGACGTTGATCTCGGCGACGCCGGCTTCGACGGCGAAGGCGATCTCGCCCTCGGTTTTGCCCACGCCGGAGAAGACGATCCGCTCGGGCGGCACGCCGGCGGCCAGCGCGCGGCGGACCTCGCCCTCGGAGACCACGTCCGCGCCGGCGCCAAGGTTGGCAAGGGTGCGCAGGACCGCGACGTTCGAGTTCGCCTTCACGGCGAAGGCGATCAGCGGATCCTCGATCCCCGCCGCCGCCATGGCGTCGCGCAGGACCGTGAAGTGCCGCTCCAGCGTGGCCGACGAATAGACGTAAACCGGCGTTCCCACCGCCTCGGCGATGCGGGAGAGGGGAACGTCTTCACAGGCGAGCTCGCCGTCCCGCAGCTCGAAATGGTTCATCGCGGATTGGCGTAGGGGTCGGGCAAAGCGCTTTGCGGCGCGACCTTGCCGGGGCCCGTATTGGTCCCGGGGATCGGCAGGGTGCGCGGCGGCGCCGGGTCGGTCGAACGGTCCCGCGGATCGACGGTGTCGACAGGGCGAGTCGGGTCCTGCTGGCGCTGCGCATCGTCCGCGTCGCGCGTGCGGTTCCGCTCCGCGCCGAACAGTGGCCCGGGACGTTCGAGCTGGCCGACCTTGCCGCAACCGGCGAGGGCCGAGGCCGTCAGAAGCAGGGCCCCGGTCAGGGCAAGGGTGCGACGGCTCATGCCAGGGCTTCCTTCCAACGCTTGATCTGCGCACGAACCTGGTCCGGCGCGGTTCCACCATAGCTCTTCCGGCTGGCCACGGAGGCCTCCGGCGTGAGCACATCGTAGATGGCCGAGGTGATCCGTCCATCCAAGGCCTGAAGTTCGGAAAGCGGCAGTTCGGGCAGGCCGACGCCTAGCTCCTCGGCCTTCTTCACGGCGGCGCCCGTCACGTGGTGGGCGTCGCGGAACGGCAGGTTCAGCTCCCGTACGAGCCAGTCGGCCAGGTCCGTGGCGGTGGAGAAACCGGCGCCGGCCGCAGCGGCCATCTTCTCGCGCACCGGCTCCAGGTCGGCGACCATTCCGGCCATCGCCCGCAAGCTCAGTTCCAGGGCGTCGAAAGCCTCGAAGGTCGGGACCTTGTCCTCCTGCATGTCCTTCGAATAGGTCAGCGGCAGGCCCTTCATCACCACGCTGAGCTGCGTGAACGAGCCCAGTAGGCGGCCCACCTTCGCCCGGATCAGCTCGGCGGCGTCGGGGTTCTTCTTCTGCGGCATGATCGACGAGCCGGTGGTGAACGCGTCGCTCAGCCTGATGAAGCCGAACTGCGGCGTCATCCAGATCACGATCTCCTCGGCCAGGCGCGACAGGTGCGTGGCGCAGATCGTGGCGGCGGCCAGGCTCTCCAGCGCGAAGTCCCGGTCGGCCACGCTGTCCAGCGAGTTGGCCGTGGGTCGGTCGAAGCCCAGCGCCTTGGCCGTCATATGCCGGTCGATCGGGAACGGCGATCCAGCCAGGGCGGCCGCGCCCAGGGGGCTTTCGTTCATCCTCGCCCGTGCGTCGGCGAAGCGGGCGGCGTCGCGGCCGAACATCTCCACATAGGCCATCAGGTGGTGGCCGAACGTCACCGGCTGGGCCGGTTGCAGGTGCGTGAAGCCCGGCATGACCGCGTCGGCGTGCAACTCGGCTTTGGCCAACAGCGCGTTTTGAAGCGCCTTTATCTGGGCTGCAGTCCGGTCGCAGGCGTCGCGAACCCACATGCGGAAGTCGAGCGCCACCTGGTCATTGCGCGACCGCGCCGTGTGCAGCCGGCCGGCTGCCGGGCCGATCAGCTCGCGCAGGCGGGCCTCAACGTTCATGTGGATGTCTTCGTACTCGTCGCGGAATGCGAAGGTCCCGGCCTCGATCTCGGCCTCGATCGCCGCCAGGCCGCCCTGGATCGCCGCCTCGTCCTCGCTTGTAATCACGCCCGCGGTGCGCAACATCGCGGCGTGCGCGCGAGACCCCGCCAGGTCCTGCGCCGCGAGCCGCTTGTCGAAGCCGATGGAGACGTTGATCGCCTGCATCAACTCGGCGGGCTTGTCGGAGAACCGGCCGCCCCACATGGCCTGTCCCGTCCCCGACGATCCAGGGGCGGACGGCCGGGCGGGCGATGCGGAGGAAGAGTCGGTCATATGAGCGAAGGTCCGAAGAGCGAGAAGGTGGCGGACAAGCCCAAGGCCAGAGCCTTGACCTGGGGCCTCTGGGGCGCCGCCCTCGTGGGCGTCGCGGCGGTTCTCTACATCATCGCTTCCGCTTCCACCACGCCGACTCCGGCCACCGGACCGAAGACCGGAGCTCCCGCGCCCATCGCGTCGCTGGCGAGCAAGCTGACGACCCCGGCCCAGCCCACGCCGCCGCCGGACTACACGTTCTACGACGGGGCCGGAAAGGCGATGAAGATCGCCGATCTGAAGGGCAAGGTGGTGGTCATGAACATCTGGGCCACCTGGTGCGGGCCCTGCGTGACCGAGATGCCGACGCTGGCCAAACTGCAGGCGGCCTATGCCGACAAGCCGGTGGAAGTGGTGACCGTCAGCATCGATTCCGAAACCTCGGCGTCCAAGGCGCGGCTGTTCATCGCCCAGCATGCGCCGCTGAAGTTCTACCACGACCGGGAGATGAAGCTTCCGTTCAAGCTGTCGCCGCCGGCGCCGGGCGCGCCGACGACGGTGATCTACGGCAAGGACGGCCTGGAGGTCGCGCGGGTGGCGGGCGAGGCCGACTGGTCCGGCGCCGAGGCGCGGGCCCTGATCGACAAGGCGCTGGGCGGATAGAGCGTGGAGGCCTTCTTGTCAGGCGGGATGGCTGATCCTGACTGGGAAGGCCTCTAGCGCGTCCTCAGACCGGAACCTTCGCGCGCGCCTCTTCGGTCGTCTCGACCGGCTGGCTGGTCAGGGTCCGGACCAGGTTGACCAGCGAAGTGCGCACCTCCGGCGCCAGCCGCTCGTACGCGGAAAGCAGCTCCAGCGCCCCCGGGGTGCGCATTCGCGTCAGCAGGTCCAGGTCCTCGGCCGTTTCCTTGTCGGCGCCGTCGAAGACGTCCATCAGGTCGGTCACCCGGCAACGCAGCGCGCGGGCGATCTGAACCAGGCGCGAAAACGAGATGCGGTTCGCGCCGTTCTCGTATTTCTGAATCTGCTGGAAGCTGACGCCGCACTGCTCGGCGAGCGCCTCCTGCGACATCCCGATCGTCCTGCGCCGGATGCGCACCGCGGCCCCGAGCGCGATGTCCATCGGGTCAGGCGCCTTGGTCGAAACCTCGGCCATTTCCCTAGAGTCCTCTTGTAACGCGGTGTCCCCGTCCGACGCCGCAAGTTCAAGTTGCGACTAAAAATCCTTTGTTCCGGAACTGCAAAGCTTTTTCAGCCCTGAGGAGAGTGTCGTGCAACCAACTCGCCCCAGGCGATCAACGCGCGATCAAGGTCTTGGTAACCGAAGCACCGCCGAACTGCGGGTCGTTGGAGTTTCGATTCACCAAGGCCATGCGCGTCATCCAGCTGCATCCTCCGTTCGACCACGGCGCCGCGCTCCGGGTCCCCCCGGCGCACGACAAGAAGAACTGGTCGGTGCTTTGGCAGTGGCTGGGCGAGGACGCCCGGTCCGTGGCCGAAGCCTCGGCCGTCCAGGTCCGCACGCCCGAAGGCATGGTCGTCGCTCACAGCGGCGACTGGATCGTGCTGTCACACTCGGGCGCGTTCCACGTGGCCCATGCGCTGCGGCCGCTCGACGCTTAAGGCGCCTCAGCGGCGCCAGGAGATCCGGACGCCCAGCTTGTGGGGCTTCATCTCGATTGACGGGTCGGGCCGCCACGCCGCCAGGGACGCGGCGTTCCAGGACAGCCTGTATCGCACCAGGTAGCCGTCGTGGTCGGACAGGGGGCGGCGCGCGCCGACGGTGGTGAAGATCGCCTGACTGCGGACCGGCTCGACGCGGACCGCGCCCTGGCTGAACGCCTGCAGGTCCTGGGTGCGCAGCCAGGGTTCGGAGGCGGCGTCTCCCGCTCCGTCGCCGCAGCCCGAGCCGGGCTGGCTGCAGAACTCGCCCACCACCGTGTAGGGTCGCTCCAGCGCGTCGTAGTAGTAGCGCGCCGGCGAGTTGCGGATGTTGAAGTCGCCGCCCAGCAGCAGCGGCGCGCCGGGCGCACGATTTTCCTCCAGGAAGGCGTTCAGTTCCCGAACCTGGCCGTTGTGGGCGGGCAGCGTGCGCGAGCGCGGCGCCATCGAGGCCTTGCGCGAGTTCATGTGCGTGTTGACCACGTCGATCGTGGTGGGCACGCCCTCGGGGGCCAGCCGGACCAGCATCGCGCCCTTGTTGGCCAGGCAGTCGAAGCCGGCGCAATTGTTGTAGGCGGCGCTTCGCACATCGAGGATGGGCGCGTCGCTGAACACGTGCAGCCCCCCGCCCATCAGCTTACCGACGCCCTCGCCTCGGAAGGCGTCGCGGGCGCCGAGCACCGCGCCTTCGAACCGGGTACGCTCCGCCCGGCCGGGGCCCTGGGCCCAGTAGCGGTAGCCGCTGGCCGCGAAGAGCTGTGCGACCTCGTCGCGGAAGCCCTCCTGAATCAGCACCACGTCGGGCTGGCGTCCCTCGCGCCGCAGTTCGGCCAGTTCGCGCCCGATCTCCCGGAGCGCCGCGCCGCGGCCGAGGGCGATGGGCCAGGGCAGGCCGCGGACGTTGTAGGTGAGCACGCTGATCTCGGCGGTCTGGGGCGACGCCGCAGAGTTTGGGTGCAACGGGACAGTCGCCGCGACTTGGCTGGAAGCAGTCTCCGCGGCAGGCGCCACATGGGCGGGCGGTGTCGCGCTGGGTTCCAAGTACATCTCTCGCCGCTCCAGGACATGCGGGCCCGACGCTTGGCGGAAATCCCCCGATTCCTCAGCGCCGAAGCAACGCGTTGTTCGAATACGGCCCGATGTCTTTTCGCTATTCTCCGGGCGAGCGTGGAAATGACCTGTGTCGTTTAAGGGTGTGTGACAGTTCGAATGTCGTTTCGCGACATGCTGTGTTTGCCGCAGCATACGGGTGACGCGAAGGCAGGCGCCGGCCGGGGCATAGTCGCGCTCAACGCATTCGGAGGACGGCATGAGCGATATCCTGACGGTCGAGGATCTGGAGGGCGGCGCCCAGCGGCTGACGATGAACCGGCCCGATCGATTGAACGCGATCAACCAGCCGATGGCCGAGGCTCTGCTGGCCTATTTCGAAGGACTTCGCCGCAATCGCGATGTCCGGGTGGTGATCGTGCGCGGGGCCGGCCGGGCGTTCAGCGCCGGCGCCGACCTGAAGGCCATGGGCACCCCCGAGGCGCTGCAGGATGGACCCAGAGGAGACTGGGTGCTGCGCGACCTGATGCGAGCCATGCGGGTGTGCCCTCAGCCGCTGGTGGCGACTGTGCGGGGGGCTGCGGCCGGCGGGGGTCTCGCCATCGCGCTGAACTGCGACATCATCCTCGCCAGCGAGAGCGCGGCGTTCCACTCGGCGTTCACCGCCATCGGCCTGTCGGGCACCGAACTGGGCGTGAGCTGGCGTCTGCAGCGTATGATCGGCATCTCGAAGGCCCGCGAGGTGCTGATGGCCGGGCGGCCGCTGCTGGCCCAGGCCGCCCTGGAAGCGGGGCTCGTGTCTGCGGTGACGGCCGAGGATGGGTTGGACGAGGCAGGCCTGGCCATGGCGCGCGACATGCTGAAAGCGGCCCCCGACGCCCTGCGCCTGTCGAAGCGTGCGATGGACGCGTCGCTCGAGCAGCCCAGCTTCGACGCCGCCGTCGAGGCCGAGGAGCGCAGCCAGATGCTGATGATCGTCCGGCGCGGGCGCGAGTAGGGCCTACCCCTTCACCCGCAGGATGGTCCGGAAGCCCACGTGGTCCGAGCCGGTGTCGGTCGGCCCAGCCTCCCGCGCCGGCGGCCGGTAGCGGAAGCAGAAGTTGTCGGCGCAGAGGAACGAGCCGCCCTTGATCACGTGGCGCTTCTCGTCCGGGGTCGACGGTAGGTAGGCCTCCCGCTCGGTCGGGCCGACCGGGTCGACGATCTGTGTCGGGTCGAGGTTCGGCGCGTACCAGTCCTTGGTCCACTCCCAGACGTTGCCGGCCATGTCGACGAGGCCGTAGCCGTTGGCGGCGAAGCAGCCCGCGGGGGCGGTCTGCGCCTTGTACCCGTCCGTGCCGGCGTCGGCCTGGGGGAAGGGCCCTTGCCAGACGTTGGCCTGGGGCTTCTTCATATCGAGGGGCTGGTTGCCCCAGGTGTAGGCCGCATCCTTGAGACCGCCGCGCGCGGCGTACTCCCACTCGGCCTCGGTCGGCAGGTCGCGGCCCAGCCAACGCGCGTAGGCGAGGGCGTCGTCGTAGCCGATCTGGACGACCGGATGGTTCTCCTTGCCCTCGATGGAACTGCCCGGACCCTCCGGATGACGCCAGTCGGCGCCGCGGATCACGCGCCACCACTGCCCCGGCCCGTCGTTGGGGTTCTTCGCCCCCACGAACACGATGGCTGAGGGTTTCAGGTCGTCGCCCGCCAAGCCCGGATAGAGCTTCGGATCCAGCGGCTTTTCGGCCAGCGTCACATAGCCGGTCGCGGCGACGAACCGGGCGAATTCGGCGTTGGTCACCTCGGTCTTGTCGATCCAGAACGAACCCACCCGCGTGGCGCGAGGCGGGCCTTCCTCTCGCCGGGCTGGCGCCGCGCCCTGCAGGTACTCGCCGCCCTTCACCAGAACCATTCCCGCGGTGGATGGCGCGCGGGCAGGGATGGGCTGCGGCGGCAGGCAATCGCTCTTCGGCGCCGTCACGATCTTCTGGGGCGCGGGCCGCCGATCGCAGGCGGCGAACGCTACCGAGAGGGTCGAGAGGGCGAGAAGGGCGGCGGCGGAACGGGACACTCTACGCATGGGCGGGTACGGGATCTTCCTCCGGAATGACGTCCACCTCGACCTTGAGGGTTTGGACGCCCGAGGCCAGGATGACCCCGTCGATGGGCGCGACGTCGGCGTAGTCGCGGCCGATGGCCAGGACCAGGTGGTCGTTGCCGGCCAGGATGGCGTTCGTGGGATCGAAGCCGATCCAGCCGAGCCCGTCGCCGCACCAGACCGCGACCCAGGCGTGGGTCGCGTCGGCGCCTTCGAGGCGAGGCTGGCCGGGGGGCGGGATGGTGCGCAGGTAGCCCGAGACGTATTTCACCGGCAGGCCGAGCCCCCGCAGACCGACGATCATGATCTGGGCGAAGTCCTGGCAGACGCCGTGGCGGGCGTCGAAGGCCTGGGCGACCGGGGTGGAGACCTCGGTGGCTCCGGGGTCGTACTTGAACTCCGCGAAGATCCGCCTGGTGAGCTCCAGCGCGGCGGCCACGACGGGTCGGCCGGGTGTGAAGCTTTCCCGCGCATAGTCGGTGATCGTAGGCGTGATGGGCGTTCGCGGTGTCGGGAAGAGATGGGACGCTGGACTGTCGGGACCGAGGTCGCACACGGTCAGGGCGCGCGCGCGGATGGCCTCCCACTGCGGGCTGGCTTCGGGATCGCCCGCCGGTGGGACGTGGACGTCGATGCGGGAATTGGCCTCGATGACCAACGAGGTGTGGGGCTGGTCGACCGTCACGGTCAGGATGTCGGCGCCGAACGGACCTGTGCGTTCGAGGCGCGCCGAGGGCTCTGGACTCACGGTGACGGCGCTTTCAAGCACCGTCTGGGTGGCCGACGAGCGGGGCGTCAGCCGCAGCACGCAGCGGGCGAAGGGCACCGCCTCCTGGTAGCTGTAGGTGGTGCGGTGGCGGAGCTTGTAGTTCACGCCAGCCCCACCAGCTTGACCGTGGGGACCGCGTTCGCGCCCTGCAGGAAGAAGCGATCGGCGATGGCGTTGGAAAGGCGCATCAGCGCGCGCTCGTAGCCCAGCACCTTGTCGGCATGCAGCGCAGCGGCGTCCTGCGTCTCCAGTTCCGCGGCCAGCGGCAGCAGGATCTTCGACGGCTCTTCGAGGATGCCATCCTCCTGCAGGGTCGGCAGGACGGCCAGGTGGTCCTTCAGCGCGGCCACCTGGAAGGCGACCGAGCGGGTGTTGAAGGGGTCCAGCATCACCAGGTCGCGGACGGCGGTGAGCGCCAAGCCCACGAGATAGCGGGCGCGATAGGTGATCTGGCTGTCGTTGAGGTCGAGCAGCAGGTCGAGGTCGTCGATGGTGGCGTTGTCGTGCGCCAAGGTGCGGGCGAGCTGGCAGGTGTTGGCGCCGCGCTCGATCCGTCGGCCCATGTCGAGGAAGCGCCAGCCGGCGACGCGATTCATGTTCTCCTGGGTGAGGCCGGCGAGGCCAGCGATGTGGCGAAGCGCGTTCTCGACCTGCTCAAGGGCCTGGGCCTCGGAATGGACGCCGTCGGCGCCGCCGGCCAGGTCGCCCTCTAGATCGACGAGCAACCCCCAGAAATCGGCCGACAGGCGTTCGCGCATGCCCGAAGCCGTCCGCTTGGCCGCGCGCACCAGATAGGTCACTGAACCCCAGGCGGTGGCGTCGTGCAGCGCGTCGCGGGCGGAATCGAGGGCGCGGGCCGGCCGAACCTCGCCGTTGAGGGCGCCCCAGTCGACTAGCACCTTGCGCAGGGATTCGAAGGTCTGCCCGCGGCCGTGCAGCGAGGATTCGGAATCCATCAGGCTGGAGCACAGGGCGCGGACCATGCGCAGTGTCGCCTCGGTCCGCTCGATGTAGCGGCCGAGCCAGAACAGGTTGTCGGCGGCCCGGCTGGGCAGGTGGCCCAGGATTCGGCGGACCTTCACCTCCTCGGCGCTGGCGATCAGGGTCAGCCGTTCCACCGGCTTGTCGTCGATGACCCAGACGTCGGCGGTGCGCGCGCCCTCGCCCATGGAGATCACCCGCGCGTCGACGTGGTCCGAGGTGCGGCAGAAGCCGCCGGGCATGATCCGGACGCCCTCGGGCGTCATGGCCGCGAAGACGCGGAGCGTGAAGGGCGCCGGCTGGAGGCGGCCGTCCCGCAGTACGGGCATGGTGGAGAGCTGCGCGATCTCCTGTCCCACGAAATCGCCCGGGCGCTCGGTCATCCGCTGTCGCAGGACCGCCTTCTCGGCGGGGGCCAGGTCAGCCGCGAGGCGCGGGCCTCCGAAGAGGCCGGCGTTCTGGAAGGCGGGAGCGATCGCCAGTTCATCGAGGCGCTGCTCGACCAGCGCCTGCTCGGCGTGCTGGCCGCACCACCAGGTGGCGATGTTGGGCAGCTTCAGCGGCTCGCCCAGGAGCCGTTCGCTGAGCGAGCCCATGAAACTCATCAACGCACGCGATTCGACGAGCCCCGACCCTGGCATGTTCAGCACGGTCACCCCGCCGGCGCGGATCGCCTCCAGCATCCCCGGGGTGCCCAGTCGCGAGGCGGCGTTCAGTTCCAGCGGATCGAGGAAGTCGGCGTCCACCCGGCGCAGGATCACGTCGGCCCGCTTCAGGCCGGCGATGGTGCGCACCCACACCTTCCCGTCGCGCGCCACCAGATCGTCGCCCTCGACCAGCAGGAAGCCGAGGTAGCGGGCGAGGTGCGCCTGCTCGAAGTAGGTCTGGCTGAAGGGGCCGGGCGTCAGCAGGCAGATGCGCGGCTCGGCCCGGTCTGCGGTGGCGGCGAGCCCTCGGCGCAGGCTGTCGAAGAAGGGCGCCAGGCGGTGGGCGTTCAGGCTGTTGTAGAGATTAGGGTAGGCGCGGCTGACCACCAGCCGGTTCTCCAGAGCGTAGCCCGCGCCGGACGGGGCCTGCGCCCGGTCGTCGAGCACCCACCAGCGGCCATCGGGGCCACGTCCAAGGTCTGCGGCGTAGATCTGCAGGTAGCGACCGGCGGGGGGCGCCACGCCCCGCATCGCACGCAGGAAGTCCGGACTCCCGGTGACCACCGCGGCGGGCAACACCCCTTCGCTCACCAGCCGGCCCTCGCCGTAGAGGTCTCGGAGGATCGCTTCCATCAACTCGGCGCGCTGGGTGACCCCAGCGGCGATCTGGTCCCATTCGGCCTGGGGAATGATCAGCGGCAGCGGGTCCAGCGGCCAACTACGCTCCGTCTCCTCGCCGTAGATCCGGTACGAGGCGCCGCTGTCGCGGATGTGGCGCGCGGCCATGCCGAAGCGCCCGTCCGATTCGGCGTCCGGATAGCTCGCGAATTCGCGCAGGAACCCCAGCCAGTGCTCGCGCGGCTGGCCTTCGGCGTCGAAGAGTTCGTCGGGAACGCCGGGCAGCGGCCGATAGCCGGCTAGCCAGGCGTCAAGACGACCGCCCGTGACGCTGCGCGCTGCTGTGGAGGTGCCTACCGCCACCCTTCGCTTCCCCCTGCCCGATGTCTCGCCCCGGACGCTGGCCGCGACCCTAGCACAGACGTTTCGTGGGTCACCCGACCTCGCGGCTATGGCGCGGTTCCGAACTGTCTAATATGGCGGCGCTTCAGCGCCGGGGGATTCGATGCTTCGCCTGTTCCTGTCGGTCGACATGGTCGGATCGACCGAGTTCAAGGCCCGTTTCACCGGCCAGGGCTCCGAGGGCTGGCTGGGCATCTTCCAGACCTTCTTCACCAGCTTCCCACTGATGGCTGCCGGCCAGATCGGCATCGAGTTCCTGGACGACGACGCCACGCCGGCGATCGACGTCTGGAAGGTCATGGGCGACGAGGTGGTGTTCGTCTGCCAGCCGTCGGCTCCGGAGGAATTGACCTCGATCCTGATCGCGCTGCTGCGGACCATGCGCCTCTACGAGGAGCGACATTTCGAGAAGCTGCCCCTTCGGCTCAAGGGCACGGCCTGGCTGGCCGACTTCGAGGGTCAGAACATCCAGATCGAGATCCCGGAGCTGTCCAGCGGGACGGGCGCGCACCTCGATTTCATTGGCCCCGACATCGACCTGGGCTTCAGGATCAGCAAGTTCGCCAAGCCCGGCAGTCTCGTGATCTCGCTCGACGTGCTGGAGATCGTCCTGGGCGCACGCAACGCGGACAGGGCGGCGCTTTACGTCATCGGGCGCGAGCCGTTGAAGGGCGTGATGTTCGGTCGGCCCTATCCGATCGTCTGGATGCGGGCGGCCGACGACGGCTTCTCTTTCCTGCCGTGGGAGGTGGAGCAGGACCCGCTGATGGCCCGGGCGATGAACATGTCGCCTGCCTCGCCAGAAGACCTGCGCCGCCTGATCGAGGACATGCGCCACTTCCTGCGCAAGATGCACGGTCGCGACCGTCCGCCGCTCAAGCTCGGATAGCGGGCCGTTCAGCCCTCGTAGCGGACGACCAGGATGGCGATGTCGTCGGACTGCGGCGTGGCCCCGACAAATACCCTAACATCGCCGGCCAGCCCCTCGGCCAGGGCCCGAGCATCGGTCTCGGCGCGCGCCGTCGCCAGCGCGGTCTCGATGCGGCCGGTGGTGAACAGCTCGTCCTCGGCATTGGCCGCCTCCGAGACTCCGTCGGTAAACAGGACCAGCGCATCGCCAGGGTTCAGCCTGAAGGTCGCGGCCGGGTAGGGCGCATCCTCGATCACCCCCAGGGCCATGCCCTTCAGTTTCGGCAGCCGCTCCACCTTGCCGTCGGCGCGCCGCAGGAACGGCGCCTCGTGGCCGCCGTCCGAGTACTCCACAGTCCCGGTTCGCAGGTCCAGGATTCCGCAGAAGGCGGTGACGAACATCTCCTGGGCGTTGTCGCGCGCCAGCTCGTTGTTCACCCGAAACATCACCTCGGCGACCGAGTTCGCCGAGAGCGCCGTCGCTTTGAAGAGTGTGGTCGTCATGGCCATGAACAGGGCGGCCGGCACGCCCTTGCCGGAGACGTCGCCGACGACGAAAAACAGCCGGTCTCGGTCGAGCAGCGCGTAGTCGTAGAGGTCGCCGCCGACATGCTTAGCCGACTCCAGCAGGGCGAACAGGTCGAGGTCGCGCCGTTCGGGGAAGGGCGGGAAGACCCGGGGCAGCATGCCCACCTGGATGTCGCGCGCGGCCGACAGCTCGCCCTCGACCCGTTCGCGGGCCGCGGTGGCCTGCTGCATCTCCAGCAGATAGCGCTGCAGGCGGGCGATCATTGCGGTCATGGCCTCGGCCAGGCTGCCGACCTCGTCGGGGCGTCTGCGGCTGATGGCGTTCATGGCCGCCAGCTCGCGCTCGTCGGGTTCGAAGTTGCGCTGGCCCATGTTGCGGGTGAATTCGGTGAGCCGCATCAGCGGTCCGACGATGCGGTCGACCAATAGCCAGCCGAGCGCCATCGATAGGGCGAACATCGCGGCGCCCACGCCCACCGACAGCTCCATGGCGTCGGTCAGGCGCTTCTTCACCATGGCCAAGTCGACGTCGGCCCCGACGACATAGGTGCGCTCGTCCACGCCGCGTACGGGCAGGTAGATCGAGCGAAACCGTCCGAAGCTGTCGCTGTACTCGTCGTAGCGCACCTGAAGGTCGTCGAAGCTCTTCTTCAGCGTGTCCGGCGCCGTGTCGTAGAGCGCGAAGAACTTCGTCTGGTTGCGGGTCTCGATCTCGCGTGGGGTCGCGCTGGTGGAGACGGTGCGGATCTGATCGCCGAACCGCATGTAGGTGTAGACGTAGACCAGGTCCGAGCGGGCGGCGAAGCGCGACAGCCGGTACTGCAGCCGGTCGTACTCGGCCTCGGGGATCGAATCCGGACCGATGATGCGGGCGTGATACTCATCGGGGACGATCTCGTTCACCGCCAGGACCGCCGTCAGCAGGCGCCCGTCGATGCCGGCCATGATCTCCTTGCGGTCGATGTTGTAGAGCATCGCCGAATAGGCGCTGGCCGAAATCAGGCTGAGCGCGAACAGCAGGAGCAGGAGCTGCGTCTTCAACCCGAACCGCCGGCGGCGCGCGGCCATCTCTGCGGCGGGCTCGGTCATCGTGCGGCGGCGCCTGTGTGTGAGGGTTCGGGGAATCCCCGCTAGTCTATAGAAAATTAGGGCGCGGTCGTTAACGCGGTGCGAGCGGCGGGGGCCGGGTCTGAGGAAGAACGTGCAGGTCTTCTTGAACCGCCTGTTCCGGGTCGAGCGCGGCGAGTGGCCGAAGCTCCTGCAGTTCGGCCTGTTCGGCCTGCTGCTGCAGACCGGCATGGGCATCGGGTTCGCCGCGGGGGACGCCGCTTTCCTCACGCACGTGGGCTCCGACAAGCTGCCGGTGATCTTCCTCCTGACCCCGGCGGTGATGATCGTCTACACGGCGATCTTCTCGTATCTGATGGTCCGCTTCTCCATCGACCACGTCGTCGACGTGACGCTGGCGGCGCTGATCGGGGGAGGCGCCGTCCTCTGGGGCCTAATCCAGATCGGGTTGCCCGAGCCGTTCCAGACGGGCCTGTACTACGTGCTGAAGCTGTACCTCGCCATGTGGTACATCGCGCTCTACTCGCTGTTCTGGAATTTCACCGACGCCTATTTCGACATCCAGGACGCCAAGCGGCTGTTCCCGCTCTTCGCCGCCTTCTGCGCCCTGGGGACGACCGTCGGCGCGCTGATCGTCAGCGGGCTCGCCGCCGTCATACCGATGCACGGCTTCCTGCTGGTTTGGGCGGGTGTCGCCCTGGCCACCGCCCCGGTGGCCGTGATGCTGCGCCGGCGCTGGCAGCGGATCTCCGACAGCGACACCGACCTGGACGGCGAGGACTCGGGCGTGGTGAGCCAGCTCGTCCAGGTGGCCAAGGCGTTCCGCGGTTCGGGCTATGCGGTCGCCCTTGTGGCGACCCTCTTCGTCACCCTGCTGATGACCAACCTGGCCGAGTATCAGTACTCGACCGTCCTGCAGAAAGGGCGCTCGGAAGCCGACCTCGCCAAGCTCTTCGGCGAGCTCTACGCCGGCGCCAGCGTGTTCAACCTCGTGATCTGCCTGTTCGTGTTCAACCGGCTGGTCACGCGGATCGGCGTGCGCAACGTGGCCCTGGTCCTGCCGCTGACATATTTCGCGGTCTTCGCCTACTTCTTCCTGGCGGGCGGCGCGCCGGCCGCCTTGGCGGCCTTCTTCGCCTATCACGGCGTCCTGACCTCGATCGAATACAACAACCAGAACCTGCTGTTCAACGCGACGCCGTCGCAGGTGAAGCGGCCCTTCCGAACCGTGGTGGAGGGCCTGGCCGAGCCGCTGGCCAGCCTGCTTTCGGGCGCCTTCCTGCTGCTCGCGGCCAAGAACGCCGACATGCGCGAGCTGTCCGGCATCGGCCTGCTGCTGGGCGCGGCCCTGATCGCGGTGGTGATGGCCCTGCGCCATCTCTATCCGGCGGCGATGGAAGCCAACATGCGGCGCGGCTGGCTGAATTTCGGCGACCCCAGCCTGCACGCGCCGGCGTTCGATGCGGAGGCCGAGGCGGCCCTTCGCGGCCGGCTCGCCGGGGCGGACTCCGGCGCTGCCGCGGCGGCGCGCGCGCTCCTCAATCCCCCGTCCCGGCAGGTCTCCGCCCGTGAGGACGCGCCCGATGCGTCCGACGCTACCGAGGCGTTCGCCGCCAGGCTGGACGATCCTTCGCCCGCTGCGCGGCGCTCGGCGCTGCAGGCGCTGACCAGTCTCGTGGGCCCGGGCGACATCGGCCTGGTGGAGCCCTTGGCGCGTATTCTGCCCGCGATGGATCGCGAGAGCCGCGGAACCATCCTGCAACTCCTTGGCGCCATCGGCGACGTGGAGGCGATCCCGCAGATCCTGACGGCCGCCGCGCGCCTCAGCCCGCGCGAGCTGCGCGCGGTCGAAGCCCTGCTGGTGGGCCTCGGCGAGGCGGCGATCCCGCGCCTCATGCAGGCGCTCACGAGCTATCAGACGCCCTACCGGGCGCGGGCCGTGGCGGCCCGGGCGCTGAGCACGCTCTCGCACGCCCAGTTCGTCTCCCAGCTCGACAAGCTGGTCCGGGAGGAGCTGGACGAGACCAGGCGCCGGCTGGCGGTCGCCGCACGCTTCGACCGGGAAGCCGGTCGCTCAGCGGCGCTCGGCCTTCTGGCGGAGGCCTATCGCCAACAGATCGGCGAGTCCGTGGACTTCACGCTGGAGTTGCTCGCCCTTGGCGGTCTGCTGCCCGACTTCGACCTGCTGATCGTCTCGCTGCACTCGGCCAACCCGAAGGTCCGCGGCAATGCTGTCGAGACCATCGCCAGCGGGGTCGGCCACGCGACATGGCGGCGGCTCGATCCCCTGATCCGGCGCTCGGGCGAGACCGCGCCGGCGCTGGGCGAACTGGCCCACCTGCTGAAGGCGGCGGTGGCGGGTGGGCGCGGCTTCGAGGCCGCCGCCGCGGCCCAGGCGCTGCGCGAGATGGTTCCGCCGGGAGAACTGGCCGCCGCCCTGCGCGACGGGCTTCGTCCCGGGATGGCGCCCATCTTCCGCGACAGTTTCGCCAGCCTGCTCGCGCTCGACTCCGGACGTCCGACGGTGGTCGACCTCGTGGCGGCGGTGCGTGCGAGCCCCGACCTCGCGGCTGCATCCATCGACGCCCAGGTGGCGCTCGCCGAGCGCGCCACGCCGGAACCGCCCGCCCGCCGTCCGGTGGAGCTGCGGCTGGCCGGACGTTCGTTCTGGCTCAGCCGGGCCGACGTGGACGAGGTGGCCGCCCGCTACGCCGACCTCGCGCTCAGCATGCTCAAGGCCAGGGACGATCGATCCTATGCGCTCTGACGGCACGCCGATCAAAACCCTGCTGTGGCGGACGATCACTCCCGCCATCCTGGTGCTCGCCGTGGCCCTTGGCGCGCTGGTCTACAGCCGGCTGTACGAAACGATCCTGGACGGCTTCTCGCGCAAGCTCATCGCCACAAGCGCGCTTACCGGAGCCCTCATCGACCCCGCCGATCACGACTTCCTGCTGCAGGCGGCGATGGTCAAGGCGCCGGCCGACGCCGTCGAGGCCATGCCGCAGTACCGGCGCAACGTGGAGCCGATGCGGCGCATCCGCCGTGAACTGGGGCTGACCTACCTCTACTCGCAGGCGCTGGGCGGATTGAAGGACGTGGTCTACGTCTTGGACTCCACGGTCGGGGACGAACACTCTACCTTGGGGTCGGAGGACGAACTGACCCCCGAGACCCGGGCCGGCCTGCGGCGCACGATGGACGGCGGCCCGATATACGTGTCGCCGATCGAGTTCCAGGAGCACTGGGGCCTGCTGAAGACCGCCGCTGCGCCCATACGCGACCGCGCGGGGAAGATCGTGGCGACGGCCGGGGCCGACGTGAACATCTCGGTCATCGAGGTCGCCACCCAGAACGCCCTGTTCGCCAGCGCCCTGATCGGCGTGGCGTCGCTGGCGGCCTCGGCGTTCGTCACCTTCCTGATCGTGCGCTGGGTGGCGGCGCCGATTGAAGGCCTGAAGGCCGACGCCCTGCGCATCGCCGCGGGTGATCGCGCTCCGCCGGCGCGCCTCAAGGGCCCGCGGGAGGTCTCCCGGCTTCGCGACGACCTCGGCGAGTTGGCCACACACCTGACGACGGCCATGCGCCAGGCGTGGAGCGATACGCTGGCTGCCGACCGCGTGCGAAACTCCGCGCGCCTGGAAACGGCGCTGCCGCCCGCCGTGCCGGTCAACTTTCCGGACGGCGCGGTTTGGAGCCCTCTCGACGACGGCCTTGAGGCGCGCCTGGAGCATCGGGCCATGGCGGACCTGGCGCGCCGCGTCGCCGCCGACCCGGCCCTTGCGAAGGCCTGGCGAGGTCTGGCGCTCGTCGTACACGGCGAGCTCACGGACGCGTCGGCATGATCGGCGTCGATGTCGTCCAGCGCCTGTTCGCCCTGCGCGAGGCCGGGCCCTTCCGCCGGCTCGATGACGCCGAGCTGCTGCTGATCGCCCGCCACGCGCGGCCGCGCGCCTATGGCCCCGGAAAGCTCGTGCTTCCCGCGGGGACGGTGGCCGAGGCGCTGTTCGTCACCCTGGCCGGACATGCTGAGACGGCGGGGAGCGCCGCGCCGGCGGTGTTCGATGCGCCGGGGTTGCTGTTTGGCCTCGCCGTACGGACCGACCACGTGGCGGGGCCCGACGGACTGGAGGCGCTGGTCATCGCAAAGCCGCACGTCTTCACCATCGCCCGGGAATGCCCCGAGTTCGTCGTCGGCCTGCGCGATCTGCTGGACGGGGCCGCCGGATGAGTATCCGTCGCACCTTCCTGCTGCTGATCGCGCCCCTGTTCCTGCTGTTGGCGGGTGTGAACGGGGCGCTGCTCTACATCTGGGAGCGGGCCGAGGCCGAACGGGGCCTCGCCAACCAGGCCATCGCCGCGGCGGTCACGGTAGCGGCGTTCGCCGACGCCTCCGAAGACCTTGCGCGCGCCTTGGCCGATCCGGTCCGCGGCGCGGCGCTGAGCGATGCCGTTCGGCGGGTGAAGGGGCTACAGGGCCTTTACCTCGTCAGACCCGATGGCCGGACGTTACGGCTCGCCGGCGACCCGTCCCGCGACTGGCCAGGCCGCTTCGAGACGCCAAGGACGCCGGCGGCGGCCGGCGTCAGAGCCGATTCCAAAGGTCTTCGGCGCGCGACTGGCCTGGCTCCGGTGAGGGGCGGGGGCTTCGTGATCGCCCAGATCGACGCCGAGCCGCTGTTCGCCCAGGTGAAGGGTCTTCAGAGACTGGTGGCCGGACTTGTCGCGGCCGCGGGCCTCGTCGGCCTCGTCCTGGCGCTCGCGATCTCGCGGATCATCACGGGCGAGCTGGCGCGCAACAGCGGCGCGATCGCGGCCATCCGAGCCGATGGGTCGGCTCAGACCACGGGGCGCTTCGCGATCCGGGAGACCGGAGACCTGGCCCAGGCGGTCCGGCTCATGGCGACAGGTGTGGCCAGCCGCATCGCGCGAGGACGGCGCGAACTGGCCCGGCGCGATCGTGCGCGGGACGAAGCCGTCAGCGCCGCGGCCTACCGCGACGCGGCCTTCCCCGCGGAGGCGGCCGAGGCGGCGGGCGCCAGCGTCGCGATGCGCGTCATGGGCGGCGCTCCCCCAGGCGTATTCCATGCGCTGTCGCTGGTCGCGGGACGCGCGGCGGTGGTCGTCGGCGAGTGCGGCGGGGAAAGCCCCTCCGCCGCGCTGGCGTCGGCCCTGGCGGCCAGGCGCCTGTTCGAGGCGCGGCTGGCGGGCGAGGGCGAAGCCTTGATCGCGCAGGCGACCGCCGCGTTCGGGATCACCCGCCTCGCATGGCGGGCGTGGGCTAGCGGCGATGCGCCTTCCGGATTGCTTTTGGTGATCGACGGCGACAAGGCGCAGCGCGCCGAAGTCTACGACGCCGCTGCGGCCCAGCTGGGGGCGGCGGCCGTCCTGGACGACCTGTCGACGCTGCTGGAGCCGGTGGGTGTCGCGGCGGCGATCCGGCCGCGGTCAGGCCAGCGCGGCGAGGGCTGACTCCACGTCGAGCTCGATGGCGAAGATGCTGGTGAAGCCCGAGATGTCGAACACCTCCTGGACGGAGGCCGACAGGCCGGTCAGCACCAGTTTGTGGCCCTTGCCACGGGCGGCCTTGGCCCCGATCAGCAGCACGCGCAGCCCCGCAGAACTGACGTAGGGCACCTCCGCCAGGTCCAGGACCACCTTCTCGCTCGCCTGGACGCGCGGAGGCAGGACGGCCTCCAGCTCTCCGGCCGAACCGGAATCCAGCCGCCCGGACGCCGTGAGCAGGAGTACGCCGCCGCGGGTCTGTTCGTGGATCTGCATGGGACACCTCGCGGGTCCGGCCTTCGCGCGGCCGTTGAGATAATTCGCGGGCCGACTAGACTGGCAACCGTGAGTCCCCGCAAGGGCCCCGAGCCGGCGAGCGCTATGGAACCCGACTTCGCCCATACGCTGCCTCCCGGCGGCAAGGGCCCCTCCGTCCTGCTCGACACCCTGGAAGAGGAACTGGCCGGCCGCGGCGTGCCCATGGCGACGGTGAGTTCCGTCCTGCTGGCGGTGGACGAACTCGTCAGCAACGTGCGCAACCACGGCGGAGCGGATGCCTCGGTGGAGGTGGCTGGGCAAGTCACCGATGAGCAGGTCACCCTGACGATCACCGACGATGGACCCGCCTTCGATCCGCTGGCGGCGGAGGCTCCCGACACCACGCTGGGCGTGGATGAACGCGAGGTCGGCGGCCTGGGAATCCATCTCGTGCGCCGCATGATGGACCGGGTGGTCTACCGGCGCGTGGGCAACCATAACTGTTTGCAGTTTTCCAAGAGCTATGCGCCACCGTCGCCTTCCCGACAGAGGGCGGGCGGGACATCCTAGGGCGATATGCCGACACCCAACGAATCGCAGGCCCGCGGCGCGCCGGATGAGGCCCTGGAAGTCTGTGACACGGACTCCGAGTACGGCCTTGGCGTCCGCACGCTGAGGGCGCGGCGCAAGGGCGAGGTGATCCACCGGTTCACCGGCGTCGTCGGGCCGGAGCTGAAGCAGCACAGCCTGCAGGTCCAGCCGGGGCTGCATATCTCCGAGACCAGTATCATCGGGTTCTTGTCGCATAGCTGCGACCCCGACTGCCGGCTCGACATGGAACGCTCGGAGCTTGTGGCGCTTCGCGACATCCCCGCCGGCGACCTGCTCACCATCGACTATGCTGAGACCGAGGACGTGCTGTTCCGGCAGTTCGCCTGCCACTGCGGCGCGCGGACCTGCCGCCACTGGATCACGGGCCGCCTCGAAGGGCCGAACGCGGAGGGGCGGGCCTACATCGCCCGGCCGGCGCCTTGAGCGGCCCGCAGCCCGCCGCCGCCTTCTGGTGGACCCGCGACGACCTCGGCTTCATCGAGGGCCGTCTGCACCTGGGCGGGCGCGACCTCGGCGCCCTGGCCGCCGCGGTCGAAGGGCCGCTGCACGTGGTCAGCGAGGCGCGCGTCCACGCCAACCTCTCCCGACTGCGGGAGGCGCTGGCCTCCAGCGGCTGTCCCACGCGCGCCTATTACGCGATCAAGGCCAACCGGTTCGAGCCGCTGCTGCGGTCCATCGCCAGGACGAGCCGCTGGGGGGCGGATATCTGCTCGCCCAACGAATTGGATCGGGCCCTCGACTGCGGATTCGCCCCGGCCGACATCAGCTTCACCGGGACGGCGGTCGCCAATCGCGACCTGGAACGACTGCTCGCCGAGCCCGATCTGACCATCAACTGCGATTCCGTGGGCATGATCCGGCGCATCGGCGAGCGGGCCCCGGGCCGGGCGATCGGCGTGCGGGTCAATCCCGAGCGCGGCACGGGCTACGCTGGCGCCGAGAAGCTCACCTATGCGGGCGCCGCCGTAACCAAGTTCGGCATCTACCGCGACCAGTGGGCCGACGCCCTTGCGATGGCCCGGGCGCACGGCCTTTCCATTACAAGCCTGCATTTCCACGTGGGTTGCGGGTACCTGAGCCGGGAGTTGGACGCCTGGGAGGCGGCGGTGGCGTCGGCGGCGAGCTTCCTTGAGGCCTGCCCCGGGGTGCGGACGGTCAATGTCGGCGGTGGTTTGGGTGTCCCGCACCGCGAGGGCGACGTCCCGCTCGACCTCGCGGCCTGGAGCGCCGTTCTGCGGCGCCGGTTCGCGGGCCGCGGGGTGACGGTCGCGGCCGAGCCTGGGGAGTACATCGTCAAGGACGCCGGCGTCCTGCTGCTGCAGGTGGTGGACGTCGAGCGCAAGAAGGACGTGATGTTCGCCGGGCTGGACGGCGGCTTCAACCTCGCGCCCGAGCCCGCCTACTACGAGCTGCCTTGCGAGCCCGTGGCCTGTGCGCCCCGAAGCCTGGACACCTCGACGTGGCGACCGGTCAGCCTCGCCGGCAACATCAACGAAGCGCTCGACGTCTGGGCGCATGGCAAGCTGATGCCTGAGCTGGCCGAGGGCGACCGCATCGCCCTGATCAACGCCGGCGCGTACGGCGCCTCTATGGCTTCGAACCACTGCATGCGGGGCGACTTCACCGAGATGCTGCTGCCGGCGTGACGCGCCAAGCTCCCGTTAAGTGAATCGGCTGCTGATAGGCCCATGGTTTCGCAAGGACGCCGCATGACCCTTCGCAAGAAGCCCTTCGCCCTCGCCGCGCTGGCGACGCTGGCGTTCGCAGTCCCGGCCGCCGCACAGGACGCGCCGAGCTTCAGCTTCAACCTGGGCGCGGCCAGCGACTACGTCTTTCGGGGCGTGAGCCAGACCGACGAGCACCCAGAGGTGTTCGCCGGCGCCGACCTTTCGATGGGCCAGTTCTACGCCGGGACCTGGGTCTCGAACGTGGACTTCAACGACAGCACGGACGCCGAGTTCGACCTCTACGCGGGGTTCAAGCCGACGGTCGGCCTGTTCTCGCTGGACCTGGGCGTCCTCTACTACGGCTACGTCGATCAGCCCTCGGGCGCCGATCTGGACTACTTCGAGTTCAAGGCCGCCGCCGCCCTGCCGTTGGGCCCGGCCACCCTGGGCGCCCAAGCCTACTATTCGCCGAACTACTACTCGGGCATGGATCACGGCTTCTACTACGAGGTGAACGGCTCGATCTCGCCGACCGAGAAGGTGTCGTTCAGCGCCGCCCTGGGCCGCCAGGAAGTCAGCGGCGCCGGTGACTACACCACCTGGAACGTGGGCGTCGGCTACGCGCTCACCGACCACCTGGGCGTCGATCTGCGCTATCACGACACCGACAAGCACAGCTTGGGCGACACCTACGGCAGCCGCGTGGCGGTAAGCCTGAAGGCCAGCTTCTAGAGGATCCCATGAGCGCCAGCCTTGCCCAGATCGTCGCCGAGGTGGGCAAGCAGGTCGCCGACGCCCATCGCGGCGAGGGCAAGGTCGCCGACTACATCCCAGCGCTGGCCCGAGTGGACGCCAACCGCTTCGGCCTGGCGGTGATCACCTGCGAAGGCGAGATGGCCGAGTACGGCGACGCCTGGATGCCGTTCTCGATCCAGAGCATCTCCAAGGTCTTCACGCTTACGATGGCGCTGCAGCGGATGGGTGAGGCGCTGTGGGCGCGCGTCGGCCGCGAGCCGTCGGGGTCGCGCTTCAACTCCATCGTCCAGCTCGAAGCCGAGAAGGGCGTGCCCCGTAACCCCTTCATCAACGCTGGCGCCATCGTGGTGACGGACGCGGTGCTGGCCGGCCGGACGCCCGATGAGGCCGTCGCCGACATCCGCGACACCCTGCGGCGGCTGGCCGACAACGAGACCATCGACATCGACAAGGAGGTCGCGACCTCCGAGGCCGCCACCGGCTTCCGCAACTACAGCCTCGCCAACTTCATGAAGGGGTTCGACAACCTCAACAGTCCGGTCGAGGACGTGCTGCAGACCTATTTCCACCAGTGCTCGCTACGCATCACCTGCCGCCAGTTGGCGCGGGCGGGGCTGTTCCTGGCCAACGAGGGAACGGACCCCCTGAGCGGCGAACATGTGATCAGTCCCGAGCATGCGCGGCGCATCAACGCCATCATGATGACGTGCGGCCACTACGACGCCTCGGGGGAGTTCGCCTTCCAGGTTGGCCTCCCCGGCAAGAGCGGCGTGGGCGGTGGCATCCTCACCGTCGTGCCCGGCGTGGCGGCGGTGGCCGTCTGGTCGCCCGGCCTCAACGAGGTGGGAAACTCCCAGGTCGGCACGCTGGCGCTGGAGCGGCTGGCGATGCGGATGGGTTGGTCAGTGTTCTAGCGCCCCACGAACACCGGCTCGCGCTTCTCGACGAAGGCCCTGGCCGCTTCCTTGTGATCCGCCGTCTGGCCGCAGTGGACGTGGTGGGTGGCCTCCAGGTCGAGGCAGTCGTCCCAGTCGCCGGCCATCGCGCGGTTCAGGTTCTCCTTCATGTAGCGGTAGGCGATGGTCGGCCCGTTCGAGAGGCGTCGCGCGATCTCGCGTGTCCTGGCCTGCAGCTCGTCGAACTCGCAGACCCAGTTGGTCAGGCCCAACCGCAGCGCCTCGTCCGCCGCGATGCGGTCCGAAAGGAAGTACATCTCCCGCGCCTTCGCCGAGCCCACGAGCTGGGTGAGGAAGTATGTGCCACCGTAGTCGCCCGAAAAGCCGACCTTGGCGAAGGCGGTGGTCATGATCGCGCTGGAGGCCATGATCCGCAGATCGCAAGCCAGCGCCAGGCCCAGGCCCGCGCCGGCGGCCGCGCCGGGCAGCGCGGCCAGCGTGGGCTTCGGCATCTTGAACAGCTTGCCGGCGGTGGCCCGCTGGTTGACGCGCTGGCGGTGGATGGCCGCGTCGATGCCTTCGCCGGCGCCGCCGCCTTCGTTGCGGCTGTTCATGCCCTTCACGTCGCCGCCCGCGCAGAACCCCTTGCCCGCCCCCGTCAGCACCACGACCTTCACCGAGGCCTCCAACTCGGCCCAGGCAAGGGTCTTGGCCAGCGCGTCGTTCATCTCGCCCGACATGGCGTTGCGCGCCTCGGGCCGGTTGAGCGTCAGCGTCAGCACGCCCGCCTCCAGATTGGCGAGCAGGTCGTTCGTGCCGGTGTCGATGTCGGCCATGGCGTTCCTCCGTCCGTTCGTTGGCGGCACGATACGGCGGGCGCGCTTGACCGTCATCCCGGCCGCTCCTCTAGTCTGGGCAAAAGACAGGGGAGGAAGAAGATGCGGCTTCGGCAGATCGCATTGGTGGGCGCCGACCTGGAGGCGGCCCGCGCCGAGATCACCGACGTCTTGGGCCTGGGCGCGGCCTATGCCGACCCGGGCGTCGGCAAGTACGGCCTGCACAACGCGGTCTGGCCGGTCGGCGACACGTTCCTGGAAGTGGTCTCGCCGACCCAGGACGGCACGACGGCCGGCCGCCTGCTGGACAAGCGTAGCGGCGACGGCGGCTACATGGTCATCCTCCAGACCGACGATCTGGCCGGCGCCCGCGCGCGAATCGCCGAACAGCGCGTCCGGATCGCCGACCAGTTCGACGGCAAGGGCGTCGCATTCACCCACCTGCATCCGAAGGATGTCGGCGGCGCCATCGTCTCCGTCGACTGGATGGAGCCGCGCGAGCGCTGGGAGTGGGGCGGTCCCGATTGGCGGAAGAACGTGAAGACCGACACCTCGCTGGAGATCGTCGGCGCCGAGGTCCAGGCCGACGACCCCCCGGCCATGGCGAAGCGCTGGGGCGAGGTGCTGGGACTGCCGCTCCGCGACGGCGGGGTGAGCCTGGGCCTGGACGGCGGCGAGATCCGCTTCGTGAAGGCTTCGGACGGCCGCGGCGAAGGGCTTAGGGCCTTCGACGTGAAGGTGCGGGATGTGGCCGATGTCCAAGCGAGGGCCGAGCGACGCGGCACTCTGAACGCCGCCGGAGAGGTTACGCTCTGCGGGACCCAGGTGCGGTTGGTGCAGGGGTAACCTCCGCACATCTTTCGCTCGCAAGAGAAGGAGGAGTTCCCCTCTCTCCGTAAATATGTAGAGTTCTAAGTAATAACGAGGAGGGAGCGCGATGGAGGGCCTGAAGGCTCAACCGCTGTGCGTGGCCGACATCCGGCTGGAGGACAACGCGCCCCTGCCGCTGGGCAAGTCGCCGTGGCGCAACCGGCGGGTCAGCTACATCGCGGGCGGCGTGGTCGAGGGCGAGCGGCTGCGCGGCGAGGTGATGGCTGGCGGCGGCGACTGGTCCGAGCTGGGTCAGGGCGCCGACGGCGCGGCGCTGACGCTGGTGGACGTCCGCTCGCTCTGGAAAACCCACGACGGGGCCCTGATCGACGTACGGTACGGCGGGCGTTTGGTGATCCCGCAGGCGGTGCTGGCCGACTTCCGCGATCCGGCCAAGGTCGAGGCGGTGAGCGAGGACGACTATTACTTCCGCATCCAGCCCATCTTCGAGACGGCCGACCCTCGTTATGATTGGCTGAACGCTCAGGTGGCGGTTGGCTACGGAAAGCGCACCGCCAAGGGCGTGCGCTATCGGATCTTCGGCGTTGAATAGCGCGCCGCGCGGCGGCGCCTACGCCTGGTACGTCGTCGCCGTCCTGCTGCTGGCCTACACGCTGTCGTTCATCGACAGGATGATCCTCAGCCTGCTGGTCGGCCCGATCCGCGCCGACCTAGGGATCAGCGACACCCAGATGAGCCTGCTGATGGGGTTCGCCTTCGCGATCTTCTACAGCGTGCTCGGGATACCGCTCGGCTGGCTCGCCGACCGTGGTAGCCGGCGTAGCCTGATGGCGGCCGGGGTCGCCGCCTGGAGCGTCATGACTGCCATCTGCGGCCTTGCGAAGGGTTACGTAGGCCTGTTCCTGGCGCGCATCGGCGTGGGTGTGGGCGAGGCGACGCTTTCGCCAGCGGCCTATTCCCTGCTGGGTGACTACTTCCCACGCGAAAAGCTGGGCCGGGCCATGGCGGTCTACTCCATCGGCGTGCCGCTGGGCTCCGGCATCGCCCTGGTCGCCGGCGCCCTGGTGGTGAAGTTCGTGACCGAGGGCGGAGCGCTGGCGGTTCCGCTGCTGGGCGCGATGGAGCCCTGGCGGCTCACCTTCGTCGTCATCGGCCTGCCCGGACTTCTGGTGGCGGCCCTCATCGCCCTTACCGTTCGCGAGCCGCAACGGGCCGCCGCGAAGGACGGTGTGGCGCGAGGGGAGTTCACGGCTTTTCTCCGCACGCACGCACGGGCCATCGGCGCGCACTTCGCCGCGATGTCGATGATCACCTTGGTGATGTACGGCGCCATGGCGTGGATTCCTCAGTTCCTGCACCGGACCTACGCCATGCCGGTGGCCGAGGCTGGCCTGTGGTTCGGCGCGGCAACGGCCCTTTGCGGGGCCGCGGGCCTGATGCTCGGCGGGTGGATGGCCGACCGGATGTACGACCGGGGACAAAAGGACGCCCACCTGCGCGTCATCCGCCTCAACGCGCTGCTTCTCTTGCCGCTGCTCTGCGGAATGGCGCTGGCGCCGAGCGCGAGCCTCGCGCTGGGGCTGATGGTCCTGATGATGCTGATCGGCACGATCCATGGCGGCGTCGCCGGCGCCGCCCTACAGATGATCACGCCGTCCCGTCTGCGCGCCCGCATGGTGGCGCTCTACTTCTTGGTGGCGAACCTGATCGGCCTGGGCTGCGGCCCGACGGCGATGGCGCTGGTGACCGACCGGGTGTTCGGCGACGACGCCTCGCTGCGCTACGCCATAGCCCTCGTGACGGCGCTCGCGATGCCGGTCTCGGCCGTCGCGGCGACGCTGGGCCTCAAGCCCTTCGCGCGCGCCGTGGAGGCCGCGGAAGCAGGCGCGGCATAAATGCTTAGCATTCTATCGAATATGCTGTAGCGTCCCTTTCCCTGAGGCCTCGCCTTGAGACGAGGCCCTGCAAAGGGGAGAATGCAATGCTCAGGTCGCTGGCGCATGGCGCCTCGTGGTTGGCGTTCGGGACGGCGGTGTTCGGGGCGGGGCAGGCCGCCGCCCAGGCCAGGGAGGCCGAGGTCTCCGAACTCGTGGTCACTGCCCAGCGTGTCGAAGAAAACATCCAGCAGGTGCCGATCGCGGTCAGTGCGTATTCGGCCGCCGCGCTGGAGAAGCAGTCGATCGAGACCATCCAGGACATCGCGATCCGCACGCCGGGCTTCAGCGCGGGCGCCGTCGATCCGATCCAGACCAACTTCGCCATCCGTGGGATCGGCTCGGCCTTCGGCATCAGCCAGAACGCCGGCGGCGACGCTTCGGTGGTGGTCTTCGTGGACGGGGTCTACGCAGGTCGTGGCGGCACGCCCGACATCGACGCCCTGAACCTGGAACGCGTGGAAGTGCTGCGGGGGCCGCAGGGCACTCTCTTCGGCAAGAACACCGTGGGCGGCCTGATCCAGTACGTGAGTAGGAAGCCGTCGGCGGAGCCGTCGTTCCGCATTGAGGGCCAGTACGGAAACTATGACCGCCGCCAGCTCAACGCCCGGGGCAACCTGCCGATCGGAGACAAGGTGTTCGTCTCGCTGGGCGGCTCGATGAAGAAGCGCGACGGCTACGAGTTCAACGAGACCACGGGCAACGACGTCAACAACCAGGAGCTGAAGACCGCGACCGTAGCGGTCCGGTTCCTGCCCAGCGAGAACCTGGACATCGTCCTGGCCGCCGACTTCACCGACCAGGACCAGAAGGGCAATCCGCGCCACAACAACTGCGACCGCAGCTTCGACAACGGCATCCATTGCGTCGGAATCAACCCCGACCCGCGGGTCGTGAACGCCTTCACCGACGGCTACCTGCGTCGGTGGCTGCGGACCTATCGTGGCGAGGTGAACTGGACGACGCCGTTTGGCGTGGTCACCTCCATCACGGCTCTCCGCGACGTCACGCTGAACTTCCGCACGCCCTTCTTCTCCAATCCCGTGCGGCCGCCGGCCCAGATCGAGTCCACCGAGACCGATCACGAGAACAACAGCCAGTTCAGCCAGGAACTGCGTCTGGCGTTCGACGCCATGGACGGGCGCCTCAAGGGCCAGCTGGGGGCCTACTACCTGCGCGAGGACAATGAGCGCATCGAGGACCTGCGGCAGGATTTCCCCGCGCCGGCCTCGACCGGGATCGCGACCTATCCGCAGGAGGTTCTGGGCAAGAGCTACGCGCTCTTCGGCCAGTTCAGCTATGCGATCACCGATCAGCTCACCGCCACGGCGGGCATCCGCCAGACGTGGGAGGAGAAGAGCGGCCACTTCATCGGCCGCAAGGTGTCCGGCCCGGGCATGCCGCCGCCGCTAGCCGCGAACTACGACGTGCGCGCCTCCGAGAAGTGGAACGCGCTGACGCCGCGCTTTGCGCTGGACTATCAGATGACGCCGGACGTGCTGGTCTATGCGTCGGCCACGCGCGGCTTCAAGAGCGGCGGCTTTCAGGGCATCGCCGGGTCCGCGCTCAGCCAGTCGACGCCTTACGACCCCGAGTACGCCTGGAGCTACGAGGGCGGGTTCAAGAGCCAGTTCTGGGACCGCAAGGCGCTGTTCAACGCCTCGCTGTTCCAGACCAACTACAAGGACCTGCAGGTCTCGCAGCTCGTCCCGCTGTGCTGCGTCGTGGTCGGCAACGCCGCAACCGCGAAGATCAAGGGCGCCGAGTTCGAGTTAATGATCCGGCCCGTCGGCGGGCTGCAGATCGACGGCAGCTATGCGCGCCTGCAGGCGGAGTTCACCAGCTTCGCCAACGGCGCCACCGCGAACTACAGCGGCAACGACCTTCCGCGTTCGCCGAAGGACAAGGTTCACCTGGGCGTGCAGTACACGGCCGACCTCGAGGGCTGGGAAGCGCTGGCGCGGGTCGATTACACAAACCAGTCGCACATGTTCTTCGAGGCCTCGAACATTCCGGCCCAGAAGCAGGAGGGCTACATCAACGTTGACGCCCGCGTCTCGTTGACCTCACCCGACAAGCGCTGGCAGGTGGCCGTCTGGGGCAAGAACCTGACGGACGAACTGGTGGCGACCTACGTCACCTATTTCGGCGCCTATCGCCAGACCCTCGTACCCTACGCGCCCCCGCGCACGTACGGCGTGACCCTCGTCTGGAAGATGTAACGCCTCAGCCTCCCCCGCCGCCGCGCATTGGTGGCGGGGGACGCCGCCGATCCGTCAGCGCTCGGGGAGCCGCACGATCATCTCCACGGCGATCCGGTCGCCTGCCGTAACGTTCGCCTTGTGGCGCACGGCGTCCTTCAACGGCAGCAGGTAGGTTCCGTCGCGTGGGAAAAGCGAGGTGGTGAAGACCGCCTCGCCGATCGTGGCTTCCACCGGGATCACCCCCCACCCATAGCTGGCCGCGCGGGCGACGCGGCGGATCTCTTCGGCGCCGTCGGCCGGCAGCGGCGCGAAGAAATAGGGCGCCGGCCCCCGCCACACGATGACTTCCGCAGCGAAGCTGAGATGGACGGGCGGTGCGGTCGGCATGTCGCCACCCTGCCGGATCGCCCCCGCCCCTTCCAGGGCCGACGACGAGCCGACGCAAGCAAGCCTGTGGGCCGAGGACCTGCAACCGCCGGTCCCTATCGGGTGGGCAATTTAAATCATAACATCATTCATTCTCGAACTATCGGAGTGAGGGTCGAACCCGCACCCGCGGAGGGAAGGCCGATGCCGCACGCAGGAACGCAGGGGGGGCGGTCCATGCCAGCGCTGACCATCGAGGACTCCGTCCGGCAGGCGTTCCAGATCATGGCCGTCGGCGGCCGTGGGGACGCTGGAGCCCTGGCCGCGGGGCTTCGGCGTGACGTGACCGGCCTTGGCCTGCGCGCGCTCGCGGCCAAGCTTCTGCATGTTTCGGTCTGCACCCCCGAACGGCTGCTCGACGTGTACGACGCGGCCGCGCATGGCTGGCTTTCAGGCCAAGTCTATCCGCCAAGCACCCGCAACACCCGGGACAACGGTCCGCCCGACGCCTTCTGGCGGGATTTCTGGAAGCTTCTCGAGGGGGCGGCCGCCGAGCGGCGCCGGGTCCCGTTCACCCGGGCGGCGATCAGGCTGACGCGCCTGCTCGACAAGCAATTGGACGAGCGCGTCGCGGCGACGGCGCTCGACTATCGCGGCGCGCGCGAGGCGGCGGCCAAGGGGCTTCTCGAACACCTAGACGTCCGCGAACTGGCTCACGCGGCTCCGAGCCACTTGGGCGGCCTCATCTATCGCGAGGCCATGCTGCGGGAGCAGCAACAAGATTGCATCCACCCGGCGGAGTGGGGGTTCGACCGGATGCCGCCGCCGCTGGGCTATCTCAACGCCCGCATCCTCGAGAGCCACGTCGCCTGGGCGGTGGTCGGCGGATACAGCCACGCCGAACTCGACGAGCTGGCGCTGGCGGCGTTCCAGACGGCGCAATTCGGCCATCATTATTCCTCGGTGGTCCTCGCGCTCACCATGGCGACGGTGGCCATCGAGCGGCCAGCGGGGCTGGAAATCGTGCTGGAGAGCGTGTTCCGCGGCTGGCTTCACGGCCGCCAGACACCGCCTCTGCTTGGTGTGGCCTGGCGCGAGCTGCTGGACTTGCCCCTCGATGCGGTGCGTCAGGCGTTGGGCGTCGTTCCGTTCGCCTCACCGCTGGCGGCGGCCGTGCGGCTCTCGGCTCGCGGCGCTCGCTGAAGCGGAAACGAATAAGGCCCCGGCACGGGACACCGGGGCCTCCTTCGTCGCGTCGAGTTTACGGGGTCTCTACGCGAGAACCATTCGGCGGCGACGCAGGGCGGCCCCCGCAGCGCCGAAGCCCAGGATCATCAGCGCCCACGTGGTGGGTTCCGGCACGGCGGTCAGCGCGCCGAGGCGGATCTGGCCGACGGCCACGTCCCCGGACGTCTGGAAACTGACGTGCGTGAACACGTCACCGTCCGTCGCCTTGAAGTTGAAGAAGCTGTTGTTCGTGATGTCCTCGAACCCAACCGGACCGGCGGGGTAGGGGTTCATGTTCTTGTCGACGTACTGGGTGAACGCCACGCCGGCGGCGTTGAAGCCTTGCAGCGTGATCGACCACAAGGTTTGCCGCGGCGCGTTGATGTTGATCTCGGCGGCCGTGAACGTCGCGCCCGGGGTCGAGATGTCGAGGTAGGTCAAGCCGCCGTCGGCGCCCGCGACCCAAACCTGGCCGCCGCCGTGGTTCGACGGGACGATCACTTCGTCGCCGGTGACCTGGACCGTCCAGCCTTCGTTGCTGAGGCCCAGGATCACATTGTCGGTCCCGGTGTCGGCGCCGTCGATCAGCACCGTGTCCAGGCTGCCGGGCAGGTTGCCTTGCGTGATGATCACCGCGGCCGACGCCGCGTTCGCCGCGGCCAGGGCCGCCGCCGCCACCGCAGCCGTCGTAAGAAACTTCTTCATCACAGATCCCCGTCTGTAGGTAGAGAACGAGGATACGTCGATCTCAAGATGCGCTCTCATCGCTCCCCTAAGGCGCGAGTCCGGGGCGTGAATCTTGGTTAATCAGTGGTTTACGTGTATCGGCGTTCGCGGAGGCCGGCGCGACAACTGCGACGCCCACGAGACGATGGGCAGGGCCCATCGACCAGCTACACGCCGATCAAGCCTTGCTCGGCGTCGGCCCTGCGCAAAATTCTGCGAAGTCTCGCGGCGCACGAGAACGCCAGATGTACGCCGCGAGGCGACTCTTGGGCTACCTCGTCCTGTTGGGGCTCAGGAAGTCCGACGCGTTGAAGCCTTCCGGCGCGGCGACCTCGACGATCGGATCTTCGCGGTTGTCGTACTCCATGCGCAGGGCGCGGGTGATCACGGCGTGCATGGCGTACAGGGTCGTGATGTACGTGAACTCGAAGATCTCCTCGTCGCCCCAGAAGGTGCGGAGCTTCTCGAACACCTCAAGCGGGGTGCGGCCGTCGCCCGAGGTCAGGCAGTCGGCGTAGGCCAGGACCGCGCGCTCCTGGTCGTTGTAGACCTCCGACACCTGCCAGTGCGGGATGGCGGCGATCTTCTCGTCCGAGACACCCAGGCCACGTAGCGACTTGCAGTGCTGGGAATAGACGAACTGGCTGCCCTTAACCCATCCGGCGCGGGTCTGGCCCAGTTCGCGCAGGACGGGGTCCAGCTTGCGGTCGGGGTGGCGGTAGACCGCGAAGCCGTCGACGGCGTGCTTGAAGATGTCGGGCGCGATGGCGAAGACCGTCCACCAGTCGCCGGGCGTGCCGGTGGCGGTGCCGGGGCTGGCCACCGGGTCGCGGTCGGGGCCGAACAGGCGGTCGTAGTAGGCCTTCACGACCTCCGAGGTCACTTCGGCGCGGGGGATCTGCTTCAGGACGGGCATCTGAGGTTTCCTCGAAATTTCAGGCGTATTTGCGGAATTCGGCGACCCGGGCGGAGTCGAAGTACTCGTCCAGGCGGGTGATCTTGCCGTTCTTCACGGCGCAGACGATGCAGGCCGGCAGGTTGACGCGCACGCCGTCCTGGACGCGGGTTCCGCGCAGGACGTGCTGCTGGACGAAGCCGCCGGGAAACACCTCCACCCGGCGGTCGTCGTACACGCGGTCGACGATGCGGGTGACCATGCCGGCCAGGGTCTTCCTGTTGTCTTCCGGGCCCTGGATCAGTTCGTCGGTGTTGTGCCAGATCTCGGCGTCGGGCGCGTAGCACGCCACCAGGCCGTCGATGTCGCCCGCTTCCACGCAGTCGAAGAAGCGTTTCGCCAACATGCGGATGTCGTCGAGCTCGGACATGGGTGTTCTCCTCTGAAGGGGTTCTAGCGGCCGACCGCCACGTTCATGCGCTTGGCGCCGTTCGCCGCCACCAGGCTCGCGATGTCGTCGCCCGGATAGGCCGGGTCGGCGGACTCCCCGAAGGCGGCCAGCATCTCGGCGAAGCCGGCCTCGGCCATGACCTTCCACTCGGGGTGGGTGAAGATAAAGAACTCGCCGGCTTCGATGGCGCGGGCCACCCGCTCGCCGATGGGGCCGGGCGCCATGCCCCCGGCCAGCACCCCGGACATGTTCTGTGCCGTCTGGGCCGCGGCGCCCTGCTCGCTTGCGCCGGGTCGCAGCTTGGCGGTGGTGGCGACGATGTTGGTGGCGGACATGCCCGGGCACAGCACCGAGATGCCGACGTCGGTGTCGGCCAACTCGTTGCGCAGCGCCATGGCGATGCCCAGGGTCGCGAACTTCGAGGAGATGTAGGCCACCGAGATAGGCGGCGGCACGATGGCGACCATCGAGGCGGTGATGGCCAGGTGGGTCGGCTCGCCCGCCGCCTTCATGCCGTCCAGGAACGTGCGGCAGGCGTAGAGGTGGGCGTGGGCGTTGACGGCATAGGCCCAGCGCCAGACGTCGGTGTCGTAGGTCTCGAACTTGCCGGAGCCGCCGCCGACGCCGGCGTTCGACAACAGGATGCGGACGTCGCCGAACTTCGCCGCTTCCTCGCCGGCGCGCGCCCAGTCGGCCTCCTCGGCCACGTTGAGCTGCAGGCCGATGGCGTCGGCGCCTTCGGCTCGCAGTTCGGCGGCTGCGGCTTCGGCCCGGGCGCCCTCGATGTCGGCCAGGATCGGGCGGACGCCGCGTTTCGCCAGCGCGCGGGCGGTCTCCAGGCCAATGCCGCTGGCGCCCCCGGTCACGAAGGCGGTCTTGTCCTGCAGGTCCTTCATGCGGCGGCTTCCTTGAGAGCGGCTTCGGCGTCGCGGCTCACGACACGTGTCACGGCCCAGTAGCCGAGGGCGGAGAGCACGGCGACAGGCGTCGCGCAGAGCAGGGCGGTGCGCAGCGGCGCCTCGGCGCCGGCGGCCGACAGCGCGTCGCTGACGATGCCGATCACCAGCGGCCCGCCGCCCAGCCCCACGATGTTGAAGGCCAGCAACACGAGCGCCGTGGCCGTCGCGCGCGCGTTCACGGGCATCAGGTTCTGCACCAGCGCCAGGACGGGGGCGGTGAACATCGTGCAGGCGATCATTGGGACCAGCATCAGCAGCAGCGAGACCTGCCAGGACGAAGCCATCACCGCCAGCGCCAGGGTCGGCGCGGTGACCAGCACCGCCAGGCCGGGGACATAGGCGAAGGCCCGCAGATCGCGCTTGCCCAGCCAGTTCACGAGGGCTCCGCCGCCCCAGATGCCGAGGCCCATGCAGAGCCCGGCGGCGGGCCCGAACCACTTGGCCACTTCGCCGAGTGGCATCTGCTGCACGCGCATCAGATAGGCCGGAATCCAGTTCAGCATGCCGTAGCTGACGAAGGCCGAGAGGCCGCTGGCGAGCAGCAGCAGGCGCAGGCTCGGCCGCGACATGAAGAGTGCGAGCGTGGGCCCGAGTCGGGCCGGCGCCTGTGGCGTCGCGGGGGCCGGGTCGAGCGCGCCGCGTATGGGCTCGCGGACGAACAGGGCCAGCAACAGCGCCGCGACGGCGCCGATGGCGGCGACCATCACAAAGGCTCCGCGCCAGCCGTACTGTTCGGCCGCCCAGCCGCCCAGGCTGGCGCCCACGAAGACGCCGAGCGGACCGTTGCAGGTGAAGAGGCCGATCACCGCCGCCCGTTGGGACGGTGGGTAGTAGTCGGCCAGGATCGAGAGCGAGGGCGCCGTGCCGCCGGCCTCGCCGACCCCCACCCCGAAGCGAGCCAGGGTAAGCTGCCAGAACGACCCTGCCAGCGAACAGGCGCCCGTGAAGCCGCTCCAGATGAGGCACGCCAACGCCACCAGGCGGACGCGGTGGACCCGATCCGCCAGCATCGCGGCGGGCACGCCCATCACCGCGTAGAACAGCGCGAAGGACAGGCCGGTCAACAGGCCGAGCTGGGTATCGCTGAGATGCAGTTCCTGACGGATCGGCTCGGCCAGGACGGAGAGGATCTGGCGGTCGACGAAGTTCACCGTGCCGACCGCTGTCAGCAGCAGGAGCGCCAGCGTCCGCCCCGGGCGGGCCGTGGCGACGGGTGGGCTGATCGCGGCTGTGGCGGCCTGGTCCATCTCACTCCCAACGGCGTCGTGTCGCGCCTTGCGGGCCACCCTATGGCGGGGTCCCCTAGTGTCAATCAAGTTTACGGTTCAATCCGCTGCGGGCTAGGCTGGCTGCAACGAGAGCAAGGGAGTTGGACGCCATGGAGATCGAGGGCAGGACGTGCGTCGTCACCGGTGCGGCCGCGGGCATCGGCCGCGCCGCAGCGCTCGCCTTCGCAGCGAAGCGGGCCAGCGTGATCCACATCGCCGATGTGGACGAGCCAGGCATGGCCGAGACGATCCGTCTGATCGACGAACTTGGCCTCCAGACGCGCGCCCGTAGCTGGATCGTCGACCTGGCCGACTTGAAGGCCGTTCAAGGGTGGATGGCCGCGCTGGCCGACGAGGGCGGCTACGACGTGCTGTACAACAACGCCGGCGTCGTCCTGGGGACGCCGCAGTTTCCCGATGCGCCGGTCGAGCGGCTGCAGTGGATCATCGACGTGAACCTGACGTCGCTGGTCGCGGCGACCCAGATCGCGGCTAACGCGATGCGGGCGCGGGGCGGCGGGGTGATCGTCAACACCGTCTCGACGGTGGCGCTGGGCAAGGGCTTCTCGGACGTGATGTACGCGACCACCAAGGCCGGGGTGATGATGTTCACCCGCAGTTGCGCCAGCCTGAAGGAGAGCTGGAACGTCCGCGTCTGCGGCGTGCTGCCGGGGCTGACGAAGACGCCGATCCTGAAGAAGACCGGGGCCGACGGCGACTACGCGCCGTGGATGGCGCCGATCCTGGCCAACAACGCCATGTGCATGCCGGAGGACATCGCCGCGGCGGTGATCGACCTCGTCGAGGACGACAGCCTCCCCGGCGGCGACTGGGTGGCCGTCCGGCACGTCGACGGGAAGATCGAACGCCAGTGGGGACATGACGAGGGCGGCTGAGCTTTCCCCATCAGGGCTCGTCATGGCCGGGCTCGTCCTGGCCATCCAGATGCGCTGAACGTCCAGGCAGATCCGCCGAGCACCCGCGCGTCTGGATTCCCGGGACGAGCCGGGCGACGACGAGCCGGAGGGCGCGCTTCGGCTCACGCCTCCGCGCTCTTCAGCATGTTCTCGCCGAAGAGGTTGGACCACTGCTCGGGCGTCAGCGTCGGACGCAGGCTCGCGAGGTTGGGGGCGTTCTTGACCTCGGTCCCGCGCTGGACGGCGGGGCGGTCGCCGACGGCGGCGAACCAGCGGCCGATGTGCGCGTAAGGCGCGAGGTCCAGGGCGATGGCGCGGGTCGCACGCACCCAGGGCCAGGCTGCCATGTCGGCGACCGAGTATTCGCCGGCCAGGTATTCGGCATCGGCCAACCGGCGGTTCAGCACCGCCAGCAGGCGCTTGGCCTCGTTGGTGTAGCGGGCGACGCCATAGTCCTGGCCCTCGGGGGCATAGCGCACGAAGTGATGGGCCTGGCCGTGCGAAGGGCCGAGGCCCGACATCTGCCACATCAGCCATTGCAGGCAGAGCGAGCGGCCGCGTGGGTCGGTGGGGACGAAGGCGCCCCCTGCCTTCTCCGACAGGTAGAGCAGGATGGCGCCCGACTCCATTACGCTGAACGGGGCGCCGCCGCCCACGGGATCGTGGTCGACGATGCCCGGGAGCCGATGGTTGGGGTTCACGACCCGGTACTCGGGCTTCAGGTGGTCGCCGGCCAGCATGTCGTACGGGATCAGCCGATAAGGCAGGCCCGTTTCCTCCAGCATGATGCTGACCTTGTGGCCGTTGGGCGTCGGCACGAAGTGGACGTCGATCATGAGGCGCTCTCGAACCTTGCGCGGGCCGCGTCGAAAGCGGCGTCGAACGCCGCGCGCCCGCCCTGGTGGCCCGCCAGCCGGAAGGCACAGGCGACGATCTTCCACGTGGCGCCGTGGCGGCGGAAACGGTGGACGTAGGTCCCGCAGGCGAAGCCCTGCAGCTCGCCGATGAAGTGGGCCGCGTCGACGTAGGACGTCACGGTCGCCGTCTCGCCGGCGATCTCGACCTGGAAATTGGTGACCTTGTGATGGGTGGCGTCGAAGGCGCCCAGGACGCGGCAGCGGTCCGCCCAGGCCTGGGCCGGCATCTTCGTGTGGATCGAGCCGAGGGAGCTGTAGTCGACCTCGATCTCGTCTTCGAAAAGAGCGCGGAACACCGCCCAATCGCCGGCGTCCAGCGCCATGGCGTAGGCGGTGACAGCATCGGTCAGGGCGAGGCGAACGGCGAGCGCTTCGGAATTCACGCTCGCCGCCCTTCCTCGGACTAGAACTTCAGGCCGCCTTCGATGGCGACGCTGCGGGTTTCCTCAAGATAGAGGATCGCGCGCGGCGCGGCGGTGATCGGTGCGGGCAGGTTGAAGGCGCTGCCGGTGGTCAGCTCGTCGGTTAGGTTCTTGCCGACGACGGCCACGTGCCAGCGCTCATCGGTCGGGCCGTACTGCACGCGGGCGTCCAGCTTGGCGTAGCCCTTCTGGCGGCCGAACAGCGGGCTTTCGTTGTCGCTGTCGAAGTACTTCGAGCGGCCGTGCACGGCGACGGTAGTGTCGAGCGCCATGTCGTTGCCGAACTCGTGGCGGTAGTGCCCTTGCGCCGAGAAGCTGAACTTCGAGGTGTAGGGAAGCGGCGCGCCCTTGATGTTGTTGGCCGCGATGCTGGCGGGGACCGCCGGGTTGCATTGCGTGATCGGCTGGGTGGCCAAGCACGCCGCGCCGGGGAAGTTGTCGTACTTGGCGTCCTGGTAGGCCGCCGCCACGGTGAAATCGAGGCCCTTGGCGGGATAGAACGCGGCCGAGCCTTCGATGCCCTGAGAGGTTGCGCTGGCGGCGTTGCCGGTCTGGTAGGTGGAGATCGTCGGATTGTAGACCGACACCTGCAGGTTCTTGAAGCTGGTGTCGTAGATCGAGACGTTCAGGACCACGCGGCCGTCGGCCAGGGTGGACTTGACGCCCGCCTCGAGGTTCTCCGACTTCTCCGGCTTGTAGATGAACGTCGCGTTGGTCGTGCCGTAGGTGTTCGACACGAAGCCGCCCGACTTCGAACCCCGGCCATAGGTCGCGTAGACCATGATCTGCGGGGTGATGTCGTACTGCGCCGTGATCGACGGATCCCAGTTGTCTTCGTTGTTGATCTTGCCGTTGGCCACGGCGCTGACCGGACGCAGGGCGAACGGGCCGTACAGCAGTCGCCCGAAGAAGTGGCCGCGCTTGTCGACGGTGGTGTAGCGCAGGCTGCCCATCAGCCGGAACTGGTCGGTCACGTGGTACGTGGCCTGGGCGAAGGCCGACAGCGTCTGACTGCGCTGGCGGAACTCGGTGTTGAGCAGGCCGAAGTAGTTCAGCGAGGCGATGTTGAACCCGCCGAGCTGGGTCAGTTGGTAGAGCGCGGTGTCATAGTACGCGCCGACCACGTACTCCAGCTTCTGACCGGTCGGGGAGAGCAGGCGGACTTCCTGCGACCACTGGCGGAAGTGCTCGGGATAGCTGTTGTAGACGCTGTTCGGCGTCACCGCGCCGTTGCCGTTCGGGACCGACTGGTCGAAGCCGTTGATGATATTCGAGCGGAAGAACGAGTAGCCGGTCACCGACGTCAGGGTGAAGTCCCCGATCGACAGGTTGCCGGTGCCCGACACCAGCCAGGACGTCGCCTCGGTGCCTTCCGGACCCAGGGCCGACTGCTGCAGATAGCGTGTCTTGTGCGGGTTCTGCGACGCGGTGAGGGGGCTGGAGACCGTGAGGCCGCCCTTCACCTGCCGGTCGCTGTATTCGGTCTTCAGCGTGTAGTCGAAGTCGTCGGTCGGCGCGAACCGCAGGGTCAGGCGCGCCAGGGCCATCTTGTTGCCCGGGTCGTCGTGGCCCGTCGCGCGGTTCTTGATGTAGCCATCCTGGTCCAGCAGCTTCACCGCCAGGCGCGCGCCGATCTTGTCGGTGATCGGCCCGGAGACGTAGCCCGAGACTTCGGGGCCTTCGAGGTTGAAGTTGTACAGCGCCGTGACGCTGCCTTCGAAGGAGGACGTCGGGCCGGCCGAGACGATGCTGACCGCGCCGGCGGGCGTGTTCTTGCCGAACAGCGCGCCTTGCGGCCCGCGAAGCACTTCCACGCGCGCCAGGTCGAAGAAGGGCGCCTGGGCCTGGCGGTTACGGCCGGCGTAGACGCCGTCCATGTACAGCGACACGGCCTGGTCGAACGAGAAGTTCGCGGGGGGCGAGCCGAAGCCGCGGATGTAGATGGTGTCGTTGCCCGCCGTGGTCTCGACCGAGACGTTCGGCGTGAATTTCACCATCTGCTTGAAGTCGTTGGTCGCGAAGTCCGAAAGCTTCTCGCCGGACACGACCTCCATGGAGATCGGAACGTCCTGCAGCTTCTGCTCGCGCTTCTGGGCGGTGACGACCACCTCGCCGAGCGTGGAGCTCTCGTCTTCCGCTTCCGCGGCGAGGGCAGAGCCCGCGCACAGGCTGACGAGCATGGTGGTGGACAGTAGCAGCCGGGCGATCATCGCCGTCTCCCCCTCTGGATGTGTATTGCGTTCTGTTGGTCGAACGTTTCGCGGACTATCTGCGCCTGTGTGCGCAAAGTGTCAATTTACTTGACGGTCGTCATACGCTTGAGCCGACGCTTCTAGATCGGCTAGCGCTGTGCGACTGCGCGCCGGAAGGTGGCGGCTCGCCGCGGATCATCTCCTTCACCAGCCGCAGACGATGGCGTCGCCCTCCAGACGGCTCTTGCCCAGCGGGTAGCCTCGGTGCGGACAGCGGCCGTCCAGAGCCACCGGCTCGCCGGCTTCGGTCCGGTAGAAGACGACCGGCTGGTTGAGGATGAAACGCTCCAGCGGCGCGCGGCCGATCTCCGAGGATCGGGCCGCGACGTACCATCGGTTGCGCGGAGCATAGAGACCGGCGGCGAAGGGATACATCCGCGCCTTCCTCATTGGCGTTGGACGCATAATTAGATTGCTAAGGGTTGGTGTCAATCGCCTCCCGCCGCGTCGTTCACGTTGCGGCAGGGAGGCGATCGGCCTGGGGGCCCTACTTCGCGGCTTCGAGCGCCCGAGAGTCGTTTTCCGCCAGCAGCTTCTCGGCCTTCAGCACGACGGGACGCGACTTGCGGCCCTCCGCATCGACGGCCTCGTGCGCGACGTCGCGGTCGGTGAAGCCCTGGTGCGTCCACGACGCGAACTCCAGCATCACGCCGTCCGGATCCCAGAAGTAGACCGAGCGGACGAAGACGTCGTCGTGCATCTCGGCCGCGACCTGGGTCTCGGAATTGTCGTGGTTCAGAACCTTGCCGAGCTTGACGCCCTTGGCCTTCAGCTTCTCGACATACTCGTCGAACTTCTCGGCCGGGATATTGAAGGCGATGTGGTTCATCGAGCCGTGCGCCGACGCGATATTGCCGCCCCCCGGCAGCTCCGCCGGGGCCGACACGCCGGGCACCGCCTCGGGGGCGTTCGGGAACCAGAAGAAGGCCAGCGAGTCGCCGTTGCCGATGTCGAAGAAGAAGTGCTGGCCCCGGCCGCCGGGCAGGTCGAGGGTCTTGACGAGGGGCATGCCGAGCACGTCGCGATAGAACTCCACCGTCTTGGCCATGTCCTTGCAGACCAGGGCCAGGTGGTTCACGCCCTGGATGTCGAATTCGCGATTGGTCGGCTGAGCCATGTCGTCCTCCTGCCGGGCGCGGCGCCCGGTCATTGTTGCGTACAATAAACGCCGGGCCCTGGCTTGCGTCAATTTAATTGACGCTCGGCCGCGCCGGCTGGACCAAAAGCACTTAGAGTTCTAACTATCGCCACCGTGCCACCCGAAAACGACATCGTCGAGGCCTTGAAGGCGGGCGGATTCCTGCCGCGCGAGGCCGAACCTCGCCTGCAGTCCCTGACCGGCGGCGTCTCCAGCGACGTGTTCAGGCTGGAGGCGCCGACGGGGCCGGTCTGCGTCAAGCGCGCGCTCGCCAAGCTCCGGGTGTCGGCCGATTGGCGCGCGCCGGTCGAGCGCTCGCACTATGAGGTGGAGTGGCTGAAGACGGCGCGACCATTCGCGGGGGAGGCGGTGCCGGAAGTCCTGTATGAGGATCAGGCGGCCAGCCTCTTCGTCATGAGCTTCTATGATCCGGTGACGCACAGTGTCTGGAAGGCCGACCTCGCCGAGGGAAAGGTCGATGTGGGCTTCGCCGCCCAGGTGGGACGCCTGCTGGCGGCCATCCATGCCGGCGCCGCCGGTTCGGCCGAGATCGCGGCCCGCTTCCAGACGACCGCCCTGTTCGAGGACCTGCGGCTGGACCCGTTCCTCCGCCACTGCGCCGAGGTTCACCCCGATCTCGCCTGGCGGCTGGTTCCGCTGGCCGATGCGACCGCGTCGGCGCGCATCACGCTGGTGCATGGCGACGTCAGTCCGAAGAACATCCTGCACGGCCCGAACGGCCCTGTGCTGCTGGACGCCGAGTGCGCCTGGTACGGCGATCCGGCCTTCGACCTGGCCTTCTGCTCGGCGCACCTGTTGCTGAAGACCGTCTGGAAGCCCGCGCACCGCGAGGCCTACCTGGACGCCTTCTACGCCCTGCAGCGGGCCTACCTGCCAGGCATCGACTGGGAGAGCGCGGCGGCTCTCGACGCGCGCGCCGCGCCGCTGACGGCCGCCATCCTCCTGGCGCGCGTGGACGGCAAGTCGCCGGCCGACTACCTCCGGACGCCGGAGGACAAGGGATTCGTCCGCGACGTCGCCCGGCGTCTTGTAGGCGAGGGGACACCGGCGATGGCGGCCCTCGCGGGCGTCTGGAAGGAAGCTCTGGGGACACGATGAAGACGACGATCGCCGCCGTGCGCGGCCGCCAGGTCTGGGACAGTCGCGGCCGACCGACCGTCGAGGCCGAGGTCGCCCTCGAGGGCGGGGCCATCGGGCGGGCCATCGCGCCGGCGGGCGCCTCGCGCGGGGCGCACGAGGCGATCGACCTGCGCGATGGCGGCGCGCGGTTCGGCGGGATGGGTGTGGATCGCGCCACGGCGGCGGTGAACGGCGAGATCGCCAGGCTGCTGGTCGGCCGCGACGTGCGCGACCAGGCGGGCCTGGACCAGGCGATGACCGATGCGGACGGCTCCGCGAACCTGGCGCGGCTGGGCGGTAACGCCACCGTCGCGGTGTCGCTGGCCGCGCTGAACGCGGCAGCGGCGGCCGAGGGCGTTCCCCTGTGGGCGTATCTGGCGCAGGGCCGGAAGGTCCGCATCCCGCTGCCGGAGATCCAGATCTTCGGGGGCGGCGCCCATGCGGGCCGTCGCACCGACGTGCAGGACTTCATGGTGATGTGCCCCCGGGCGTCCACCATCCGCGAAGCCTTCGAGATCACCGCCGACGTGTTCCGCGCAGGCGGGCGGCTGATGGAGGAGACCGGCCGGCTCGCGGGCGCCGCCGACGAAGGCGGCTGGTGGCCGATGTTCGACAGCAACGAGGACGCCCTGGCCGCGCTGCTGAAGTCCATCGAGATGTCCGGCCATCGCCCGGGCGAGGACGTGTTCATCTCGCTGGACGTAGCCGCCAACGAGCTGGACAGCGGCGACGGGCGCTACCGCATGGGCCTGGACCGCGCGGAATATGGCAGCGAGGCGATGGTCGAGCGGGTGGCGGACTGGGTGCGCCGCTATCCGATCCTGTCCATCGAGGACCCGGTGAGCCAGGACGACCTGGCGGGTTTCGCGGCCGCGACCCGGCAATACGGCGACAAGGTCCAACTCATCGGCGACGATATCCTGGTCACCAACGCCGAGCGGGTGCGGGCCGCCGCTGCTGCGAGCGCGGGCAACGCCGTTCTGGTGAAGGTCAACCAGGCCGGCACCGTCAGCCGGGCGAAGGCGGCCCTGGACGCCTCCAAGGCATTGGGCTGGGCGGCGATCGTGTCGGCGCGGTCCGGCGAGACGGAGGACGTCTCCATTGCCCACCTCGCGACCGGCTGGGACGCCGGCCAGATCAAGGTCGGCAGTTTCTCGCGGTCGGAGCGCATGGCGAAGTGGAACGAGCTGCTGCGGATCGAGGAAGCCATGGGGGCGGACGCGGTGTTCGCGGGTGCGTCGGCCTTTGCCGCGTCGGTCGCGGCGGGGCTCAGGTGAGGGGCGCGCTAAGGTGAAGGCGGTTCTCCACTATCGCGCCTCGGACGGCTTCCGCGCCATGCTGGCCGGTTACGCCAGGGCGGCGGGCATATCGGCCGTCGTGGTGGACGAGTTCGACGACGACGCCTTCGCGCGGGAGATCGCGGACGCCGATGTCCTGCTGCACGTCCTGAAGCCCGTGACCGCCCGGATGATCGGCGGCGCGCTGGGATTGCGGCTGGTCCAGAAGCTTGGCGTGGGGGTCAACACCATCGACCTGCAGGCCTGCAAGGCGGCGGGCGTGGCGGTCTCCAACATGCCGGGCACGAACAGCCAGGCGGTGGCCGAGATGACGCTGGCGCTCATGCTGTCGGTACTGCGGCGGCTCTCCTACCTCGATCCCCTGACCCGCCAGGGCCAGGGCTGGCAGCCCGATCCCGACCTTATCGACGGCGTGGGCGAGATTCGCGGGCGCACGGTCGGCTTCGTGGGCTACGGCGGTTCGGCCTCTCGCCTCGGCCCGGCGCTGGAAGCGCTCGGCGCCTCGGTCATCTACACGGCCCGCAGCGCGAAGCCTGAGCTGCCCGGCCGCTTCGTGGGCCTGGACGAGCTGCTCTGCGAGGCCGACATCGTCTCCTTGCACCTGCCGCTGACGCCCGAGACCCAGCACATGATCGACGCTGGCGCGCTCGCCTCGATGAAGAAGGGGGCGATCCTGATCAACACCGCGCGGGGCGGCCTGGTGGACGAGGCGGCGCTGGTGTCCGCCCTGTGTTCGGGCCAACTGAGCGGCGCCGGGCTCGACGTGTTCGACCGGGAGCCGGTGGATCCGGACAATCCACTGCTGAGCCTGCCCAACGTCGTCGTCGCGCCGCACCAGGCCTGGCTGACGCCCGAGACCCTGGACCGCAGCCTAGCCGCCGCCTTCGAGAACATCCGCCGCCTCCAGGCCGGCGAGCCGCTGCTCAACCAGGTCGTCTGATGTCTTCGCGTCCCAGCCTGAGACCCGCCGTCGTCTTCGCGTCCGGCCAACTGCTGACCCACGAATGCTGGGCGCCGCAGCTTGCGGCCCTGTCGGCGGATTACGACCTCCGCTTCTCGGACCATGCGCGCGACGAGACCATCGCCGGCATGGCGGGCCGGCTGCTGGCCGAGGCGCCGGATCGGTTCCACCTCGTTGCGCACGCCATGGGCGGTTTCACCGCCTTCGAGGTCATGCGCCAGGCGCCGGAGCGCGTGCTCAGCCTTGTGCTGATCGGCACCCTCGCGCCTAACGACGGGCCTGCTCAGACCGAGCGGCGGCAGGGATACATCCGCCTCGTCGAAGCCGGGAAGTTCGCCGAAGTGGTGGAAGAGCGCATCCCGATCCTCGTCCATCCGGCCCGGCGCGAGGACGAGCACCTGCTCGCGATCGTCCGGCGCATGGCCGCGGAGACCGGCGCCGAGACCTTCCTGCGCCAGCAGCGGGCCATCATGGGCCGCGCCGACAGCCGCCCGTCGCTCCAGGCTATCGCCGTCCCCACGCTGCTGGTCCGCGGCGCGCAGGATGGGATCACCACTCCGGCCCACGTGAACGAGATCGTCACGGGAATCCCTGGCGTCCGCTTCGAGGAAATCGCCGACTGCGGCCATCTGCCGACCTTGGAGAAGCCGATCACCATGAACCGGCTTCTCGCAAAGTGGCTTGGGGCCCAGAACGTCTAGACCTTACCTCCTCGCCATCAGCGAGCGGGCCAATTCCCCCGGTGGTGCGGCGGTCTCGCCGTTCGGCGAGTTCGCGGTCGACGAAGCCTATGGGCGTCGCGAATGAAGGGGCGCTCCGGCTCCTAGCTCACCGGGGGCTGGAGCTTTTCGGCGAGTTCGATGACGCGGGCGGCGAGGCCGCCCAGGAGCTGCGCCGGGAGGGCTTCCTTCAAGGCCCAGTTTTCGTCGAAGGCGCCATGGGCGAAGGGCACCAGCACCTGTTCGGTGGCGACCAGCGTCTGCACCGTGCCCAGCACCTGGCGCATATGGGTGATGCCGCGCAGGCCGCCGAACGGGCTGATCGACGCGGCCATCAGGCCGGCGACCTTGCCGCGGAAGGCGCTGAGCGCGATCAGGTTCTCGCCGTCGGTCGGGCGCGAGACCCAGTCGATCGCGTTCTTCAGGACGCCGCTGACGCCGCCGTTGTACTCCGGGCTCGCGATAAGGAAGCCATGGTGGCCGCAGAACAGGGCCTTGAGGTCCCGGGCGGTCTGCGGAAAGTCGCTGGCTTCCAGGTCGCCGTCGTATAGCGGCAGCGGGTAGTCCTTGAGGCGGATCTCCGTCACCTCCGCGCCGCGTTCGCGCGCCGCCTTCGCGGCGAGGTCCAGTAGGGCCTGGTTCAGCGAGCCCGCACGGGTGCTGCCGGCGAGGGCGAGGAGCTTGACGGGCATCTGGGTCCTCTGGCGATTACGCGACGGAATCGGTGGGCGTGTCCTCGCCCACGTCGGCGGCGAGGTTGCGGCCCACAAGGGTGAGGGCCTTTCGAAGGGTTTCGATCTCGGCTTGCGTCAGGCCCGCCAGCGCCACGGCGTTGACCTCCGACACCGCTGGCAACAGCACGGCCTCCAGGGCCTTGGCCTGCGGCGTCAGGAAGACGTGCACCTTGCGCCGGTCCTCCTCGCTCTTGCGGCGGGTGACGAAGCCGGAGCGCTCCAGGCTCTTCAGCGCGATCACCGTCGTCGGCTCGCGCATCCCCACCCGGCGCGACAGCTCGCGCTGCGTGATTCCGTCCTCGCGCCAGAGCACCCTGAGGAACCGCCACTGGCCGCTGGAGACGCCGTGCGGGGAGGTCCGGACCTCCAGCGCCCGCGAGAAGGAGCGGAATGCGATGCGCGTGAGATAGCCGATGCTGTTGGTCGGATCGGCGTAGAATTGTGTGTCGCTCATTCCCCGACCATTCCACCACAGCGAAAGCGCCGCAATTGGCTCGCCCCAAGCTTGCGCTGCGCGACGCAGTTCCGTTGACAGCTCGGAACGCTCTACCTACCAAATGGATAGAATACTAATCTTTTTGGAACCGCGCATGTTGCTTCCCGGCCTGCCGCTGCTGCCCACCACCATCGTGGGCAGCTACCCCCAGCCGGACTGGCTGATCGACCGGGAGGGCCTGAAGAGCCGCCTGCCGCCGCGCGTGCGCGCCCAGGAGCTGTGGCGCATCAAGGACCCCAAGGAACTGGCCGACGCCCAGGAGGCCGCCACCCTCGTCGCCATCAGCGACCAGAAGCTGGCCGGCATCGACATCGTGGGCGACGGCGAGATGCGCCGCGAGAGCTATTCCAACCGCCTGGCCACCGCCCTGGCCGGCATCGAGACCGACCCGCCCGGCATGGCGATGGACCGCACCGGCGCCATGAACCCGGTGCCGCGCGTCGCCGGCCCGATTCGCCGCACCGGCCCGATCGAGGCCCAGGACGCCGCCTTCCTGAAGGCCCGCGTGGGCGGCCCGGTGAAGATCACCATCCCCGGCCCCTTCACCATGACCCAGCAGGCGCAGAACGATCACTATCCGGACGGCCGCGCCCTGGCCCTCGACTACGCCGACGCTGTCAACGCCGAGATGCGCGACCTGTTCGCCGCCGGCTGCGACATCGTCCAGCTCGACGAACCCTACCTTCAGGCCAAGGCCGACGAGGCGCGCAGCTTCGCCATCGAGGCCATCAACCGCGCCTGCAAGGGCGTCGGCGGCGTCACGGCGCTGCACATCTGCTTCGGCTACGCCCACGTCCACAAGGGGGCCAGCAAGCCGGGCGGCTACGCCTTCCTGGAGGAGCTGGAGGCGTCGGACGTCGATATCATCTCGATCGAGGCCGCCCAGCCCGACCTGGATCCGGTCATCCTCAAGGAACTGCCGACGAAGACCATCATGTACGGCGTCATCGATCTGAACGACCCGAACGTCGAGACCGCCGAAACGGTGGCGGCGCGCATCCGCAAGGCGCTGCCCTACATCGACGCCGAGCGCCTGATCATCGCGCCGGACTGCGGGATGAAGTACCAGAGCCGCGAGGTCGCCTTCGGCAAGCTGAAGGCCATGGCGGACGGCGCCGCCATCGTCCGGCGGGAGTTGACCGATAGTTAGCCGCTAGGCGCGCTCTGGCCAGATGTCGTCACCCAGCATGGGCCGCCACTCGTGCTCGTATCTGGGCGCCACCTTGCTCTCGAACTCCTCGAGCCGCTTTGCGAGGCGCGCACGTTCGCCGTCGTCGTCGGCCTCGGCGGGCGCCTGGATCTGCGGGCGGTAGGCGGCGATGTCCTTCAGGAGCGCCATCAGCCGTTCGTGAGCCGGCGTGGCGGGTTCGGGCGGGTCTTCGAGGACATGCGTCGCCGCGTCGAGAGCGGCTTCGAACTGTTCGTGGGTCTGGATCATGTCGCCTCCGCGGGGGAAACGCGCAGACGGCGGCCGGGGCTCCCGCGGCTAGCGCTTCAGGTTGGGATCGAACGGCAGTTCGTAGCCGGTGAGGCGGGCGCGCAGCAGCTTCTTGTCGATCTTGCCGGTCGGGCCGAGGGGGATCTCGTCGACGAAGAGGACGTCGTCGGGCATCCACCAGCGGGCGATCTTGCCGTCCAGGAAGTCGAGGAACTCCTGCTTGTCTGCGGTGTGGCCGGGTTCGAGCTGGACCAGCAGCACCGGTCGCTCGTCCCACTTGGGATGCACCACGCCCAGCACCGCGCAGAGGGCGGCCTTGGGGTGGCCGACGGCGATGTTCTCCACGTCGATGGAGCTGATCCACTCGCCGCCCGACTTGATGACGTCCTTCGCGCGGTCGGTGATCTGCATGTAGCCGTCCGCGTCGATGGTCGAGACGTCGCCGGTGTCGAAGAAGCCCTCGTCGTCGAGCGCGCTGCCCGGCTCCGATCCGTAGTAGGCCGACGCGATCGTCGGGCCCTTGATCATCAGCCGGCCGAAGGTCTTGCCGTCGTGCGGCAGGCGCCGGCCATCATCGTCCACGAGCTTGAGGTCTAGATTGCAGATCAGCCGGCCCTGCTTGAGCTTGTAGGGCAACTGCTGCTCGAAGGGCAGGGCGGCCACCTTGGGCGAGGGGATCGAGACGGTGGCCAGCGGCGAGGTCTCGGTCATCCCCCAGCCCTGGATGACGTCGACGCCGTAGTCGTCGCGCAGGGTGCGGATCAGGCTTTCGGGACAGGCCGCGCCGCCGACCGTGACGCGCTGCAGGGTGGTGAGCTTGCCGCCGGTCTCCTTGAGGTGGGCCAACAGCATCTGCCAGATGGTCGGCACGCCGGCGGAGTAGGTGACGCCCTCGGTCTCCATCAGTTCGTGTAGCGAGGCGCCGTCCAGCTTCTGGCCCGGCAGCACCAGCTTCGCGCCGACCATGGGAGCCGAGTACATCACGCCCCAGGCGTTGGCGTGGTACATCGGCACGATCAGCAGCACCGTGTCGCGCGCCGACAGGTTCAGCGCGTCGGGCTGCAGGGTCATCATGGCGTGCAGGTAGTTCGAGCGGTGGCCGTAGAGCACGCCCTTGGGATTGCCGGTCGTGCCCGAGGTGTAGCAGAGGCCCGCCGCCGTGTTCTCGTCGAAGCCGCCCCAGGCCACGTCGGCCGGCCGGCCCGAAAGCCAGGGCTCGTAGGCCTCGGCCGGGAAGGGCGTCTGCGGCGCCTCCTCGCTGAGGAAGATCACCCGCTTGATGGTGGGGCACTGGGGCAGCAGCTCGGCCAGCAGCGGCGCGCAGGCCGGGTCGGCGAACAGCACCGTGTCCTCGGCGTGGTTGGCGATGTAGACGATCTGCTCCGGGAACAGCCGCGGGTTCAGGGTGTGCAGCACCGCGCCGATGCCGATGGTCCCGTACCAGACCTCCAGGTGGCGGTCGGAGTTCCATCCCATCGTGGCGACCCGGTCGCCGGGGCCGATCCCCATTTCCCTCAGGCCATGGCTGACCTGCTTGGCGCGGCGGTGGAGGGTGGCATAGTCGCTGCGGGTGGTCGGCCCCTCGACCGAGCGGGTCACCACCGGACGGTCGCCGTGCCAGCGGGCGGCGTGGTCGAAGATCTTGTCGAGCGTCAGCGACCAGTCCTGCATCAACGCCTGCATGGGGCGGCTCACTCCGGTTGTCTCTGGATCGGGGATATTGATTAGATTACGAAGCATCGCGCGAGCCGCCAAGCGGCCGCACGGCCAGTAGGGCGGACCTAACGTCAGGGGAGAGAACGGGTGATCATCGACGACAGCGATCTGTTGGCCAAGGTGGACCGGGAGTTCATCGGGGTGGTGTCGCCCACCTCGCCGCGCATCATGGCCGGCGGCCACCCCTGCCAGGGCATCTACACGACGCCGAAGGGCCAGCGGCCGAAGACCGCCTTTATCGCCACCCACTACAACGTTGATTTCTCGGAACACTACGTCGCGCCCTATATCGCGGCCCGCGGGTTCGGCTTCCTGGGCTGGAACACCCGCTACCGCGGCGCCGAGGACCAGTTCCTGCTCGAGCATGCGGTCATCGACATCGGCGAAGGCGTGCGCTGGCTGCGTGAGACGGCCGGCGTCGAGACGGTGGTGATCCTGGGCAACTCGGGGGGCGGCTCGCTGATGGGCGCCTACCAGGCCGAGGCCATCGCCCCGACCCTGGGCGACCTGGTGAGCGGCGCCGGGCTGGAGGCGCTGAACACCCTGCCGAAGGGCGACCTGTACATCTCGTTCAACGCCCACCAGGGCCGGCCCGAGGTGCTGACCGACTGGATGGACGCCTCGGTGGTGGACGAGTGGGACCCGGTGGCGACCGACGAGAGCCTGAACCCATTCAACCCGGACAACGGCCCGCCATATTCGGACGAGTTCATCACCCGCTACCGCGCCGCCCAGAAGGCGCGGAACCAGCGCATCACCGACTGGTGCAAGGTTGAGCTGAAGCGCCTGAACGACGCCGGTATCCCGGACCGGCTGTTCCCGCTGTTCCGCTGCTGGGGCGACCTGCGGATGATGGACGGCTCGATCGACCCGTCCGAGCGCAAGACGCCGATGTGCTATCGCGGCCATCC
>NZ_JANINU010000356.1 GCF_024508875.1 Phenylobacterium sp.
GACAGGCGCACGATCTCGGCGCCGTCGGTGGCCGCGCCCATGCGCGCCTCGATCTCGCGGAAGCGGTCGAGCACCTGGTCGAGCCTGGCCTGTGGAAGTCGCAACGTCGTCGTCCTTTGAAGGGCGCTGTCTCTAGCTGAGACCGCCCGCGCTGCCAAATCCGGGCTATGGTCGGGGCGGAGGAACGCCATGTATCATGAAGGCAATAGGGCGCTGCAGGACGCCTTCGGCAGCCGCGCCCTGGCCGACCGGCTGGTCGAGAAGCTGCGCCACGACCGCTTCACCGAGGCGGACGCCGGGTTCATCGCCGCGCAGAGCTTCTTCTTTCTCGCCACGGCTGACGCCGACGGGCGGCCGGACTGTTCTTTCAAGGGCGGCCCGCCAGGGTTCGTCCGGGTCGTGACGCCCGATCTGCTGGTGTTCCCGGATTACGACGGCAACGGCATGTTCAAGAGCCTGGGCAACATCGCCGCCAATCCCCATGTGGGTCTGCTGTTCATCGCCATGGGCGAGAAGGCGGGGCGGCTGCGGGTGAATGGTCGGGCCGAGGTGGTCGCGGACGATCCGATGATGCCCGAGATGGCCGGCGCGCAACTGCTGGTGAAGGTGACGCCTACCGACATCTTCCCGAACTGCCCGCGCTACATTCCGCAGATGACGGTGGAGGCGACGTCACCCTACGCGCCCGTTGAGGACGCTGCGCCCCTGGAGCCTAAGTGGAAAGCCTTCCCGGATTTCGCCGACGTCGTGCCGCCGCGGCGACGGTAGGCGGAACGCTCCGTGCGACTGCGGGTTTTCAGCCCCGGTGACACACGGAGAACTCAAATGGCGACTGAACGCGTGACAGAACGCAGCGATGGCCTCACCCGCGAGCGCGTTGTCGAGCGCGACGCCGGCGGCACGACCTATGTGGACAGCGGCGGCTCGGGTCTGGGCGGCGTGCTGATCGGCCTGGCCGTGCTGGCCATGGTGGCGATCGTGGCCTTCTTCCTGCTGCAGTCGAACCGGAACGATGCGATCCGCACAGACGCGGTGACCAGCGCGGCTTCGAGTGTGGCGGACAGCGCCTCGAACGCGGCCGAGGGCGTCAGCTCGGCGGCGAACAAGGCCGCCGACGCGGTGGCGCCGAGCAACTAACACCCCGGGTCGGAGCGCAGAGGACCGCCTCGCGGCGCAAAAAAAGGGTCGCGCCGCCATCGCAGCGCGACCCTGTCTTTATCGCCCGCTCTCATAGAGAGTGGGCGGCTCGCGCTAGGCGCGCTCGCCCGTCAGGGCGGCGTTGCCGAACATGCCCAGCTTGCAGTTGCCGGTCATCTTGTCGCCGTCCACCTTGGCCGTGAACTCGAGCTTCATCGGCATCGGGTTGGTGATGTCGGTGCTCCAGGTCAGGGTGTCGCCGTCGATCTTGCCGGTGACTTCCTGCGCGCCCATTTCCGAATCCACCTTGCCGGTGAAGCTGTCGCCGCTGGTGGTGATGCTCACCGCCATGGTGCGCGCGCCCATCGGCGTGTTGATCGTGACTTTCCAGTTGCCGTCCGCGGACATCGTGTCCCTCCCAAGAATTGGACGCGCACCTAAGCGCGTCATGCGGTCGCACGCAAGAGTGACGCGGGCGTCATTTTTGTGTCTTTACCGATGTTATTCGGCCGCGACCGCGACCTTCGCCGCCTCGATCTCGGCGGCGCGCGCCTCCACGAGGGCCACGATGTGCTCGACCATGCCCTCGTTGTCCTGCTTGTGGTCGGGCTTGCCGGCCACATAGACCATGCCCGCGCCCTTGCCGCCGCCGGTGAAGCCCAGGTCGGTCATCAGGGCCTCGCCCGGGCCGTTCACGACGCAGCCGATGATCGACAGGCTCATGGGCGTGGCGATGTGGGCCAGCCGCTGCTCCAGCGCCTCGACGGTCTGGATCACGTTGAAGCCCTGCCGGGCGCACGACGGACAGGCGATGATGTTCACGCCCCGATGGCGCAGGCCCAGGCTCTTCAGGATGTCGAAGCCGACCTTGATCTCCTCCACAGGATCGGCCGCCAGACTGACGCGGATGGTGTCGCCGATGCCGGCCCACAGCAGCGAGCCGATGCCGATGGCGCTCTTTACGGTGCCGGTTCGGGTCGCGCCGGCCTCGGTGACGCCCAGGTGCAGCGGGCAGTCGATCGCCTCGGCGAGCTGCTGATAGGCGGCCACCGTCATGAAAGGGTCTGACGCCTTCACGCTGATCTTGAACTCGTGGAAGTCGTGGTCCTGCAGGATGCGGGCGTGGTTCAACGCGCTCTCGACCATCGCGTCGGGACAGGGCTCGCCGTACTTCTCCAGCAGGTCGCGCTCCAGGGAGCCGGCGTTGACGCCGATGCGCATCGAGCAGCCGTGGTCACGGGCGGCCTGGATGACCTCCTTCACGCGCGAGGCGTTGCCGATGTTGCCCGGATTGATCCGCAAGCAGGCCGCGCCGGCCTGGGCCGCCTCGATGCCACGGCGGTAGTGGAAGTGGATGTCGGCCACGAGCGGGACCTTGGCCGCCTGGGCGATCTGCTTGAACGCCGCGGTGGAGTCCTCGTCCGGGCACGAGACGCGGACGATGTCGGCGCCAGCCTCCTCCAATTGACGGATCTGCTCGATCGTCGCCTTAGCGTCGGCGGTCACCGTGTTCGTCATCGACTGGACCGTGATCGGCGCGTCGCCGCCGACCTCCACATTGCCCACGCGGATCTTGCGGCTCTTGCGCCGGTCGATGGCGCGCCAGGGGCGGATGGCGGTGTGGGCTTCGGTCGTCATGGCGGGCGGGAAAATAGTCTGTCCGAGGGGGAAACCCAACCGCGGCCTATCGCGCCGGCGGCGGAGTTGGATTCGGCGCGGGCGTAGCCTGCGGCGCGGCCGCCACGGGCGCAGGCGCAACGGCGGCCGGCGCGGTCCCGGGCGGGGGCGTCGCGAGCTTGGAGGCGAGCACCTGCTGCGCGGGCAGGACGCCGCGCGACTGGCCGGCGACGAAGACCTGGAAATCGTGCGGCGCCGAGACGTCGAGCGTTAGGCCCGCCAGTTGTGGCACGCGATAGGCCTCGCCTTTCGCCAACTGCCGGGCGAAATAGACCGAGCCGTCCGGACCGCGAACGATGAGCGCGCCGGCCTTGATCGCCTGGACGGTGACGACCGACGAGAGCTGCGGATTGCCGGAGTCGTAGATGCGGCCCTGCGGTGTGAACACCTTGGGCAGGGACGCCAGGTCGACGGGCGGCGGCTCGCCGACGCGATTGGGCGAGGGGGCCGTGGCGTTCGGCTCGCTCAGGACCATCGCCGCGGCCAGCCCCGGCGTCTCGTAGGGCGGCGGTGTGGTGGATTCCACGGGGGCCGGCAGGGGCGAGCCCAGTTCCACGGTGCCGGCCTTCACCTGCTCCAGCGCCTTGGCGGTCTGGACCGGTGGAGCGAGCGGCGGCGGTGGGGCGGCGGCCATCATCGCCCGCTGGGCCACGTTCCAAAGCACGATGGCGATGATCACGATCAGCGCCCCCACCAGGAACGCGGCGACGCGCGGATCCTTCTCGTCGAGGACGCCGACCGGCGCGCGAAGGGGCTCGTCCAGCACCGGCTCGTCGCTCTTGAAACGCTCGGTGGCGAGCTCGGGGTCGAGTCCCAGGGCCGTGGCGTAGGCGCGGATGTAGCCGATCGTGAAGGGGCGGGAGGGCAGCGCATCGAGCTGCATCTCCTCGATGGCTTCGAGATAGGCTCGTCGCACACGGGTGCGCTCGGCCAACTCGGGCAGGGTCAGGCCCTTTTCCTGACGCACGGCGCGCAAGGCTTCGCCAAGCGTGTCGTAGGCGAGCAGCGGGTCAACCGGTGGCGGCGGTCCCGTGTCGGCAGGGGCGTCGATCGTCGCGGGTTCCGCGGAGCCCAGGTTCAACGCCGCGCGCATGCGCCCGCGGGACGTATCGGCCTTCTTCGATGTGCGTTTGCGTAGCACGCGGGTTCCTGGGTCCTGGCCGCCGACAGTGTCGCCGGATTCGGGCGAGGATCAGACGGCGAGGTAGAGTTTGCGCGCCAGGGTTTCAATCTCGTTCCGCACGGATCCGGCGGAGGATTTCAGCAGGGCCGAGACGCCGCGCCGTGCGGCCTCGCGATCGCAGCTCAGCACCATCTGCTTCACCGGCCCGATCCCGGCCGGCGACATCGAGAGCCGCTCGAAGCCTAGCGCGACGAGGGTGAAGGCTTCGAGGGGACGACCCGCCAGCTCGCCGCACACACTGACCGGCGTGCCCGTCTCGGCGCAAGCCCTCTGGATCTCCTGCAGCGCCCGCAGGGCGGGGGGCGAGAGGATATCGTAGCGGTCGGCCACTCTCGGGTTCCCGCGGTCGGCGGCGAACAGGTACTGCATCAGGTCGTTGGTGCCGACGCTGACGAAGTCGGTCATGGGCAGAAGGGCGTCCAGGTGCCAGATCACCGCCGGGGCCTCGATCATGGCGCCGACGTCCAGCCGCGAGGGCGCTGGACGTCCCCGCCGCTGGGCCCAAGCCACTTCCGTATCCACCCACGCTCGCGCCGCGCGGAACTCGTCGACGCTGGAGATAAGGGGGAACATGATCCGCAAGGGACGGCCGCGCGAGGCGGCGATCAGCGCCCGAAGCTGCATCCGCAGGAGGGCGGGCCGGTCGAGGCCCATCCGGATCGCCCGCCAGCCCAGGGCGGGATTCTCCTCTCGCTCGGCCTCCATGTAGGGCACGACCTTGTCGCCGCCCAGATCGAGCGTACGGAAGGTCACCGGCAGGTCGCCGGCGGCGTCCATGACGCGGGAGTAGAGGGCAGTCTGAGCGTTGAAGCGCGGGATCGCTTCCGAGACCATGAACTGGAATTCGGTGCGGAAGAGCCCGATCCCCTCGGCGCCCGTTTCAGCGAGGCTTTCCAGGTCCACGTCGAGGCCAGCGTTCATCAGCAGCGTCACCTTCACCCCATCGCGGGTGAAGGCGGGCGTGTCCTTCAGCTTGGCGAACTCGGCCTGCCGCTGGCGGCGCACGTCCATGCGCGCCTTGATGGCGTTGGCCACGTCCGGCCGTGGCCGCAGGTAGGCCTCGCCCGTTTCGGCGTCGACGATGACGGGGTCGCCCTCGGAGACCTTGTCGCGCAGGCCTGACAGGCGGCCCACGCAGGGGATGTCCAGCGCACGGGCGACGATGGCGGCGTGGCTCGCGGACGAGCCCTCTTCCAGCAGGAGGCCCGCCAGCTTCGAGCGGTCGTATTCGAGCAGGTCCGCGGGACCGAGGTTCCGGGCGATGAGGATCGCGTTCTCGGGCAGGTCGCGGGCCACGCTGCCGTCCCCGGACAGGTGGCGCAGCAGCCGGTCGTTCAGATCCTCGAGATCGTGCAGCCGCTCGCGCAGGTAGGGGTCGCGGGCCTGGCCCAGGCGGGCGCGATGCTCGGAGCGAACCCGTTCGACAGCCGCCTCGGCCGTGAGGCCGTTCTTCACCGCATCCTCGAGGCTGCGGTTCCAGCCCCGGTCGTGCGCGAACATGCGGTAGGTTTCGAGAACTTCGTAGGAGGCGTCGACCAGCCCGTGCTGGCCTTCGAGCATGTTGTCGATCTGGTTCTTCAGCGCTTCGAGCGCGGCCTGCAGACGCGCTTCCTCGGCCACGACGTCGTCCGACAGGAGCTGGGACGAAGCCACCGGCGGCTCGTGCAGGACCGCCACGCCGTAGGCCAGGCCGTCGGCGAACTTCGAGCCCTTGATCCGCTCGGGCCGGCGGGGGGCCAGTTCGACGCCCTCTAGTTCGCCGACGCTGATGAGCTCGCCCGAGGCGACCATCTCGGCCACCACCATGGCGACGATCTGGATGTCCTCGACCTCGTCCTCGGAATAGACCCGCTCGGTGCGGTTCTGCACGACCAGCACGCCGATGGCGCGGCCGCCCCGCAGCAGCGGCACCCCCAGGAAGGCGTGGTAGGGATCTTCGCCCGTTTCCGGACGGTACGAGAAGGCGGGGTGCTCCGGCGCGTCGGCCAGGTTCAGCGGCCGGCCCAGGCGCATGATCTCGCCGACAAGGCCTTCGCCGGGCTTCATCCGGGTGACGTGGACGGCGCTGGAGTCGAGGCCCTCGGTGGCGAACAGCTCCATCTCGCCGTTCGCGCGGCGCAGGTAGATCGAGCAGACCTCGGCCACCATGGAGAGCGCGATGATGCGCACCACCATGTCGAGGCGCTGCTGCGCAGGGCCGCCGCCCGCGAGCGCCTCACGGATCTGCCGGAGCAGACTCCGCTGTCCGCGTATGGCCACTGTCGCCGCCATCCCGAGGTGATGCTCCTCCCGTTTCCTTTTTCGGGTCCCTAACAGTTTTATCTTTCAGAACCGAGACCTAAAGCCTCGCAGGCGAGTGGAAAGCAGGGATTGCTTTCCTGAAGGCATGGCGGTCGCCGGTCCGGGAGACTAGCTTAGATAGGTGGCCCTGGACGACCTTCCCAAGACCCTGGTAACGCCGCCGGCCATCGAGCCGCCGGAAGAGCCGCTGCCGTATTTCCACGCGCTCTGGAAGCTGCTCGACAATCCCATCGAGGCCTGGCCGAAGGCGGTCTACGAGGAGCCGTTCTACGAGCGAGGGGACGAGCGGCAGACGTTCCTCTACGCGTGCGATCCGGCGATGCTGAAGGACATCCTGCTCGACAAGGTCGAGGCATTTCCAAAGGACTGGATGTTCGACCGGGTGACTAAGCCCGCGCTGGGCGAAGGCCTGCTCACCGCCCAGGGGGAGAACTGGCGCTGGCAGCGGCGCGCGGCCGCGCCCGGTTTCCGGCCGGACAACGTCGCCGCCATGACCCCGCTGATGGTCAAGGCGGCCGAGGCGGCTCTGGAGCGCTGGCGTGACAAGGGCGAAGGGGCGCGGCTCGACGTCGCCACCGAGACGACGGCCATCACCTTCCAGGTCATCCTCGACACGATGCTGTCTGGGGGCGAGGGGATCGACGTCGAGGCGGCCGCCGGGAAGATCACCGACTACCTGCAGACCCTCGGCAAGATCACACCGGCCGACCTGCTGCAATGGCCGACCTGGACCCGCGTGGCCCTGGCCCCACGCGGATACCGCGCGATGGTGTTCCTCAAGGCCATGGTCGATCGCATGGTCGCCCGCCGACGCGGCGAGCCCGCGCGCGGCGACCTCGTCGACCTGCTGATGAAGGCCGAAGATCCCGAGAGCGGCCGGCGGATGGACGATATCCTGCTGCGCGACAACCTGCTGACCTTCATCGCCGCCGGCCACGAGACAACGGCGCTGGCCCTGACCTGGTCGCTGTACCTGCTGGGCCTCGACCCCGGCGCCGCAGCCCGGGTTCGCAGGGAAGTCGCGGCGGTGGCCGGCGAGGCCAGCCTCACACAGGAGCACATCGAGCGCCTGACGTTCACGCGGCAGGTCGTGCAGGAGGCGATGCGTCTCTACCCATCGCTGCCCCTGATGAGCCGCATGTGCGCGCAGGACGTCGAAGCCGGTGGTCACCGCGTGAAGAAGGGGACCTTCGTCTTCATCCCGCTCTACGCCATCCATCGGCACCGCCGGCTGTGGCGCGACCCCGACGCGTTCGACCCCGACCGTTTCGGCCCCGCAGAGAGCGCAGGCCGGCACCGCTTCGCCTATCTGCCGTTCGGTGGCGGACCCAGGGTATGCATCGGCCAGGCGTTCGCGCTCACCGAGGCGGTGGCGATCCTGGCCACGCTGGTGCGCGGGGCGACCCTGGAGCCTGACCCCGGCCACCGGATCCGTCCGGTGATGCGCGTGTCCATGCGCCCCCAGGGCGGCATGCCTATGACCCTGCGGCTGCGCTAGGCGGCGGGACGGATCAGCAGGTCTTCGTAGAAGGCGCCGATCGGACGGCTCGGGTGGGCGATCTGGATTTCCAGGATCCACAGGCCGGAGACGGGCACGCCGTCGAACTCGCCGAGCGGGCCGGCCTTGTAGATGGCGTGCGGGAAGTCGCTGACCCGGTGGCCCTTCACCTCCCAGTTCAGGCGCCAGCCCCTGGCCTCGGCCCGGGCGAGGGCGAAGCGGTAGAGGGCGTCGCCCGAGACGCCGTGGTCGCGCCACTGCGCCGCCACTTCGGCCCAGAGGTCGCGCGCGGCCTGGGCGCACGCGTGCATCTCAGCGTCCTCGCCCACCACGAAGGTGTCGCCCGCGTCGCCCTCGTGGCCGTCCCAGACCGCGCCCAGGTCGACATAGAAGATGTCGTCGGGCTGGAGGACGTAGTCGGGCGTGAAGTCGCCGAAGAAGGTTTTCGTGGTGTCGGGGCCGAAGCGGATGACGTTCCGGTGCCACAGGCGCTCCATGCCCATGGCCTCCAGCACCTCCTGGGCGATCTCCCCGCCGCGCCCCTCGCTGATCCCCGGCCGGATTTCGGCGGCGATGCGCCGGACGGCCTCGAAGGTCAGGTCGCGCGCCCGCACCATGGCCGGCAGCGAGAACCTTTCGCCCACCGCCTCGCGGTTCGGATGACGATCTGCGGACATCGCGTTCCCCGTGGATTGATATAAAGATATCCTTATATGAACTTGGCGCGTCGCGCCAGCGCGGCGTTGCTTGAGCTTTCCCCGATCCAGCCCCATCGTCCCGCCCAACGATAAAGACGGGGGAGACGTGATGCGGAAGTGGCTGGCGTTCGCGCTTGCCTGGGCGCTGATCCTGGGCGGTTCCTTCGGCGCCCACCGGGTGCAAACGTCCGGTGGGGCGGTGAAGGTGTCGGAGGTGAGGATCCCGGCGGGGCAGGGCGTCACCGTGTCGGGCCTGCTGTACACGCCCAAGGGCGCCACGGCGGCGAGGCCGGCGCCCGCGGTGCTGGTCAGCCACGGCTACATCAACACCCGCGAGATGCAGAGCCCGTTCGCCATCGAGCTGAGCCGGCGAGGTTTCGTGGTTCTTGCCATGGACATGACGGGGCACGGCTATTCCGGCGGCATCGTGGGGACGGCCGACTTCGGCGGGCCGGCGGCGTTGCGCTATCTCCGCGCGCTGCCGTTCGTGGACCGGGCCAACATCGGCATGGAGGGCCACTCGATGGGCGGTGGCCCGGTCATGGCGGCGGCGGCCGACATTCCGGACGGATACCGGTCGATCGTACTGGAGGGTTCGACCCCCGGCCTGCTGGGCGCCAAGGCCCCGGTCAGCCCCAAGAACCTCGCCGTCGTCTTCGGGCAATACGATGAGTTCGCCGGCCTGATGTGGGGCGTGCCCAAGGGCTCCGAAGTTGCGGCGTCGAAGAAGCTGCAGGCGTTGTTCGGGACCGCCGGACCCGTGCAGGAGGGCCGGCTCTACGGTTCGGTCGCCGATGGCACGGCGCGCATCCTGGCCAACCCGCCGGTGACCCACCCGTGGGAACACTTCTCCAGCGCCGGAGTCGGCGACGCGGTCGACTGGTTCCAGCGCACCCTGCCGACGCCGGCGCCGAAGGCTCCAAGCGACCAGGTCTGGCTGGGCAAGGAGATCGGCACGCTGGTCGCCTTCGTCGGCATGGTCGGCCTGATCCTCGCGACCTTCGACCTCCTGCTGGACCTGCCGGTCTTCGCGCGCCTCGCCCAGGCCCCCGAGCCTGCCGTCGAGCGGCGCGACGGCCGCTGGCTGCTGTCACTCGCCATTACCGCCGCCCTGCCGGCGCTGACCTATTTCCCGCTGATGAAGGTCGGGCAGGTCTTCTTCCCCAACCCGGCGTTCCCGCAGTGGATCCAGAACCAGCTCCTGGTCTGGGCGCTGGGGACGGCGCTCCTGTCCCTGGTCGTCGGCCTCTTCGTGCGGCGCAAGGCCGCCTTCACCAACCGCTGGGGCCTGTCCATCGCGGCGGCGGTGGCGACCATGGCGATGGCCTATCTCTCGCTCGTCCTCGTCGACCAGTGGTTCAAGACCGACTACCGCTTCTGGGTGCTGGGGCTGAAGCCGCTGGACGCCGCCCGCTCGATGCAGCTTCCGGGCTACCTGATCCTGTGGAGCGTTTTCTTCCTGATCGCCATCCGGTCCTTCTGCGCCAGCATCCCGGTGCGTGGCGAAGGACTGCTGACCGCCGTCTCGTGGGGCAAGGTCGCGATGGCCTTGGGCTTCGGCGTTCTGGTGGCCTGGGAGTACGCCACCCTATTCGCCACGGGCCTGCTGGCCACGCCGACCGAGCCGCTGAACGTGATCGTGGCGATCCAGTTCGTGCCGCTGCTGGGCGTGGTCGGGATCATCGCGGCGTGGACCTATCGGCGGACGAACTCCTACGTTCCCGGCGCACTGATCTGCGCGATCCTGATCAGTTGGTACGTGACATCGGGCACCGCCAACCACTGGCAGCCGGGCTTCACGCCGCAGCTTCCGGGCGCGGCGGCGAAGCGGTGATGCGATAGGCGCACCGGCGTCCGCCGGCCAGGATGTGCTCGACCCGCTCGATCGTCACGTCGTCGCCAAGGGCGCGACGGAAGACCAGCATCTCGGCGCGGCAGAATCCCTGGCAGGCGGCCGCCGCCGCGCAGATCGGGCAGTGGTTTTCCACGAAGAGGAAGCCGCCGCCAGGGTCGGGCGACCAGTCGGCCATGTAGCCTTCCGCCGTCCGAATTTCCGACAGGCGGGCGACGCGGGATTCCAGGCTCCGCGCATCGGCCATCGCCTGGACATAGATGTTCGCCGTCACCGCTTCGCGGCGGGCGATCATGCGTTCGACGCCCGCCTCGCCGAACTCGGCGCGTAAGGCGTCCAGCATTTCCAGCGTGAGCTGGGCGTGGGTATCGGGAAACCGCGCCTGCGCCGCCGGCGTCAGCGACCAGACGCGGCGGGGGCGGCCCACGCCGCGGCGCTCGTCCGCGTGGCCGACCAGTCCTTCGCTCACCAACCGCTCGAGGTGCTGCAAAACGGCCTGCCGGCTGATATCGAGCGCGCCGGCAAGCGCCAGGGTCTCGGCCGGGCCCCGGGTCTTGAGCTGGAACAGGATGCGGTCGGCCGGCGTGTGCATTTGACAATCAATTCATTGCAAAATTACGCGACGGCGTCTACTCGAATTTGACATGTCCGAGGTTGCGAAAATCGACGAGGCTCGCCTCAACACCTGGGGCGACCTGCTGGCCGAGGGGCGGCTACCGCGGTTCGCGCTGATCTGCCTGGGCGTCTGGCTGAACGCCGCCGACAGTTTGGTGACCGCCACCATCCTGCCCAGCGTGGGAGCCGACCTCGGGGGCTATGCCTATTTCTCCTGGGCCACGGCGGGTTTCTTCGTCGGCGCGATCCTGGCGGGCGCCAGCGCGGGACGCCTGTCCGAGATCTTCGGCCTGCGCTCGGCGACCGCCCTCGCCGGGGTGGTCATGGTGCTGGGCTGCGTGATGAGCGCAGCAGCGCCCGACGTGTTCACCTTCCTCGGCGGCCGCCTTGTGCAGGGCCTGGGCAGCGGGTGGATTTCAGGCTTCGCCATGGTGGCCATCGCCATGCTGTTTCCCGAGCGGCACTTGGCCCGGGTCTTTGCGGCGGTCACCTTCATCTGGGGAATCGCCACCGTCCTGGGCCCCCTGTTCGGCGGGGTGGTGGTCGAGGCTGGCCACTGGCGGGACGTCTTCTGGCTCTTCGCCGTCCAGGCGGGGGTCTTCAGCCTCGCCGGCCTCTGGATGCTGGGAGGCTCGGCGAGGGCGTCGGGCGGCCCGGGCATTCCGTGGATGCAACTCGGCGTGCTGGGCGTCGCGGTGGCGGCAATCGCCGTCGCGGACCTGGCGCGCTCGCCCGTCGGCTCCATCGGGCTGGTCCTGCTGGGGCTTGCGGTACTGGTGCTCCTGGTCTGGCTGGACGGCAGGGCCCGCGTGCGCCTGCTGCCGCACCGGGCCGGGGACCTGACGACCGTCTGCGGTTCGGGGTACCTCGCCATGTTCGCCCTGACCGCCGCGTCGATGGGCTTCGCCATCTACGGCCCGCCGATCCTGCAGCACCTGCGCGGCTTCTCGCCGCTCGCGGCCGGCTACGCCATCGGCGCGGAGTCCATGGCCTGGACGGTGGCGGCCATGGCCGTCGCCGGCGCTACCGGGGCCTGGGACACGCGCTGGACGCGCTTCGGCGTCCTGCTGCTGGTGGCGAGTCTCGCGATCCTGGCGCTCACCATGGCCGACGGACATTTCGCCTGGGTGCTCACCGGCGGATCGCTGCTGGGCGCAGCCTTCGGCTTCTCCTGGGCCTTTATGAGCCGCAGGCTGCTCGCCGCGCTGGCGGACGAGGACCGGGCCATCGGTTCGTCGGCGATCATGGCGGTGCGCCAGACCGGTGGCGCGGTCGGCGCGGCAATCTCGGGCGTAGCCGCGAACCTGGTCGGATTCTCGGCCGGGCTCACCGACGCCAGCGCGCGCGGCGCAGGGTTCTGGGTGTTCGCCGCGGTGATCCCGCTGGCGCTGCTGGGCGTGTGGGCGACGTTCCGGATGACGGGTTCCGCGAAGGCGGTCGCTCAGGAGGCGTCTTAACGTCGCGCCAGGATTGCATTTTGCGCCCGGCGCCGCTTTGATCCGCCCTTGTGAGTCGGGGCGCTGAACAGCTTATCGAGCCCATGACCCGGCGTGATCGGGTCCTCGCGGCGCTATCGTTCAATTTCCTTCTCGACGAGATGGCCAACGGCATCGGCGGCCTCGATCCGCTGGACGCGCTTCTCGTCCTGGCGATCAACCAGGCGAACATCGCGCCGCTGACCCGCGACCCCGAGGCCCGCGCCCGGTATGGCGACATCAACGCCCCGGCGCCCGACGACGAGCGCCGGCCGGTCAGCATCAATGCGGTGGCCGCGTCGCTAGGCCTCGCGTTCGAGACGGTGCGGCGGCGCATCCGCCGCCTGACGGCGGCCCAGGTCTGCCAGCTCTCGGGCGAAGGCGTCGTCGTCCCGGCCAGCTTCCTCATCTCGCCAGGCTACGTGGCGTCGGTCATGCAAGGTCACGAGCGGCTGCGCCGGTTCTATTTCGAGCTGAAGGCGGCGGGGCTTCTCGACGGATTGCCGGCGCCCAATTTCGAGACCGACAGCGTGCCCGTGCGGGCCGCCGCGCGGCTGCTCGCGGACTATCTGCTGCGCGCCTGCGAAGGCCTGATGCGCGAGAGCGGCAACGCGATCTCCGTAATGCTGCTCGTGGCGCTGCTCGCTCCGGCGCTGGCGGACGAGGGCCGCGCCAGCGGCGCGCCCCGGACCATCTCGGTGCGCGGCGTAGCGATGCGCTTGAAGCTTTCGGCGGAGACCGCGCGGCGACATTGCGCGGAACTCGCCGAGGACGGCCTTTGCATCCGGGCGTCGGGGGGGACGCTTGTCCCGGAAGACGCACTTGGTCGACCGGGCCTGCGCCTGCTGCTCGCGGAGAACGCCGCCAACGTGCAGCGCCTTATGGCCGGCCTTGCGGAGCGGGGCGTGGTCCAGGCCTGGGAAGCCGCCCGGGCTTAGCCTGCGCGGCCGGCGGATCCACCCCGCGGAACGACCTTGAACCTAGAGCTGGTCCAGGCCGTAGGCGGCGTGCAGGGCGCGCACGGCCAGCTCGGTGTAGGCGGCGTCGATCAGCACGCTGATCTTGATCTCGGAGGTCGAGATCACCTGGATGTTCACGCCCTTCTCGGCCAGCGCCTGGAACATGGTCTTGGCGACGCCAGTGTGGCTGCGCATGCCGACCCCGATCACCGACACCTTGGCCACGTCCTCGTTCACCCGCACGTCCTCGAAGCCGATCTGCGGCTGGGCGGCGCGGATGATCTCGACCGCGCGCTGGGCGTCGCGCTTGCCGACCGTGAACTCCATGTTCGCGGTGTCGACGGTGCGCGCGTGGCTCTGGACGATCATGTCCACGTTCACGTTCGCATCCGCCAGGGCGCCGAAGATCATCGAGGACACGCCGGGATGGTCGGGCAGGCCGAAGAGGCTGATCTTCGCCTCGTCGCGGCTGTAGGCCACGCCGCTCACGATCCGCTTCTCCAAGATCTCCTCCTCGTCGCACACGATGGTGCCTTGGCCGGGCGCTTCGCCGGGCTCGACAAAACTGGAAAGCACCCGGACGGGCACGTTGTAGGCCATGGCGAGCTCGACCGATCGGGTCTGCAGCACCTTGGCGCCCAGCGAAGCCATCTCCAGCATCTCCTCGTAGGAGATCTTGGCCAGCTTGCGGGCCTTCTGTTCGATCCGCGGGTCGGTCGTGTAGACGCCGTCCACGTCGGTATAGATGTCGCACGCCGCGCCGAGGGCGGCCGCGATCGCCACGGCGCTGGTATCGGAGCCGCCGCGGCCCAGGGTGGCGATGCGGCCGTCGCGCGTGACGCCCTGGAAGCCCGCGATCACCGCCACCTCGCCGGAGTCGAGCGCCGCGGCCAGCTTGTCGGGCTGGATGTCGTCGATGCGCGACTTGCCGTGGGCGTCGTCTGCAATGATGGGGATCTGCCAGCCCATCCACGAGCGCGCCGGCAGACCCATGTTGCGCAGGGTCATGGCCAGCAGGCCAGCGGTCACCTGTTCGCCCGAAGCCACCACCACGTCGTACTCGTCGTCGGACGGCGGCAAGCCCTGGGCGGCCGCGCCTGCGCCGTCGGTCCAGGCCACCAGCTCGTTCGTCTTGCCCGCCATGGCCGAAACCACCACGGCCACCTTGTGGCCGGCGGCCACCTCGGCCGCCACGAGCCGTCCCACGCGCCGGATACGTTCCAGGTCGGCCACCGAAGTGCCGCCGAATTTCATCACCAGCCGGGACATGGCTCTCGCGTGTTGCTGCGCCGCCGAAGGGCGGTGCGTCATAGCGGCCAAGGTGCGGCGCCGCAACGCCCAGAATCTTCCAATTCCGCGCGTCATGCGGCCGCGCCGCGGGCAATCCGTGCCCTGCTTTTCAGCCATCGCCGACCTTTTGGGGCCGCTCGGTGGTCCGCATGTCGGCGCCTCGCGACGCAACGCTGCGCACTTCGCTCCGGCCGGGATGAGGGGTAAAGAGCGGCGGATGACCGCCTCTTCCTCCATCGATCCCGCCGAGGTCGAACGCTTCTCGCGCATTGCGGCCGAGTGGTGGGATCCGCGCGGCAAGTTCGCGCCCCTGCACAAGTTCAACCCGGTGCGCCTGGCCTTCATCCGCGACCAGGCGCTCTACCGCTTTCAGCGCGACGCCCAGGCGCGGCGACCGTTCGAGGGCCTGCGCCTGCTGGACATCGGCTGCGGCGGCGGCCTGCTGAGCGAACCGATGACCCGGCTGGGGTTCCAGGTCGTGGGCGTCGACGCCTCGGAACGCAACATCGGCACTGCCTCGGCCCACGCAGCCGAGCAGGGCCTGGCGATCGACTACCGCGCGTCGACGGCCGAGGCGCTGGTGGCGGCGGGCGAGCCGTCGTTCGACGTGATCCTGAACATGGAGGTCATCGAGCACGTGGCCGACCCCGGCGAGTACCTTCGCTCGTGCGCGAGCCTGCTGAAGCCGGGCGGCCTGATGATCGTCGCCACTATGAACCGTACGCTGAAGGCGCTGGCCCTGGCGAAGATCGGCGCCGAATACGTCCTGCGCTGGCTGCCGGCGGGCACGCACGACTGGTCGAAGTTCCTGAAGCCGGGAGAAATCCGCGACTTCCTGTCCGGACAGCCCGTCGTTGTGGACGGGCCCTTCGGAGTCGTATTCAACCCGCTGACGGGCCGATGGACGGAATCGGCCGACACAGACGTGAACTACATGATGACCGTGGTCCGCGACGCGGCGTGATGGGGCGCGCTGCCGCGGCTTGGGGCGACCTAAGGAGTTTCGATGCCTTCGCTTCGCGTGCTGGGACACGCCTTCCGCGCCTGGCGCCGGAACAAGACGTGGGCCAAGCATGAGCCCG
>NZ_JANINU010000357.1 GCF_024508875.1 Phenylobacterium sp.
CCGCCGACGCGGCGGTGCGCGCCCGCGAGGCCGAAGTGGCGCAAGCGGCCTCGATGCTCACCGGCCCCGACGCCGCCGTCCACGGCGCGGTCGCCGTCACCGCCCCGGCCTCCGGCGTCGTCACCCAGCTCCTCCAGCAGAGCGAGCGCGACGTCGCCCCGGGGGCACAGCTCGTCGAAATCGGCGAGACCCGCGGCCTGGAGGCCCAGATCGAATTCCTGACTCAGGACGCCGTCCGCATCCGGCCGGGCCAGAAGGCCGCGATCTTCAACTGGGGCGGGGCGGCCGACATCCCGGCCGAGGTGCGCCGCGTCGAGCCGCACGGCTACACCAAGATCTCCGCCCTGGGGGTCGAGGAACAGCGGACGCTGGTCATGCTGCAGTTCACCGGCCCGCCCGAAACCTGGGCGGGCCTCGCGCCCGGATATCGTCTGTGGGGCCGCGTCTTCCTGCGGCAGGCGTCCTCGGCCCTGCTGTGTCCCGTGGGCGCACTCGTGCGCGACGGCGGTGGCTGGGCGGTGTTCCGGCTGGAGGATGGCCGCGCGCGCCTGCGTCCCGTGAAGGTCGGCGCCATGACCGACCAGGACGCCGAGATCCTGTCCGGCCTCACCGTCGGCGACCGCGTGGTGATCTATCCGTCCGACGAGGTAGTCGACGGACGCAGCGTGCGCCCCCGGCCCTGACCGGCGCTCCTTCGTTGGGAGCAGACCCGCTGGCGCGCACACTGCTTGCAGGAGGCGCCCATGCAGACCGGATCGATCCTCGCCGCCCTGACGCTGGCCGCCGGGCCGGCGCTGGCGGCCCCGCCCGCCGTCATCGTCCGTGAGACCGAAGTGATGCGCCAGGAGCCGCCGCCCCACGGCGCGATCGGCATGAGCACCGCCTACCGGATCAGCGACGCGGTCCCGAACCGGACGATGGAGTTCAGGAAGCGCGTCCTGCACGTGGGCGCCGCCATCGGCCCCCACCCGATCGACCACGACGAGGTCTACTATGTGCTCGCCGGCGCGGGCGACGTGGTCTCGGATGGGGTGACCACGAAGCTGACGCCCGGCATGGCGGCCTACCTCTACAGAGGCGCCGTCGTCGGCATCCGCCAGACCGGCGGCGAACCGTTGGCGCTGATCATTTCCTATCCGTCGACCAGGCCTTGAAGCGGCAAACCAGTGTTGCGCGGCTGACACGCGAGGCGACAGAATTGTGACGCGGGCCTCGATCCGGAAGCGGCGCACCTACGCCCTGGTGTAGCTAGGCGCGCAGAGGGCGAGCTCCCAGTCGCCCAAAGAACCAGAGGTCATCTCATGAAGACGCCCGCCCCGTCGCGCGCAGCCCTGCGCGCCCTGCTGGCCGCCAGCGCCTCCGTCACTGTGTTTGCGTTGACGACCCCGGCCTTCGCGGCCGACGCCGAAACCGACGTGAGCGAGGTGCTGGTCACCGCGCAGAAGAAGTCGGAGAACATCAACGACGTGCCGCTGGCGGTGACCGCGGTCAGTGGCGAGAAGCTGGACGCCATCCGCTCGTCCGGCGGCGACATCCGCGTCTTCTCGGCCCGCGTCCCCAGCCTGACGCTGGAATCCTCGTTCGGCCGCACCTTCCCGCGCCCGTACATCCGCGGCCTGGGCAACACCGACTTCGACCTCAACGCCAGCCAGCCGGTCTCCTTCGTCTATGACGAAGTCGTGCTCGAGACCCCGGTGCTGAAGGGCTTTCCGCTGTTCGACATCGACCAGGTGGAAGTGCTGAAGGGCCCGCAGGGCACCCTGTTCGGCCGCAACACCCCGGCGGGCGTGCTCAAGTTCGACAGCGCCAAGCCGACCCAGGACTTCACCGGCTACGCCCAGGCGTCCTACGCCACCTATTCGACAATTAACGCCGAGGGCGCAGTCTCGGGCCCGATCGTGCCGGGCGTGCTCGCCGGCCGCCTGTCGGCCCTCTACCAGCACCGCGACGACTGGGTCGACAACACCTTCACCGGCAAGAAGAACGCAAGCGAGGGCTACGACCAGTTCGCCATCCGTGGCCAACTGCTGTGGACCCCGACCGAGGACCTCTCGGCCCTGCTGAACCTGCACTACCAGCACCTGGATGGCACCCCGCGCGTCTTCCGCGCCAACATCATCCAGAAGGGTACGAACAACTTCGTCCCGGGCTTCGAGCGCGACAAGATCGCCCAGGACGCCCAGGGCCGCGCGACCCAGAAGATCGAGTCGGCGGGCGCCAACCTCAAGCTGACCTACGACTTCGGCGAGGGGCTTCCGACCCTGACCTCGATCACGGCCTACGAGCGCGTCGACGCCTATTCGCGCGGCGACATCGACGGCGGCTTCGGCGCGGTCTTCGCCCCGCCGTCGGGCCCCGGCGTGATCCCGTTCCCGTCGGAAAGCGCCGACGGCATCCCGTTCCACCGCCAGTTCACCCAGGAAGTGCGCCTGGCCGGGGACAACGGGCCGTTCGGCTACACGGTCGGCGCGTTCTACTTCAACGAAAGCATCAAGATCGACAGCTTCGACTACGCCACCCTCGCGGGCGGGGCGCTGGACGGCTACGCCTACCAGAACCAGAAGTCGGAAAGCTGGGCCCTGTTCGCCAACGTCGACTACGACGTGAACGAGCAGCTCAATGTCGGCGGCGGCATCCGCTATTCCGACGACAAGAAGGACTTCCTGGCCCAGCGTACGCTGTCGCCGTTCGGCGCGCCGGCCACGGCCATCCTGCGGGCCAGCCCGGACACCAGTGAGGTCAGCTTCAACGTCAACGCCACCTATGCGGTGAGCGACAACCTGAACGCCTACGCCCGGATCGCCCGCGGCTACCGCGCGCCGTCGATCCAGGGCCGCCTGGTGTTCGGCGACACGCTTTCGGTGGCCGACAAGGAGACGGTCATGTCGTACGAGGCCGGGATCAAGGGCAAGCTGCCCGAGGCCCGCGCCCGCTTCGACGCGGCCGTGTTCTACTACGACGCCAAGGACCTGCAGATCACCGCCGTCGGCGGCGGCGCCAACTTCAACCGCCTGCTCAACGCCGACAAGGCCGTGGGCTACGGCTTCGAGTTCAACGCCGAGGCCGAGCCGGTGGACCGCCTGCTGCTCACCGCGGGCCTCTCGTACAACCACACCGAGATCAAGGACCCGAACCTGTTCACCCAGCCCTGCGGCGGCGGCTGCACGGTGCTGGATCCGGCCGGTCCGATCGCCGGCACGGTGCGCATCGACGGCAACAGCCTGCCGAACGCGCCGAAGTGGATCGCCAACGTTACCGCGGGCTACTCCTGGCCGGTGGGCGAGGGCGAGGTCTTCGTCTTCACCGACTGGGCCTACCGTTCGAAGGTCAACTTCTTCCTCTACCAGTCGGCCGAGTTCAGCGACGACAAGCTGCTGGAAGGCGGTCTGCGCTTGGGGTACCGCGCGCCGGGCGAGCGTTGGGAAGTGGCCGCCTTCGGCCGCAACATCACCAACGACAAGTCGCTGGAAGGCGGCATCGACTTCAACAACCTGACCGGCTTCGTGAACGACCCGCGCATCATCGGCGTGGAAGTGAAGACGAAGTTCTAGGGCGAAGCCGACTGAGGGGGTCCGCTCGGATCTTGGAGGACCCCCTCCGTCTCGGCGCGTCGCGCCGCGCCACCTCCCCCGAAGGGGAGGAATTATCAGCCGAAGTTCCCCACCACCTGCAGCACCGCCTCGCCATAGTGCGCTAGCTTGGCTTCGCCGACGCCGTTCAGGCGGGCCAGCGCGGCGCGGGAGCCGGGCTTGGCCGCGGCGATCTCGGCCAGGGTGCGATCGTGGAAGATGACGTAGGGCGGCACGTGCTGGGCCTTGGCCTCGGACGCGCGCCAGGCCCGCAGCGCCTCGAACAGCGCCTGGTCGGCAGGGCCGACCTGCGTCGCCTCCCGGCCCTTGCGCCCCTTCCGCGGGGCGCGGGCTTCGGCGCCTTCCGGGTGCTTGCGCATGCCCACGCGTCGCTCGCCGCGGAACACGGCCCGCACCGCTTCGGCGTCGCCTAGTCCCACCAGCGGCCGCCCGTCGTTCGGGTCCTCGCGCAGCAGGCCCTCGAACAAGAGCTGTTCGGTCAGGTCGCGCCACTGCACGGCCGACAGCTCCTGGCCGATGCCCCAGGTCGAGAGCCCGGCCTCCCAGTCGCTCACATCCTTGGTCTTGCCCAGCAGGTGGTCCACCAGCCGGCCGCGTCCGAACCGCCCCTGCAGCCGGTGCGCCGCGGACAGCGCCTTCTGCGCCGCTTCCGTGGCGTCGAAGGTCTCGACCGTCCCCAGGCACAGGTCGCACTGGCCGCAGGGCTCGACGCCCTCCTCGCCGAAGTAGCGGCGAACCGCGGCGGCGCGGCAGCTCGACCCGTCCAGCATGGCGTATAGCTGGCGCACCTTGCGCACCTGGGCCTGCTTGACGGTCTCGTCGACGTCGCGCTCGCCGATGCGGCGCAACGCCCACGAGAGGTCGGCCGCGCCATAGAGGGTGATGCCCTCCGCCGGGTCGCCGTCGCGGCCCGCGCGGCCCACCTCCTGCCAATAGGCCTCGATGGCGGCGGGCGGGTCGGCATGGATCACGAAGCGGACGTCCGGCTTGTCCACGCCCATGCCGAAGGCGATCGTCGCCACCATCACCGCCGCGTCGGCCTCGAGGAACTCCTCCAGCCGCTCGGCGCGGATCCGCTTGTCGAGGCCGGCATGATAGGCCAGCGCCGGCACACCGGCGTCGCGCAGCGCCTGGGCCAGGCCCTCGGTCTTGTCGCGTGAGCCGGCGTAGACCACGCCCGAGCGGTTCGGCCGGGCGGTGACCAGCTCGACCACCTTCTTCTCGACGTTGCCGCGCTTGCGCTCGGCCGACAGGATCAACTCGGGCCGCGCGAAGCTGGCCACGAACTCGGGCGAGCCTTCCAGGCGAAGCTCGGCCCGGATGTCCTCGCGGGTCCGGGCGTCTGCCGTTGCAGTGACCGCCAGCCGCGGCACGTTCGGGAACAGCTCGGCGAGGCGGCCCAGCATGCGGTACTCGGGGCGGAAGTCGTGGCCCCACTGGCTGACGCAGTGGGCTTCGTCGATGGCGATCAGCGCGAGCGGGGTCTTGCGCAGCCGGTCCAGCATCCAGGGCTGCATCAGCCCCTCGGGCGACACGTAGAGCAGGTCCAGCTCGCCGGACTCGATGCGCCGCCAGGTCTCGGCCCGCTCGTCCAGGTCGATGTTGCTGTCCAGCCGCGCCGCCGCCACGCCCGACTGCACCAGCGCCGCCACCTGGTCGGTCATCAGCGCGATCAGCGGCGAGACCACCAGGCCGAGGCCCGGCCGCACCAGGCTGGGGATCTGGTAGCAGAGGCTCTTGCCGCCGCCGGTCGGCAGCACCGCCAGGGCGTTGCGCCCGGCTAGCACCTCGGCGATCACGTCCGCCTGTAGGCCCCGGAAGTCGCTGTGGCCGAAGGTGCGCCGCAGGATGTCCCGCGCCGCCTCCAGCGGCAGGGGATCGGCTTCGGCGACGGCGAGACTCATCCGGCCTATATGCCGCGCGCCGCCCCCCGGCGCCATGCGACCGAGGCGGTTTTCCCCCGCTAACCCAGTCCTGACAGTTGCGTGCGCTCCTGGATGCCGCGCACCGCTCGAAGCAACCTCAGGGCCGACGGGCCGGACAATCCGGCCGGCTGGAACGCCGCGCGGAGCGCGAGCGCGTCCAGGATCGCCTCGTCCGCCGCACTCATGTCGCGCGCGCACATGTTCCAGTCTCCGAACTCGCGCGCTTCCGCCGGCCCCGCCGCCAGCACCTTCGCGTCGGCGTGGCGGGGATCGTCCACGATGCGGCCATAGCGCTCCATCACAGCCTGGGCCGGCCCCTCCAGCGCCTGGACGAACCACCCGTCGTGCACCAGCAGCAGGCCGGTCAGGGCGTGTTCGCGATTGTTGCGTATCGAGGCGCGGATGATCGCGCCCACCTCGTGCTCGACGTCCGCGGCGGGAATGGCCACCCGGCTCGCGTAGATGAGCCGGTGCAGCGCGCGGCTGCTGCTGGAAATGGCGGACATGGCGAACTCCTTGTTCGCCTTAATGCCCGGATTTCATTGCGAGAAACCTAAGTTGAAGCGTCGGGGACCCGACGCTCAGACCTGCTTCACCGTCTTGTTCTGGAAGCCGGCGATACGCGCCTCCATGTCCGGCCCGCGCCCCTCGCCCCGGAAGATCTCGTGGGCCAGTCCGGCCTCCAGCGTCAGGCCGTCTGTCTGCCGGACCAGCCGCTTGTTGGCCCGGTGGCTGAACCAGGAGTTGGCCAGGATATCGGCGGCCAGCCGATCCAGTTCGGTGTCGAACTCGGCGTCGGGCACGCAGATGTTGGCCAGGCCGATCCGCTCGGCCTCGCGCCCGCCGATCGTGCGGGCGGTGAACATCATCTCCCGGGCCTTGTAGGTCCCGACCCGCCGCGGCAGCCGCTGGCTCATGCCCCAGACCGGGGTCAGCGCCCACTTGGCGTGGGTGTCGGCGAACTTCGCCCCCTCGGCGGCGAACACGATGTCGCCCGCCAGCGCCAGCTCCAGGGCGCCGGTATAGCAGTGGCCGTGCACGGCCGTGATCACCGGCTGCGGCAGGTCGGCCAGCCGCTCGATCACCTTCGACTGGTAGAAGGGCTCCGGCAGCTTCTCGCCGGCGGCGATGTCGCCGAGGTCGTGGCCGGCCGAGAAGCAGCGGCCGGCGCCCCGCAGGATCACCAGTCCCACCGTCTCCGTCTCGGTCGCCAGGCGCCGCACGTGGGCGTCCAGTTCGCGGAAGACCTCCACGTTCAGCGCGTTCAGCTTGTCGGGCCGATTGAGCGTCAAGGTGGCGGCGCCGTCGCTGTCCTGGCGCAGGACGAGGCTGCTCATTCGGCGGCCAGCTTCACGGGCGCGGCCTGGGCCCCGCGGAGCAGTCGACCGGGCAGGGCGCCGGTCGGCGTCCCGTCGCGGTAGGTGACCTTGCCCGCGACGATGGTCGCCGTGTAGCCGTCGGCCCGCTGGATCAGCCGCCGCCCGCCGGCCGGCAGGTCGTGGGCCACCTCGGGCGCGCGCAGCTTCAGCCGGCCGTAGTCGATGACGTTCAGGTCGGCGCGATAGCCGGGCTGGACGAGGCCGCGGTCGAACAGCCCCACCGTCTCGGCCGTGTCGCGGCACTGGGCCTTGACCATTGTCTCCAGCGGCAGCTTCGGCCCGCGCGTGCGGTCGCGGGTCCAGTGGACCAGGTTGGTCGTGGGGAAGCTGCCGTCGCAGATCATCCCCACGTGCGCGCCGCCGTCCGACAGGCCAGGCACCGTGTCCGGGTGCGTCAGCATCTCGTACGCGGGGTCCAGGTTGCCGTCGGCGTAGTTCAGGAACGGCAGGTACAGCATGCCGCGCCCGTCCTGGGTCAGCATGTGATCCAGGGCGATCCTTGCCGGATCCCGGCCGGTGCGCTCGGCCAGGGCCGCCACGGTCTGGTCGGCGGTCGGCTCGTAGTCGGGCTCGGCGCCCATCAGGTACATGCCGGCCCAGTTGCGCGGCTGGCTGCCGGCGAAGCTGCGCTGGCTCTCGATCTCCTCGCCGAGCAGGCGCGCGCGGAACGACGGGTCCTTCAGCGCCGCCACCCGCTGCGCCAGCGGCAATCCGGCGATCTCCTTGTAGACGGCGTGCTGGCTGAAGGGGTTCAGCGTCAGCTCCAGGCCGAACAGGATGCCGACCGGCCGGCTCGCCACCTGCGCCCGCATGGGCAGGCCGTCCAGGTTGGCCTGGCGCAGTCCGGCCAACAGCGTCTGATAGCTGCGCGGCGCCTTGGGGCTCTGCAGCAGGCTGAACGACAGTGGGCGCCCCGATTTCTCCACCAGCCGGCGCAGCATGGCCCATTCCTCGGCCGGGTCCTGGAAGTCGGAGACCACCTGCAGCACGCCGCGGCCCGCGCCGCCCGCGGCCGCCGCCATGCCCATGGCGACGCCCATCAGTTCGTCCTCGCCAGCCGTCAGCGTGGGCGTCGGCTGGCCGTCCGAGGTGCGGTGGTTGAGCGTGCGCGAGGTGGCGAAGCCGATGGCGCCCGCCTCCATCGCCCGCTTGGCCAGCGCGGCCATGGCGTGGATGTCGGCCTCGGTCGCCGGCTCGCGGTTCGCCCCGCGCTCGCCCATCACGAACACCCGCAGCGCCGCGTGCGGGAGTTGGCTGCCGATGTCCACGTCGAACGCGCGGCCGGCCAGGCTGTCCAGATAGTCGGGATAGCTCTCCCAGTTCCACGGCAGGCCGGTGCTCAGGACGGGGAAAGGGATGTCCTCGACGCCTTCCATCAGGCGGATCAGCCGGTCGTGGTCCTCGGGCCGGCAGGGCGCGAAGCCGACGCCGCAGTTGCCCATGACCACGGTCGTCACGCCATGCCACGACGAGGGCTGCATCCGCTGGTCCCAGGTCGCCTGGCCATCGTAGTGGGTGTGGACATCGACGAAGCCGGGGGTCACGAGCTGGCCGCGGGCGTCGATCTCCTCGGCCCCGGCGGCGCTGATCCCGCCGACCGCGGCGATCCGCCCGTCCTTGACGCCGACGTCGGCCTCGTAGCTCGCTCCGCCCGTCCCGTCCACGACCGTCCCGCCGCGCAGGACCAGATCGAAGGCCTTTTCCATGGGCGTCTCCCGTACCGTGTTTTCTTTCATTAGCCGCCCCTGACGCCGGGTCGGTCAAGGCCGCGCGACGGAACCCGCGCGATTTCAGGGCATTGCTTCGCGCGGTCCGGAAGAACTCCGGAGAAGGAGCCCATGCCCGTCAAAGCCTTTCTGATCCTCACCGCGCTGGCCGCTGTGGCTGTCGGCTTCGCCCTGCCGGCGCCCCACCATGCCGAGGCCGAGCAGGTCGCCCAGGTCCAGACGCTCGACCTCGACGATTAGGTCAGCCGGCGTCCCCCTGCCGTGGACCGCTCGGCCGGGACGGGCGCCGCTTCAGGCGCATCGTGCTCATGATCGTCACGAAGAACGCCGTGGACCAGCCCAGCAGCAGCACGCCGTTGATCCCCTCGATGCCGCCCAGCAGCCGCCATTCCGGCGCCATGGCGCGGTCGCCGTAGCCGATGGCGGAATAGGTGGTCGTGGAGAAATAGACCGCCGTCCGGAAATCCTCGATCGCCCCCAGCAGGTGGTACAGCACCGCATAGAGCCAGATCTCCAGCCCGTGCAGCACGAACAGCCCTAGCGCCAGGGCGACGGTGAAGCCGACCCCGCGGGTCGACACCCAGTCCAGGCTGCGGGCGTTTTCCTCCGCCTGGGTTATGCGGCCCAGCAGCGCCAGCCCCCAGCCGTGCACGATCACGGTCAACGCCACCATCACCGTGGCGACCAGCAGTTCCAGGATCATCGGGCGGGCGTCTCGCGTGGCATCTCGGAGGCCTTGGCGGCGCAGCCGTGGAGGCTCTCGTTCAGGAGGACGATCTCGGCGTTCATCGGATACTTCAGGTCGCTCATCCCGTCCGAGCAGCCGCCGTCGCGCAGGGTCACCGTCATCTGCCGGCCGTCGGCGGCCTTCGCCACCCACACCGCCTGGCCGGGCTGCAGGGCGGCGCCTGGCGCGGCGGCGACGAGCGGCGGGCCTTCCGGCCTTGTAAGCGTCAGCGTCGTCCCGTCGATGGCGAGGCTCCAGAACGGCTCGGTTCCCACCGCGCGGATCGGCTGGCTGATGTCGAGCACGCTGGGCGGCGCCGGCGCCGTCACGGCGGCGGGCGCGTCCTCCGGAGGCGGGGCCGGGCGGCCGTTGGGATCCTGCGGCTGGCAGGCGGAGAGGCCCAGCAGGGCGGCCAGGGCGAAGCTGTTCTTCATCCGCGCGATCTTGGCGCAAATCACGCTAGCGTCCATGCCGTGGCGCGGCCCTTCACCTTCTACGAGTTCTTCGCCGGCGGCGGCATGGCCCGGATCGGCCTCGGCGCCGGCTGGTCCTGCGCCTTCGCCAACGATTTCGACCCTGTGAAGGCGCAAACGTATCGCGCGAATTTCACGGACGCCGCCGATCACTTCCACGAGGGCGACGTCTGGAAGCTGTCGGCCGCCGACCTGCCGAGCCGAGCGGACCTCGCATGGGCCTCCAGCCCCTGCCAGGATTTCAGCCTCGCCGGCGGCCGGGCTGGCCTCCAGGGCGGGCGCTCGTCGGCCTTCTTCGGCTTCTGGCGGCTGATGGAGGCTCTGGACGACGCCGGCCGCGCGCCCAGGCTGATCGTGGTCGAGAACGTGGTCGGGCTGCTCACCTCGCACGGCGGCGCCGACTTCGCGGCCCTCGGCGCGGCGCTGGCCGCGCGGGGCTATCGGTTCGGCGCCCTGGAGATCGACGCGGCCAGCCTGCTGCCCCAGTCGCGGCCGCGGGTCTTCGTGGTGGCCGCGCGGGAGGTTCCGGCGGGCCTGACGGGCGACAGCCCTTTCCACACCCGCGCCGTGAAGTCCGCGCACGCCGCGCTGCCGGCGGAGGCCGCGGCCCGTTGGGTCTGGTGGAGCCTGGCCGCGCCCCCGGCGCGCAACACCGACCTCGCCGCCCTGCTGGAGCCGGATGCGGCCGCGGCCTGGCATTCGCCCGACGAGACCGCCCGCCTGGTCGACCTGATGGGGCCGCTGCATCGCGCCCGCCTCGCCGCCGTCTCGGGCCGGGCCGTCGGCGCCGTCTTCCGCCGCACCCGCATCGAGGATGGCCGTCCGGTCCAGCGGGCCGAGGTGCGGTTCGACGGGCTGGCCGGCTGCCTGCGCACGCCGCGCGGCGGCTCCTCGCGCCAGTCGATCGTCGTGGTCGAAGATGGCCGCGTCCGCTCGCGCCTGCTCAGCCCCCGCGAGGCCGCGCGCCTGATGGGCCTGCCGGACGGCTACGCCCTGCCGCGCACCGCCACCGGCGCGCTGCATGTGGCCGGCGACGGGGTGGCGGTCCCCGTGGTGCGGTGGCTGGCGGGCGAACTGCTCGAACCGCTGCTCAGCCCGGCCGCGGTGCTCGCGGCCGAGTAGGCCCCCCCAGCAAATCTATAAGCCGCCCCCTCCGAGAGCCGCTTCCAATCCGCCGGAGAAGGGCTAGGGTTCGCGCGAACTCAGCCCAAGAGGTCCGCGATGGACGACGCCACCCCCGACAAGGCCTACACCGCCGCCCGCTACAAGAGGCAGGGCCGGGGCAAGATCTACGACTCCGTGCTCGACCTGATCGGCGACACCCCGCTGGTGCGCCTGCCGCACCTGACGGCGGCGCTGAAGCCCAAGGGCGAGGTCGTGGCCAAGCTGGAGTTCTTCAACCCGCTGGCCTCGGTGAAGGACCGCATCGGCGTCTCGATGATCGAGTGGCTGGAGGCCGCCGGCCACCTGAAGCCCGGCGGCCGCATCGTCGAGCCCACCTCGGGCAACACCGGGATCGCTCTGGCCTTCGTGGCCGCCGCCAAGGGCTACAAGATCACCCTGGTCATGCCCGAGAGCATGTCGATCGAGCGGCGCAAAATGCTGCTGATCCTGGGCGCGACCCTGGAGCTGACCCCGCCCGAGAAGGGCATGGCGGGCGCCGTCGCCCGCGCGCGCGAGATCGTCGAAGCCACGCCCGGCGCCGTGATGCCACAGCAGTTCGACAATGCCGCCAACCCGCTGATCCACCGGGTCTCGACCGCCGAGGAGATCTGGAACGACACCGACGGCCGCGTCGACGCCGTCATCTCCGGTGTGGGAACGGGCGGCACCATCACCGGCATCGGCCAGGTGCTGAAGGCCCGCAAGCCGTCGGTGAAAATGGTCGCCGTCGAGCCGGCCGCCTCGCCGGTGCTGTCGGGCGGCGCGCCCGCCCCGCACAAGATCCAGGGCATCGGCGCGGGCTTCGTCCCGTCGATCCTGGACCGCGGCGTGATCGACGAGATCATCCAGGTCAGCAACGACGACGCCTTCGCCATGGCCCGGCGCGTGGCCAAGGAAGACGGCATCCCGGTCGGCATCTCGTCGGGCGCGGCCCTCACTGCCGCCTTCGACCTGGCCAGCCGCGACGACATGGCCGGCAAGCTGATTGTCGCGATCATCCCCAGCTTCGCCGAGCGCTACATCTCCACCGCGCTGTTCGACGGGCTGTAGGCTGAAGGTCGGCGTCGTCGGCTGTGGCGTCGCCGGTCTGGCGGCGGCGTTGGCGCTGGCCCGCAGGGGCCATTCGGTCGTGCTGTTGGAGGCGTTCGAAACCCCGCGGCCTCGCGGTTCGGGCTTACTGTTGCAGCCGTCCGGTCTGGCCGCCATGCGCGCGCTGGGACTAAAAGAGGCCATCCTGGCGCGCGGGGCGCGGGTCGAGCGGCTGGAGGGACGCGACCTCGCCGGACGCGAGCCGATGCGGATGGCCTATTCCACCTGGCGGCCAGGGGCCTTCGGGCTCGGCGTGCATCGGGCGTCGCTGTTCGATGTGCTCTTCCAGGCCGTACAGGCCGTTGGCATCGATGTCCGTACCGGCGCGGCGATAACCGGCTTTGACGCCCTGACGTCTCCCACTCTGGCAGACGCCACCGGCCGTAGGCATGGACCGTTCGACCTCGTGGTCGTGGCCGACGGCTCAGCGTCGAGCCTGCGGGCCAAGGTGCGGCCCCGCGCCCGGGCGCCGATCTATCCGTGGGGCGCGGTGTGGGCCAATGCGACCGCCGGGCCCGCGTTCGAAGGCGCCCTGCGCCAGCGCTACGACCGCTCCGAGGTGATGGCCGGTGTCTTGCCCATCGGCGGCGGGGAGGTGAGCTTCTTCTGGTCGCTGCCGGTCCGTTCGATGGAGACCTGGGCCGCGGGCGACTTCACCGTCTGGCGTGACCGGGTGCTCGGCGTCTGGCCGCAGGTCGAGCAGATCGTCGCGCAGTTCACGGGGCCCGAGGCGTTCAGCCAGGCTGTCTATCGCGACGTCAGCGTGGGCCGCTGGTGCGCCGGCGCCTTCGTGCTGATCGGCGACGCGGCGCATGGGACCAGTCCGCAGCTCGGCCAGGGCGCCAATCTGGGCCTGATCGACGCGGTGGAACTGGCCGCGCGGGTCGAGCACCCGGAGGACCTGCCTCGCTACCAGCGCGTCCGGCGGCTGCAAACAGCGCCCTATCAGCTCTTCTCCCGCGCGCTCACGCCGCTGTTCCAGTCGGCCGGTCCGCTGGGTCCGTGGGTGCGCAACGCGCTGTTCACGCCGCTCGCCCAGGCGCCGTTGCTGGATCGCATCGCCGCGACCACCCTGACCGGCATGTTCCGCCTGGGGCTCACGCCGCCGGACCTGCGCCCATGACCGACGTCTACGACGCCGAGAAGCGCTCGGCCGTCATGCGGCGGGTGAAGGGGCGGGACACCACCCCCGAGATGAAGGTCCGACGCGCGCTGACGAAGCTCGGCGCCCGCTACCGCCTCCACCGCAAGGACCTGCCGGGCAACCCCGACATCGTCATGCCCGGCCGCAAGCTGGCGATCTTCGTGCACGGCTGCTTCTGGCACGGCCACGACTGCGTGCGCGGATCGCGGGTGCCCAAGCAGAACCGCGACTATTGGGTCGCCAAGGTCGGCCGCAACGTCGCCCGCGACGCCAGGAACGGCGAGGCCCTGGCGGCGCTCGGCTGGCGCGTCGAGACGATCTGGGAGTGCGACCTCAAGGATGCGGCCGCGCTGGAGGAGAGGCTGCGCGGCCTGCTCGTCTGATCCGGTCAGCGCCGGCCGAACAGGCGGGCGAAGAAGCCGGGCTTGCCGCCCCCACCGCCACCGCTGGCAGCGGCGCGGCTGCGGCGCAGACCCGCGAACGGCGTCATCCCCTCGGGCGGGTCGTCGTCGTGCTTGAACCCGCAGATGGACTTGGCCAGCTCCAGCGGCGCTTCGCAGACGAAGTCGACCTCGGAAGAGGTTCCGCCGTTCTCATCCTGGTTGGCGAGGGCGGTCCGGCGGATCTTCCTCGAACGGCGCCGGCGGGCGGCCTTCGACGTCGAGGTGGTACATGCCCTCGGGCTTGGAGCTGTCGTGCGTCACGCGTCAGACCTGGGCGCCGCCCTCATAGCCGCGCGCCTCTTGGAGCATGACGTGTTCCTCGACCGCGCAGGCCACTGCGGGTCCGTGCTTCGACAGCGCCACGAAGGACTCCTCGAACGCCTGGTCCAGGTCCTCGTCGAAGGCGAACAGCAGCCACCCGTCCGGCAACTGCGCGACGCCGCAGATCGGCACGTGGAAGTCCGTCTTGCCTGTCAGCTCCAGCCCAAGCTCTTCGAGCGCCGTGTCGCGCGTGACGCCGCGCACGGCGAACCATGAAAACGAAAAGCCCAACGCCGCCCCCTTGCACCGCTTCAGCTTAGCCTTGGATACGCCGGGCGCTTAAGAACAAAAGGAAAACAAACCTAGGCCGGCACCACCTCTTCCACCACCACCTCGGTCTTCACCGAGTTGGCGATGAAGCACTCCTCGTGGGCGCGGTGGTGCAGGTGCTCGGCTTCGGCCGCGGTCGGGCGCTTGCCCGCGTAGGCGATCTCGGGGCGCAGGGTGACCTTGCTGACCCAGGGCACGCCGGCGGCGTTCTTCTCCATCACGCCCTCGGCCGCGTCGCGGTAGCGGGTGACGGTGAAGCCCTCCAGCCGCGCCATGTGCAGGAACGTCAGCATGTGGCAGGACGACAGCGAGGCGACCAGCATCTCCTCGGGGTCCACCGCACCCTTCTGCGCCCACTTGCCGACCACATGCGGCGACGAGGTGGCGGGCATCCGGTGCTCGGCGAACTCGACCAGGTGGCCGCGGCTGTAGCGGCCGTTCAGGAAGTCCTCCCCCTCGGCCAGCACCCAGTCGATCGTCGCGCGATACGCCGCCATCACATCGTCCTTCGTCAGAACGCTTCCGCGGGAAGCTTCATCATCAGTTCGGAGCCGGCCTTCAGCTTGGCAAGGCGGCTGCCCGTCTCCGGCAACACCCGTTCCAGGTAGTAGCGGCCGACCGTCAGCTTGGTCTCGTAGAAGGCGTCGGTCTCGCCCGCCGCGATCCGCGCCAGCGCCGCCTTGGCCTGCAGCGCCCACATGTAGGCCAGCGCCGTCAGGCCGAAGAGGTGCAGGTAGTCGGTGGAGGCCGCGCCGGCGTTGTCGGGGTTCGCCAGGCCGTTCTGCATCAGCCACATGGTGGCCTCCTGCAACTCGCCCTTGGCCTTGGCGAGGCCGTCGGTGAACGGCCTCATCTTCTCGTCGCCGCCGTTCTCGCCCACGAAGGCGTCCAGCTCGGCGAAGAAGCTCATCACCGCGCGCCCGCCGTCGGCCGCCAGCTTGCGGCCCACGAGGTCCAGCGCCTGCACCCCGTTGGTCCCCTCGTAGATCAGGGCGATGCGCACGTCGCGCAGGTACTGGCTGGCCGGGAAGTGCTCGGTGAAGCCCGAGCCGCCGTGCACCTGCATAGCGTCGGAGCAGACGTTGAAGCCGCGGTCGGTCAGGAACGCCTTCACCACCGGGGTCATCAGGGCCATGTAGTCGCGGCCCTTCTGCT
>NZ_JANINU010000358.1 GCF_024508875.1 Phenylobacterium sp.
CCGAGAGCTGCGGCCACAGCACCCGGATCGAGAAGCCGCTGCCGTCGTCCCAGGCCTTCCGGTCGGCGGCGGTGTATTCGGGCGACAGCCGTGGGGCGTGGAAATAGAAGTCGGCGTCGTGGCGGTGGGCGGCGAGGCCGCCGTAATGGATCGACCAGTTGCGCTCGGTGGTCATCTTGTCGATGTCGAGCGGGCCGGTGGCCGTGGGATAGGGCTGCAGGGCCTCCAGCTCCTTGACGGCCTTGGCGTTGCCGTCCTTGCGCGCCTGCTCCAGCGTCCAGGCCAGGCCCAGCTTCTCGTTCTCGCGGAAGTCGATCACCTGGCCCATGCCGATATAGGCGTAGAGCAGGTCCGGGCGCTTGGCGGCCACCGACAGGCCGACGACCGAGCCCCAGCTGTGGCCCATGACGAAGACCTTCCGCTGGCCGTATTTCTTGCGCAGCAACTCGATCAGCTCGATGGCGTCGTCGCGGTAGCGGTCCAGGGAGAGGGTGGGCGCCAGCGTCTTGGGATCATTCAGCGGATAGGAGCGGCCCGCGCCGCGCTGGTCCCATTGGACGACGGTGAAATAGTCCTCCCAGGGCCGCTGGAAGGCCCAGGCCACCGGCATCTCGACCGCACCGGGGCCGCCGTGGATGAACAGTATGATCGGGTTCGAGCGGTCCGCGCCGCGGACGTTCACCACCTGGCGGGCGCCGCCGAGGCTGACTTCGAACGTCTCCTGAACGCCCTTGGGGTTCACCACCTTCTGGATATCGGCGACGACGGCCCGGCCCGGCTCGTAGGGATCCGGCGCCTGGGCGGCGGCGGTCGTGGCGAAGGCCAGCGCAAGAAAGACGGCGACGGTGCGGATCATGAGGGCCCCAGGGTTTCGAGGCCTTGTCTAGGCCGCCCACGCCACCGACCGCAGCTTAAATATCGGCAAGGCTCGCCCGGGGGTTCGAGCGAGCCTCGTCCTCAGCCCGGATGGATCATGTTCTCCGGGCGCACCACCGCGTCGAACTCCTCGTTCGTCACATAGCCGCCACCGACCGCCTCTTCGCGCAGGGTGGTGCCGTTCTTGTGCGCCGTCTTGGCGATCTTGGCCGCCGCGTCGTAGCCGATCTTGGGCGCCAGGGCGGTGACCAGCATCAGGGAGCGCTCCAGCGCGGCCTTGATGTTGTCCTCGCGGGCCTCGATGCCGACCACGCAGTTGTCGGTGAAGGAGATGGCGCTGTCGGCCAGCAGGCGGCAGGACTGCAGGAAGTTGTAGGCCATCACCGGATTGAAGACGTTCAGCTCGAAATGGCCCGAGGCGCCGGCGAAGGTCATGGTGGCGTTGTTCCCGAACACCTGGACGCAGACCATGGTCAGCGCCTCGCACTGGGTCGGGTTGACCTTGCCCGGCATGATCGACGAGCCCGGTTCGTTTTCCGGCAGGCTGAGCTCGCCGAGGCCCGAGCGGGGGCCGGAGCCCAGGAAGCGGATGTCGTTGGCGATCTTGAACAGGCTGCCGGCCATGGTGTTGATCGCGCCGTGGCTGAAGACCATGGCGTCGTGGGCGGCCAGCGCCTCGAACTTGTTGGGCGCGGTCACGAAGGGCAGGTGGGTGATGGCGGCGATCTTCTTGGCCACCAGCTCGGCGAAGCCCACCGGGGCGTTCAGGCCGGTGCCGACCGCGGTGCCGCCCTGGGCGAGTTCATAGAGCCCGTAGAGCGTCTCCTTGATCCGCCGCACGCCGTTGGCGACCTGCTGCGAATAGCCGGAGAACTCCTGGCCCAGGGTCAGCGGCGTGGCGTCCTGGGTGTGGGTGCGGCCGATCTTGATGATGTGCTCGAACTGCTTGGATTTCGCCTTCAGCGCCGCGTGCAGGTGCTCCAGCGCCGGCATCAGGGTCTTGGCGACCTCCTCGGCCGCGGCGATGTGCATGGCCGTCGGATAGGTGTCGTTCGACGACTGGCTCATGTTGACGTGGTCGTTCGGGTGGACAGGCTTCTTGGAGCCCATCACGCCGCCCATCATCTCGATGGCCCGGTTCGAGATCACCTCGTTGGCGTTCATGTTCGACTGGGTGCCCGAGCCGGTCTGCCAGACCACCAGCGGGAAGTGGTCGTCGAGCTTGCCGTCGATGACCTCCTGCGCCGCGGCGATGATGTACTTGCCGATTTCGGGGTCGAGCTTGCCGAGCTCCATGTTGGCTTCTGCGGCCGCCCGCTTGACCACGCCCAAGGCGCGGATGACCGGCTTGGGCTGCTTCTCCCAGCCGATCTTGAAGTTGCCAAGGCTGCGCTGGGTCTGCGCGCCCCAGTAGCGGTCGGACGCCACCTCGATCGGGCCGAAGGTGTCGGTCTCGGTACGGGTCGCGGTCATTGGGGACTCCCTGTCAGGCTGCGGGCGGTCTAGCCGCCGGCGGGCCGGTCCGCAACGGGCGTGGCGCGGGTCGGGCCCGGGCGATATAGGGGAAGCGCCCACTGGAGCGCCTTCGCCATGCTTGTCGCGACCACCAACGATCTGCCCGGATACCGCGTGACCGCCCATCTCGGGGTCGCGCGAGGGGTGACCGTCCGCTCGCGCAGCGTGATCGGCAACATCGGCGGGGCCGTGCAATCCATCTTCGGCGGCAACATCACCATCTATACGAAGCTCGCCGAGACTGCCCGGCAGGAGGCCTACGACCTTCTGGTCCGGCATGCTGGGGAACTGGGCGCCGACGCCGTCATCGCCATGCGTTACGACGCGAACGAAATCATGGACGGCATCACCGAGGTGCTCGCCTACGGGACGGCCGTGAAGGTCGAAAAGCTCTGAGCGACGCCTGGACCCAGCACGGCAAGGTGCGCGCCCGCGAGGCCGACGGCCTGCTGGAAGTCAGCGTCGATGGCCTGACGACCCAGGCGAAGTACTACAAGCCGCTGATCTACGAGTTCTTCCGCAAGGCGTGGCGCGGCTCGCGGCCGGCCTGGGGCGAGTTCTCGGTGGAGATCGCCATGGAGTACGTGGGCGAGGCTCCATGGCTCGACCTCGACAACCTGGCCAAGGCGCTGCTGGACGCCATCAAGGGCTACGCCTTCCACGACGACGCCCAGGTGGCGCGCCTGCTGGTCGAGCGGAAGCCGGGCGAGCGCGAGCGCATCACCATCCAGGTACGGAAACTCTCCTGACCGCGCGGTTCGGCCCACGCGTTCGCCGAACATGTTCCGGAAAATGAAAAGCCGGCCGCGCCTGGGGAGGGGCGCGGCCGGCGTTTCATGCCGACCTCTTCAGAGGAGATCGGTCAGCGGTACTGCTGGAGCCGCGTGGTGCGCAGGCCCGCCATCCCGTGGCGCTCGATCGAGCGCTGCCAGGAGAGGAACTCGTCGTTCGTCAGCGAGTACCGTTCCAGCGCTTCCTCCAGCGTGATCAGACCCCCGCGGACGGCGGCGACCACCTCCGCCTTCCGGCGGATGACCCACCGGCCGGTGTTCGGCGGCGGCAGGTCATTCTTGGTCAGAGGCGCACCCGTCGGGCCGATGACATAGGCCTCGCCGCGGCTGTTCGTGCGCGTTTGTTGTTGTTGAAGCATGGGCTTTCTAGCGCCTCACCATCACTGTTCGACGGGAAGCATACCCAGCGGCCCTTACCAGCCGCTGAATCGCCTTAGTAAAGAAACCACTAACCATCGGCCTCCCCATGTACCATTTTAATACAGTTGAGTTCAGGTAGAAGTTTCGGGTTCTATTCGTCGTCAATATTATCGCTTGATGTTGATAAGTTCTTCCAACATCTGATCGGCGGTGGTGATGATCTTGGAAGAAGCCGAATAGGCCTTCTGTGTCTGGATCAGGCCGGTGAATTCCGCCGAGAGGTCGACCGTCGACGCTTCAAGGCTGGAGGGGGAGATCTTGCCCGCACCGCCGACGCCGGCCTGCTTGATGACCAGTTCGCCGGCCTCGCGCGTGGGCCGGTAGGCGTTGCCGCTCACCGTGGCCAGGCCGTCGGGGTTCGAGAAGGTGCCGATCCCGACCTTCGCCACCTTGCGGATCTGGTTGTTGTCGTAGACGGCCGAGACGATGCCGTCCTCGTCCACCTCGATGGCCACCACGTTGCCGGCGCCGGCGCCGTTCTGGGTGATCTGGGTGGTGGAGCTGGGCTCGTCGTACTGGGTGGTCTTGCTGAGATCGAGCGCGATGGTCTGGTTGGGCAGGCCGAGGGCCGCCGCCCAGGTCAGTGTCATGTTGAACGCGCTGGCCGAGCCGCCGTTGATCTGGTTGATCGAGCCGTCCGTGTTGAACGTCACCGGCACCGTCGCCGCCGGCGCGACCGTGGAGTCGGCGGCCGGAACTGTGGCGATCGCCATGTTCCAGTTGTTCGGCGTGGTTTGCGTGAAGGTAAGCCGCAGGGTGTGGCGGCCACCGGCGGCGTCAACGATGTTCACGTCGATCGGGTCGGGCGCGACGGCGCTCACCTTGTCCAGGTTGGCGGTGATGCCGATCGTGCTGGTCGGCGAGACCGCGGCGCCCAGGTTCTTCACGTTGATCGACTGCATCGCGGTCAGGTCGGACGGCGGGGTGACGAACGTGCCGTTCGACTGGACCGGCCAGCCCTGCAGGTAGAGCTTGCTGTCGTTCACGAGATAGCCGTCGGCATCGACGCTGAAAGAGCCTTGGCGGGTGAACACCCGGGCGTCCGCCGCCGTCAGGGGCGCGCCCTTGCTGGTGACGACGAAGAATCCGTCGCCCGAGATCGCCAGGTCGGTCGACGAGCCCGAGGACTGGATCAGGCCCTGGGTGCTGACGAACTGGCGCGTCACGCCCTGGACCCCGCCGGCCGAATAGCGGCCCGAGACCGCCTGGGCGGTCACGACGTTGGCGAAGTTCACCTGGTTGCGCTTGTAGGCGACCGTGTTGACGTTGGCGATGTTGTCCGAGATGGCCGCGAGGGCCGACGAGTTGGCGACCAGGCCAGAGACGCCGGCGAGCAGGGCTGAATTGATGGACATGACTTAGTTCCGTTCTCCTGAAGCGGGTGCGCGTGCTGCGTTGGTTCGGCCGGTCAGGCCGCCGCTGGAGACGACGTTTTGTCGTCCGTGTTGTTGGTGGAACCGGTGGTCGACGTGTCGCCAGACTTCGTGGCGGTCTGCGTCTCTTCCGGCTGGCGGATGCTGACGAGCTTGTCCCAGGGGACCTGCGCGCCGTTGATGGTGAGGAAGGTCGAACCGTCCTTCTGCTCGACTCCGGTGACCTTGCCGTCCATGTAGGTGGACGTGGTGACCGAGCTGCCTTCGCTGTCCTTGGCGGTGATCTTCAGCGTGTAGGTGCCTTCGGCCGCGTCCGATCCGCCCGTGGTCTTGCCGTCCCAGGTCAGCTTGTGCTCGCCGGCCTTGTTCTCGGTCCCGGCGATCGTGCGGATCACCCGGCCCTTGGAATCGAGGACTTCGAGCTTCACGTCCGAGGCGTCGCGATCGAGCTTGTAGGTCCACTCGGCCTTGCCGCCCTTGAGCGCGGCGACGTCGGTCTCGGCGCGGACCTCCTTGCCGATCAGGCTGACGGCCGTGGAGACGCCGGACCCAGTGTTCGACACCAGCTTGGTGAGCAGGTCGTTGGTGAGCAGTTGCTGCTCGACGCCCGTCATCTGGACCAGTTGCTGGGTGAACTGGGTGGAGTCCATCGGCGACAGCGGGTCCTGGTTCTTCAACTGCGTCGTGAGCAGCGTCAGGAACGTGTCGAAGTTCTCCGCCAGACGGGTGCGTCCCGTGGTGGTGGCGGAATTGGCCGCGCCGGCGGCGGTCGTTGCATCGACGGCCATCGTCAAATCCTCACATCGAGGCCGGCGTTCACACCCCGGCGGAGGCGCAGCGCGCCCTGGTTGGCGGCTTCGGCCGCGTCGCCGGCGGTCTCAAGGGCGGCGCGGAACGCCCGGCCCTGGAACGCGCGGCCCGTTTCGCCCTGGTCCTGCCAGGCCTGGTTCTGCTGTTGCTGGCCGCGCTGGTCGGCGACATCGAAGCTGAGGCCGCCCGAGAGGTCGAAGCCCGCCTGCTCCAGGGCGCGCTGCAGTTCGGCGGCGCGAGCCTTCACGTCCGCGGCGGCCTGGGGATTGTCGAAGGTCATCGCAGCCGTGACGCGGCCCGACGCGGCGATCTCCACCCGCACGTCCACCTTGCCAAGGCCCTGCGGGTCCAGCTCGACGTCGAAGCGCGTCGACTTGCCCTCGAGCTTCTTGACGATCTGGGCGGCCAGGTTGGCGACGGTCTCGAGCGATCCCCGAACGGCGTGGGTCGTATGGGCGGTGGTCGGCGCGGCCGACTGGGCCGCCGCGTGCGTCTCGCCCTGCGGGACCGCGTCGGGGGTTTCCGGGGCCGTCTTCGTTTCGCGCGCCTTGCTGTCAACCGCGTCGACCGCGGCGTCGCCGGCCTTGGCCGCGCGTTGCGCGGTGGCGGTCGGAGCCGCCTTGTTCGCCGCTTCCGGGGCGCGCGCGGTGTCGGCCGTCGGTTCGGCCGTCTCGCTGATCGCCTTCGTCCGATCGCCCTTCGCGGCCTTGGGGGCAGGCGGCGGCGGCGGCGCAGGCGCGGTCTCGGTGCGCGCGGTCAGCGCCGCGTTGGTGGCGGCCGTGTCGGCGGCGGCGGGCGTCTCGGCCGCAGGCGGCTCGACTGCCACCGCCTGGGGCTTCGGTTCCGGCGCCGCCTCGACGGGCGCCTCTACGGCGACACCGGGCGCGGGCGCGGAGGCGCCCGGCTGCGGAGATTGCGTCGACACGGGCGTGCGGTTCGTCGCGACGGGCGTCGCGGGAGCGGTCGGGGCCTGGGTCGAACCGCTGGCGAGCGAGGTGTCGGCGGCAGGCGCCGCTTCGTCCGCGGCTTCCGGCGCCGCGTCCTCCGTCAGACCGGCCTTCTGCGCCAATTGGGCCTTGGGGTTCGCGTTGGCGAGGGCCGGCGCCGCGGGCGCGCCCTTGGCCTTGTCGCGGCCCCAGGCCGGCGGCGTGGCGGCGTCGTCCTTGGGGGTCTTGGTCGGCGTGTCGGTGGCGGCGGTCTGCGCGGCCATAAGGCTCGCCATCACGGCCGCGGTCGTGTCGCCAGCCGTCGCCGGGTCGGCAGTGGGTGTGGCGCCCGCATCGGCGGCGGCGTCCGAGTCGGCCGCCTTGTCTTCGCCCTGTGCTTCGTCGGCCGGCATGACGGCGGCCCCCGTGAGCGCGGCGACTGCAGGGGTGGCGGCCATCGCGGTCGGGTCCGTGCCGGGGAACAGGGCGCCCAGCAGGGCTTCGAAGCCTGCCAGTGCGTTCCCGCCGCCGGCGTGCGCGGAGCCGCCGGGCTGGGCCTTGGGGGCAATGGAGGCGATGTTGAGCGCGGACGCGGTCATGCGGCTGTCGGATCAATTTCGTGAGAGGGAAGGCGCGTCCTGCGCCGAGCTCATTCGGACCATCCCTGAGCAACCGGCGGGCCAGTTCGACATGTCGTTGTATATATTGAAAAAAGACCCTGGCGCTGCAGCGGCGGATCCGCACCCTGCGGAGGAATTTGCCGGGCCGTCGGCGCGTCGATGGGGCGTTCCCTGCCGCCTTACCAAATCCCTAACCGTGGCCGTGCAGGATGGCTGGAATGGCGCCGCTTCACGGACTGGCGCCGGACTTGCGCCTCCGTCTTCGACCCATCGGACCCCGAACGGGACCAATGTTGAAAATATTGAAGAATTTCCGGCCTGACGCACGCGCGTTCACCAATGCCCCGGCAGAATCCGCCGGGTCGTGCGTCAGCCTTTGCCGGGCGGAGCCTTAATCGATGTCGTTGACCGCCACTCTCCGGACCGCGTCCTCGGGCCTCAACGCCGCGCAGGCTTCGCTGCGCGCGGTCTCGGACAACATCTCCAACGTCAACACGCCCGGATACGTCCGCAAGGCGGTGAACCAGAGTTCGCTCGTCGTCGATGGCGCGGGCATGGGCGTGAAGATCGACGGCATCAAGCGGATCACCGACCAGTATCTGCAGATGGCCTCGCTGACCGCCTCGTCGGACGCGGAGCGGTGGGGCGCGGTGGCCGAATACCTCGACAACGCGCAGAGCCTGTTCGGCGACCCGGGCAAGGACGGCTTCTTCTTCAACCGCCTGGACAAGATCTTCGGGGCCTTCGCGACGGCCGCCGACGACCCGTCCTCGACGCTGCTGCGCAGCCAGGCCCTGTCGAACGTCGAGGATTTTCTTTCGGAGTCCGACCGGATCAACAAGCAGATCGTGGCGCTGGGCGACACGGTCGAGACACAGATCAATGCCGGGGTCGACCGCGCCAACAGCCTCCTGGAGCAGATCAGCAAGCTGAACGCCGACATCACCCGCGCGAGCCTGCGCGGCGCCGATGCGTCGGGCTCGGAGAATATCCAGAGCCAGCTTCTCGACGAACTGGCCGGGCTGATGAATGTCCGCGTGCAGCCGCGCCAGGGCGGCGGCGTCGACGTGCGCTCGCCCGAGGGCGTGCTGCTGGCCGGCGACCAGGCCTCGAAGCTGACCTACAATTCGACCGACACCACGCCCGGGTACATCACCGCGCTGCTGCCCGGAGGCGCCTCGGCGCCGGCGATCAACATCTCCAGCGGTGAGCTGAAGGGCCTGCTCGAACTCCGCGACGTGGAACTGCCCAAGCTCTACGACCAACTGGGCGAGTTCGTGAGCAAGGCGGTCGACCAGATCAATGCCGCCAACAACGACGCCGCAGCCTATCCCGCGCCGGCGCAGATGGTCGGCCGGGACACCGGGCTGGACCTGACGAGCGACATCACCGGCTTCACCGGCACGACGACGATCGGGATCGTGAACGCCCAGGGCGTCATGCAGCGGAAGATCGACATCGACTTCACCGCCGGCACGATGACGGTGAACGGCGCGGCAGGTCCGGCCTTCACCCCGGCGACCTTCCTGGCCAGCCTGAACACGGCGCTGGGCGGTTCCGGCAGCGCCACGTTCACGAACGGCGCGCTGACCCTCAACGCCACGGGCGGCAACGGCATCGCCATCGACGAGGGGACGTCGCAGCGCACCGGCCGTGGCTTCTCCCACTATTTCGGCCTGAACGACCTGATCAAGAACACGGGCCAGACCAACTACGCGACGGGACTGGCGGCCGCGAGCCCGCACGGCTTCACGCCGGGCGGCCAGATCAACCTGCAGGTCTCGTATCCGGACGGCCGGCCGATCACGACCGTGGCGGTGACGGTGCCCGCCGCGCCGAACATGAGCGACCTGCTGAACTCGCTGAACAGCGCCGCCACGGGCGTGGGGCTCTACGGCTCGTTCGGTCTCGACTCGAACGGCGTGCTCAGCTTCACCTCCTCGGCCGCGCTCGAAACGAAGGTCTCGGTTCTCACCGACAACACCCAGCGCGGCGCGGGGGGCGCCTCGATCAGCGGCCTTTTCGGCCTGGGCGTGCAGGAGCGCTCGACGCGGGCAAGCCGCTTCTCGCTGTCGACGATCTTCAACTCCGACCCGACCAAGATGCCGATGGGCAAGCTGGACGCGACCGCCACCGTCGGCCAGGTCGCCGTGCGTCCCGGCGACGGCAAGGGCGCGCTGGACATCTCCACGGCCGGCGAGGTCAGCACGCTGTTCCAGGCCGCGGGCTCGCTGGGCCAGGTGACCATGACGGTGTCCCGGTATGCGTCGGAATTCGGCGGGTCGGTCGGCCGTGGCGCCGCCGCCGCCCAGACGCGCAAGGAGAGCGCCGAAGCGGTCTCCACGGAAGCCAACAACCGCCGCCAGTCGGTCGAGGGCGTGAACCTCGACGAGGAACTGGTGAACCTCACCACCTACCAGCAGGCGTTCAACGCCTCTGCCCGCATGATCCAGGCTGTCGGCGAACTGTACGACACCCTGCTCGGCATCGTCTAAGGAAGCTCGCAATGGTCACCCGCGTCACGACGAACGGGAACTACGCCGCAGTCCTCGCCAACCTCCTGGTCGCGCAGAAGAACCAGATGGAGGCCGGCAATCAGGTCGCGACCCAGAAGAACGGGTCGAACCTGAAGGACTATGCCAAGTCGTCCGAGATCCTGACCGCCATGAAGTCGGTGCAGACCCGGCTGGGCGTCTATCAGGACCAGAACAAGGTCCTGACCGACAAGCTGGACACCCAGAACACGGCGATCACCCGAGTGGCCGACGCGGCTCAGTCGGTGCGGCAGTTGTTCTCGGAAGCCCTGGCCTCAGGACGCGTCGACACCCTGGTCGAGGACGTGGAGGGGCAGCTCCGCAACGCCGTCGAGGCGATGAACGCCCGGTACGGCGGCAAGTATCTGTTCGCCGGGGGCCAGGTCGACACCCGTCCGGTCACGGTGACGACGTTGTCCGACCTCACGGCCGGCCCGCCGATCTCGAGCTTCTTCCAGAACGACACCTTCAAGGTCACGGCCAAGCTCGACGAGTCGACCACGGTCACGACCGGCATCCTGGCGGACGACATGGGCACGGCGATGATGCAGGCCTTCCAGGCCTTCCAGCAGTTCAACCAGGGGGGCTCGGGCCCGTTCAACGGCCAGCTTACCCAGGCGCAGCAGACCTTCCTCGAAGGGCAGCTCGCCAGTTGGGACGCCGTGCGCCAGGACGTCACCCAGACTGCCGCCTACAACGGCGTGAACCAGAAGCGTCTCGAGACGATCGCCGACGACCTCAAGGGCCGGCAGAACTCGCTGGCGGGCATGATCGGCGACATCACCGACGCCGACATGGCCCAGGCGGCGGCCAACCTGCAGCAGGCGCAGCTCTCGGTGCAGTCCGCAGCCTACGTCTTCCAGACCCTGCAGCAATCGTCGCTGATCAACCTGCTGAAGTAGGCTGCGACGGCGCGGCCCTCCCCATGAGGGGGCGCACGGACTATATGGGCCGCCATGAACGCGCCCCTGCTCGCACCTGATCGGCTGAGCGACGGCCTGGTCGAGGCCGCACGCGACGCCGTGCGCCTGCCCGCCGGGACCCGGATCGTCGCCGCAATGTCGGGCGGCGTGGACTCCACCGTCACCGCCGCCCTGCTGGCCCGCGCCGGCTACGACGTGGTGGGCGTGACCCTGCAGCTCTACGACCACGGCGCGGCGATCCAGAAGAAGGGCGCCTGCTGCGCGGGCCAGGACATCCACGACGCGCGCACGGCGGCCGACGCCATCGGCATCCCGCACTACGTCCTGGACTACGAGAGCCGCTTCAAGCAGCAGGTGATCGAGGACTTCGCCGACAGCTACCTGCGCGGCGAGACGCCGATCCCCTGCATCCGCTGCAATCAGACGGTGAAGTTCCGCGACCTGCTGGACGTGGCGCGCGACCTGGGCGCCGAGGCCATGGCGACCGGGCACTACGTCCGCCGCGAGGTCGGGCCGAACGGGCCGGAGCTGCACCGCGCGGCCGACCCGGCGCGGGACCAGTCCTACTTCCTGTTCGCGACCACGGCGGAACAGCTTGCCTATTTGCGCTTCCCGCTGGGCGCGCTGCCCAAGCCGGCGGTGCGGGCGGCGGCGCTGGAGCTGGGCCTGGCGGTGGCGGACAAGCCGGACAGCCAGGACATCTGCTTCGTGCCCGAAGGCCGGTATACGACGGTGATCGACCGGCTGCGGCCGCAGGGCGCGGAGCCCGGCGACATCGTACACCTGGACGGCCGCGTCCTGGGCCGGCACGAGGGCGTCACCCGCTACACCATCGGCCAGCGCCGGGGGCTGAACGTGGCGGTCGGCGACCCGCTGTTCGTGGTGCGGATCGACGCCGACCGGCGCCACGTGGTGGTGGGGCCGCGCGAGGCGCTGCTGACGCGGGCGCTGAGCCTCAAGGAGACCAACTGGATCGGCGAGGGGGCCTCGATCGAGGACGCGGTGAGGCGCCAGCGGCCGGTCCTGACGCGCGTGCGCTCCACCCGCGAACCCGTGTTGGGCCGGCTCGGCGTCGTCGAGGGCGCGCCGGGGATCGTCTTCGCCGCGCCCGAGGAAGGCGTCGCGCCGGGTCAGGCCTGCGTGCTCTACGCGCCCGAGGACGAGACGCGCGTGCTGGGCGGCGGGTTCATCGCGGGGACGGTTCGGAATCAATAGCGTCGCCTTCTTCATGGGGCGGCGACGTTAGGATGCGCCTGCGTCAGAAGCGGTCGCATGCGGGCGGGTGACGGCGCGGCGGGCCGGGCCTATATCGCGGGCATGAGCAACACCGCCTCCGACCCCGTCGTCATCGCATCCTACGCCCGCACGCCCATGGGCGGCTTCCAGGGCGTCCTGTCCGGCGTGAAGGCCACCGAGCTGGGCGCGGCCGCGGTCAAGGCCGCTGTCGAGCGCGCCGGTGTCGCGCCGGACGCCGTCGAGCAGATCCTGATGGGCTGCGTGCTGCCGGCGGGCCTCGGCCAGGCGCCCGCGCGGCAGGCGGCGCTGGGGGCGGGGCTGCCCAACTCGGTGGAGGCCACGACGGTCAACAAGATGTGCGGCTCGGGCATGCAGGCGGCCATCCTGGCGCATGACGCGCTAGCCGCCGGCTCGGTGGACGTGATCGTCGCGGGCGGCATGGAGAGCATGACCGGCGCGCCCTACCTGATGACCAAGCACCGCGGCGGCGCGCGGATCGGCCACGACACCATGTTCGACCACATGTACCTGGACGGGCTGGAGGACGCCTACGAGCCGGGGCGGCTGATGGGCAGCTTCGCGGAAGAGACCGCCAAGGCCTACCAATTCACCCGCGAGGCGCAGGACGAGTACGCCATCGGCAGCCTGACCAAGGCCCGGGCCGCCACCGAGAGCGGCGCCTTCGCCCGCGAGATCGTCCCGGTCACCGTGACCGACCGCAAGGGCTCGACCGTGGTCGACAAGGACGAGCAGCCGCTGAAGGCCGATCCGGCCAAGATCCCGACCCTGAAGCCCGCCTTCGCCAAGGACGGGACGATCACCGCCGCCAACGCCAGCTCGATCAGCGACGGCGCCGCGGCCCTGGTGATGACCCGCGAGAGCGTCGCGCGGAAGCTGGGCATGAAGATCGTGGCGCGCGTGGCTGGCCACGCCGCCCACGCCCACGAGCCCGGCCTCTTCACCACCGCCCCGGTCCCAGCGGTCCAGAAGGCGCTGAAGCGCGCCGGCTGGAGCGTGGACGACGTCGACCTCTTCGAGATCAACGAGGCCTTCGCCGTGGTCGCCATGATCGCCGAGCGCGACCTGGGGATCGACCGCGCCAAGCTCAACGTCAACGGCGGCGCCTGCGCCCTGGGCCACCCGATCGGCGCCTCGGGGGCGCGGATCCTTGCCACCCTGCTCGCCGCGCTGGAAGCGCGCGGCGGGAAGAAGGGCGTGGCCAGCCTCTGCATCGGCGGCGGCGAGGCCACGGCGATGGCGGTGGAGCTGGCCTAGCCCCCTCTCGCTTCGCGAGCTCCCCCAGAGGGGGAGCACCTCAAGATCCTCCCCCTTTGGGGGAGGTCCCGAAGGGGGAGGGGGTTTCCTCTCCGACCTACAAGGTCTTCGCCAGCGCCTCGCACTGGTCGGCCACCACACCCCAGCCTTCGTGGAAGCCCATCTGTTCGTGCTGGGCCTTCTTCTCGGGCGTCGGGTGGCCGCAGCGGGCGAGGTAGAGGGTCTTGCCGTCCGGCCGGCGCTCGAACGTCAGGACACAGGTCATCATGCCGCCGTCCGCCGCCGGGACCCAGCCCTCGGTGAAGGCGTCGGTGAAGACGATCTTCTCGTTCGGCACGACCTCCAGGTAGACGCCGTTGTTCGGGAAGACCTCGCCGTCGGGGCCGTACATGGTGGTGTTCGCAGCGCCGCCCGGACGCAGCTCCATCTTCGCCACCTCTGCGCGCCAGGGCTTGGGGCAGAACCACTGCGGATAGAGCTCGGGCGTTGTCCACACCTTGTAGAGCTGCTCCGGCGTCGCATCCATCAGGCGGGCCAGGACCAGCTCGTTGTCGTGGTTCGGGGCGATCTCGATCTTCTCGGCCATCTCAGGTCTCCTCTGTTGCCGTAAGGACGGCCCGCCTCCGGCCGTCCCGACAGGCCCGCCTCACTTTTTCGCGGCCATGGCCTCCATGTTGAGCTTCATGCCGTTGGCGAGCTGGATGTCGCCGCCCTTCATGCCGGCCGGGCACTCGCCCTCCCATTTGGCCTCCAGCGTCATCTCGCTGGTGCGGTTGGCCTGCGGGATCGAGGAGCCAGTGACGGTGGACGTGGTCTTGACGGTGTAGGCCGAGTTGAAGTCGCCGCTGACCGTGCCCTTGCCGACCGTGTGGCCCATGTTGCCCAGGTCGCACTCGCTCTCGAAGGCGTAGCCGCCGGGCGTGGCGGTCATGACGTTCTTCGAGCACATCTCCTTGCTCATGGCCTGGCCCCAGACGCTCATCTTGGCGTCGGTGTCGGCGTCGATGCAGATCTTCATGGTCTGGGTCGAGCCGTCGGCCACCATGGTGTGGCTCCACAGGCCCGGCTTGCGCTTGGGCATGGCGACCGGGCCGGCCGTGGCGCTGGCGTTCGCGCCCGAGGCGCTGGCCGACGCTGAGGCCGAGGCTTCGGCGGCCGGGGCCTTGTCGTCCTTCTTGGAGCAGGCGGCCAGGGCCAGGGCGCCGGCGCCCAGCACGAGGTAGATGCGCATCTTGTTCTCTCCGAATACGTTCCCCGGGAAGACGAACCTACGCGGTGTGGAAGGCGGTTCAATGCCCGAGCTCAGAGATACCGGCGAACGCTACGAGATGGACGAGGACGGCCTGACCTCCTACGCCGACTACCGGCGCGACGGGGCGCGGCTGTACGTCGACTATGTGTTCAGCCCGCCGGCGCTCCGCGGGACAGGCGCCTCGGGCCGGCTGATGGCTGCGCTGGCCGCCGACGCCCGGGACAAGAACCTGAAGATCACTCCGATCTGCGGCTACGCGGCCGCCTGGCTGCGCCGCAGCCCGGAGTTCCGGGACCTGGTGGGGTAGGGGACGGCTCGCGCCACCCGGAAGAACGGGCGCGCGTCGGCGCCGTCGGGGTGGGACGGTTCGGAGGTTGGGGATGTGACCCCCTCCCCCTTCGGGACCTCCCCCAGAGGGGGAGGAACTATGTGGAGCTGACTTGTCTAAATGCTCCCCCGTTGGGGGAGCTCGCGGAGCGAGAGGGGGTGCCTAGCCCGAGCTTCGCCACTTGGGATCGTCGGGGTCGTCGCAGGTGTCGGCGAGG
>NZ_JANINU010000359.1 GCF_024508875.1 Phenylobacterium sp.
AGCACCACGGCGGCGCTGCCCGACGGCCCGCAGCCCTATTCGGCCGTGACGCCCGGCGCCGCGCCGACCGAGGCGAACCCGGCGGTCATCACCCTGCCGCCGGCGACCACGACCGAGGCCCCGGCCGCGATCCCGTCGACGCCGCCCACCGCGCCGCCCCCGACCGAGGCGCCGACCACCACCACGCCGCCGACCAACTAGCCGGCGGCCAGCCACCCGCACAGGAAGGGCGCAGGCCGCAGGGTCTGCGCCCTTTTCGCATGGCCCGCGTCATTCTCCGCGCCAGGCCGGCCGGAAGTCGGCTATCGTCGTTCGCAAAAGAAGACGACGTTGGGAGGATGGCGATGGCGGAGCGTGGCGCGTCGTTCGACGTGGTGGTCGTGGGCGCCGGATTTTCGGGGCTCTACATGCTGCACCGGCTGCGCAGCCTGGGGCTGTCGGCGCGGGTGTACGAGGCCGGCCCGTCGGTGGGCGGCACCTGGTACTGGAACCGCTACCCCGGCGCGCGGGTGGACATCGAGAGCCAGGAGTACTGCTACTCGTTCTCCCCCGAGCTGGACGCCGAATGGACGTGGAGCGAGCGGTATGCGGCCCAGCCCGAACTGCTGCGCTACCTGAACCACGTGGCCGACCGTTTCGGCCTGCGCGACGGCATCCAGCTTTCGACGCGGGTGACGGCGGCGCACTACGACGAGGCGGCGCGGCGCTGGACCGTGACCACCGACGGCGGCGAGACGATCTCGGCCCGGCACGTGGTGATGGCCACCGGCTGCCTGTCGGTCGCCAAGGAACCCGACATGCCGGGCGCGGACAGCTTCGAGGGCGCCAGCTACCACACCCACCGCTGGCCTGAGGGCGGCGTGGACTTCACGGGGCAGCGGGTGGCGGTCATCGGCACCGGCTCGTCGGCGATCCAGGCGATCCCGCAGATCGCGGCGCAGGCGGCGCAGGTGACCGTCTATCAGCGGACGCCGAACTTCAGCGTACCGGCGCACAACGGCCCGTCCGATCCTGCAGTGGCCGCCGACTGGGCCGCCAACCGGGCGCAGTACCGGCGCGAGGCGCGGGAGGCCGGCTTCGCCATCCGCGCGGTGGAACAGCGCGAGGACCTGGCGCTGGAGACCGCGCCCGACGTGCGGACCGCCGCGTTCGAGGAACGCTGGGCGCGCGGCGGCTTCAGCCTGCTGGGCGCCTACGGCGACCTGATCTTCTCGAAGGCGGCCAACGACACGGCCGTGCAATTCGTCGCGGACAAGATCCGCGGGATCGTGAAGGACCCGGCCACGGCCGAGAAGCTGATCCCCAAGACCTATCCCATCGGCTCGAAGCGCATCTGCGTGGACACCGGCTATTACGCCACCTTCAACCGGCCGAACGTGAGCCTGGCGGACCTGACCGAGACGCCCATCGAGGCGATCACGCCGACGGGGGTCCGAAGAGCTACCTCGGGCTGATGGTGGCGGGGTTCCCGAACCTGTTCATCGTCACCGGCCCCGGCAGCCCGTCGGTGCTGTCGAACATGGCGGTGTCGATCGAGCAGCACGTGGAGTGGATCAGCGACTGCATCGCCTGGATGGGCCAGCGCCAGGCCGGCGCGATCGAGGCGACCGAGGCCGCGCAGGAGGCCTGGGTCGCGCACGTCAACGAGGCGGCCGAGGCCACGGTCTATCCGCAGGCCAACTCCTGGTACCTCGGCGCGAACGTGCCGGGAAAGCCACGCGTGTTCATGCCCTACATCGGCGGCTTTCCGGCCTATGTGGCCAAGTGCGACGACGTGGCGGCCAGGGGCTACGAGGGCTTCGCGGTGACGGCGGCGGGCCAGGCCTGACCGCCGAAATCCCTGGCGGCCGGGTTGCGCCGCGCCGTCCGGGGGCCAAATCTGCCAGGCGGATCGCGCGACGCCGGGGCGGCCCCGACGCGCGCGCGCCCATAACCGACAGGACCCCGCATGACCGACCAGCCGACCGTGACGCTGAACGACGGCGCACAGATGCCGCAACTGGGGCTGGGGGTCTGGCAGACGCCGCCGGAGGGGGCGGCCGAGGTGGTGAAGACCGCCATCGCGGCCGGCTACCGCGCGGTGGACACCGCCGCGGCCTATCGGAACGAGCGCGGCGTGGGCGAAGGCCTCCGGGCGGCGGGGGCGGACGACGTCTTCGTCACCACCAAGCTGTGGAACGACAACCAGGGCTACGACGCCGCCCTGCAGGCGTTCGACAAGAGCCTGGAGCGGCTGGGCCTGCCGGCCATCGACCTCTACCTGATCCATTGGCCGTCGCCGCACCGGAACCTCTACGTGGAGAGCTGGAAGGCGCTGGTGCGGCTGAAGACCGAGGGGCGGGCGAAGTCGATCGGTGTGTCGAACTTCCAGCCGGAGCACCTGGAGCGGATCATCGGCGAGACGGGCGTGACGCCGGCGGTGAACCAGGTGGAGCTGCACCCGCGGTTCCAGCAGCGGACGTTGCGCGAGGTCCACCAGCGGCTGGGGATCGCGACGGAGTCGTGGAGCCCCCTGGGCCAGGGCCAGTTGCTGGCCGATCCGGTGGTCACGGCCATCGCGGCCAAGCACGGCAAGACGGCGGCGCAGGTGATCATCCGCTGGCACCTGGACAACGGCCTGATCGTGATCCCGAAGTCGGTGACGCCGTCGCGGATCCGCGGGAACGTGGAGGTGTTCGACTTCCGGCTGGACGCCGAGGACCTGGCCAAGCTGGCCGGCCTGGACGACGCCGGCGGCCGGATCGGGCCGGACCCGATGACGGCGGCGTTCTGAAGCGACGGATCAGGGCGCCATGCAGGTCCGCCCCCTCGCGATCGGAGCCATCCTCTTCGGGGTGCTGGCGATCGGCGGGACGCTCGACGGCGTCCGGCGGAAGGTGCGCGAGCAACCCGACTGGGTGGCCCTGAACTGGAAGAGCGTCGTCAAGGGCACGATCGGCTGGCTGGCCGTCGGCGTGGTCGCGGTGCTGGGCGGGATCGTGGCGATGCTCGCCTGAACGCGCCGCCCTGCCCTATTCCTCGCCGATGCCGATCAGTTCGATTTCGAACAGCAGGGTGCTGTTGGAGGGGATGGGGTCGCGGTAGCGGGATCCGTAGGCGATGTCGGCGGGGATCACGAACTCCCAGGTCTCGCCGACACGCATCATCGGCACGCCCTCCTGCCAACCCTTGATCAGGCGCGGCAGGGGAAAGGTGGCCGGCTTGCCGCGCTCGCGCGAGCTGTCGAAGACGCGGCCGTCGATGAACCGGCCGACGTAGTGGATGGTCACAGTGTCGGTCGGGACCGGGCGCGGGGCCGAGGCCTTCTCCGCCTTGACGCGGTGGGCCTGGAGCCCCGAGGCGGTGACGATCCAGCCCGGCCGCGCCTTGGACCAGGCCTCGTACGCCTTCTGGCCCTGCTCCCACTGTTCCTGCGGCGTGCCCGTGTAGCGCACCGGCGCGGCGGGCGGCGGCGCGGCCGTGGCGCAGGCCGTGAGCGTCAGGGCGGAAAAGGCGATGGCGAGACGGCGCATGGGCTTCCCAGGTTGGCGAGCCGGGCGGTCGTACGACGTTTTCGTCGGCCGGTCACGGAACCGACATCGCCTTCGCGCGCTCAAGCTTGCCCGCGTTCAACGGATGGAGAGAACACCGATGCGCCTGATGACCCTCGCCCTCGCCGGCTGCGCCGCCATGAGCCTCGCCGCCTGCAACAGCCCCCAGGACAAGGCCGCCGAGGCCAAGGCCGACTCGCTGGAAGCCCAAGCCGCCGCGACGCCGAACGAAGCCCAGGAGAAGTCGCTGAACGCCCAGGCCGACGCCGTGGAGCAGCAGGCCGGCAACGCCGACGGCGGCGCGACCACGGCCAACACGCCGGACACCAGCCCGTCGAAGTAACCCCTTCGCGGTCCCCACACCGCAAAGGGACAAACGGCCCCCGGACCCGGTCCGGGGGCCGTTTCCATGCCCGGACACATCCTCGCCACAATTTTTGACGGGCGACGGAACCGTCAGGCCTAAACCAAGTTTCCGATCCGGGCCGCGCGTCTAGACTGAACTTTGACGCGCTCTTGTGACTGTAAAGGGGCTGTACATGACAGCAAATGTTAAGTTCTTCGCCGCGTCCGCGCTTGCCGTAAGCTTGGCCGTATCCGCGTCTGCCGCGTCGGCGGCGACTTATGTCGAGCCGTGGACCAGCACGCCGACCGGCGGTATCTCGGTGGCGTTCGGCGATAACGGCCTGGGTGTCGACGGCGCCGAGACCATTCCGGGCGAGACCGCCAGCACGCACAGCTACGATCCGGGCAGCACCTTCTTCACCGACAACTTCGCGTTCAACCTGCCGGACGGTGTGGTGGGCTTCACACTGAGCTCCATCGGCTTCCTGACCAACAGCGCGCTGGTCGTGAGCAGCTTCACCTGGAACGGCGTGGCGCTGAGCGTGACCAACACCCCGAGCGGCGACGGCGGCAACATCGTGATGGCCTCGGGCGGCCCCCTGCCCGTGGTGGCCGGCGGCCCGCAGCTCCTGACCATCACCGGCACGGGCGGTCCGCAGGCCGTGTTCAGCGGCACGGCGACCTTCGACGCCGCCGCCCCGGTGCCGGAACCGGCCGCGTGGGCGCTGATGATCATGGGCTTCGGCGGCACGGGCGCGCTCATGCGCCGCCGGCGCGCGACGCTCAGCGTCGCCTAGGCCTGGACCTGCGACGACGCATAGGGCCCCCGGCGGCGACGCCGGGGGTCTTTTGCTGTGCAAGATCTTGAAGGCTAGGGTGCCGCCATGGCTGTCGCATTCACCCGGGAAGAAGACTACGAGGCCCAGGCGGCCGACCTGCCGGACCGGCCGATCTCGCCTCATCCCAACCTGGTGACGGCCAGCGGGCTCGCGGCGATCGAGGCCGAGCTGGCGGCGGCGCGGGCGGCCTATTCCGCGGCCCAGGCCGAGGGCGGGGTGGCGGCCGACCGCACGGCGATGGCGCGGGCGACGCGGGATCTGCGTTACTGGTCGGCGCGGCGCGCGAGCGCGCAGCTCATGGCGCCCGAGGGCGATCTCCAAACGGTGCAGTTCGGGCGGACGGTGCAGATCGAGCGCGACGACGGCCGCCAACAGACCTTCCGGATCGTCGGCGAGGACGAAGCGGACCCGGCCAAGGGCAGCATCAGCTACGTCGCGCCGCTGGCCCGCGCGCTGCTGGGCAAGAGCGTCGGCGAGGTCGCGACGGTGGCGGGCGCCGAGGTCGAGATCGTCGCGGTGCGCTGAGCCCCGGGGGGCGTGGCGCGGATGTGGGGAGGGTCGTCGGCTGATCGGGCGCCCGGTCAGGGGGGCTGGGGGGGCTGTTCAGGATCCGGACCGGATGCGGATCAGCCGACGTAATGAGTAAACGCACCGCCTGTGTCCGCCGAAGGTCCGGATTGGGGCCATTTCGGGGCGTGTCGTGGCCGCAACATGGTCGGGCGAAATGCCGCGCGGACAGCCGCGGGGCTTGCCGTGCGCGTCAGGCTGGAGGAAGACGTTGGCAACGGCGGCCGTCCGCGGCCGCTGGGGCGTGGGGCCCCCGCAGCGCTTCCGGGATCTTCGGGTCCCGTGCGGATCACAAGAAGCGGCAGAGGCGACCCGAAAGGGTCGCCTTTCTTGCTTTAGGGGTTGGCCGAAAGGGCCGCCTTCTTGCTTTCAGGCTCTTGGCTTCGCGCGGCCGAGCCGCCATGTGCTTCCCCTGCCAATGTAAAGCCAAGGGAGGCGAAGGTGGCCGATATTCCGGCGAGCGGGCTGCAACTGCGGTCGATCATCAAGAGCAGCGGCGAGCTGGAGCTCAGCTTGGCGGAGGTGGCGATCGCGCCGCCGGCCGGCGACGAGGTGCTGGTACGGGTGGAGGCCTCGCCGCTGAACCCGTCGGACCTTGGCCTGCTGCTGGGCCCGGCCGACCTGTCCACGCTGAAGAGCGAGGGCGGCAAGACCACGGCCAAGGTGCCGGATCAGTTCCTGAAGGCCCTGAAGGCGCGGCTGGATGAGTCCATGCCCGTCGGCAACGAAGGCGCGGGCGTGGTGATCGCGGCCGGTTCCGACCCGGCGGCGCAGGCCCTGGTGGGCAAGACCGTCGCGCTGCTGGGCGGGGCCATGTACGCCCAGTACCGGACCGTGAAGGCCGGCGACGTCCTGCCCCTGCCCGCCGGGGCGAGCGCGGCGGACGGGGCGTCCTGCTTCGTCAACCCGCTGACCGCGCTGGGCATGACCGAGACCATGCGCGCCGAGGGCCACACGGCGCTGGTGCACACGGCGGCGGCGTCGAACCTGGGCCAGATGCTGAACAAGATCTGCCTGAAGGACGGCATCGACCTGGTGAACATCGTGCGCCGCCCCGCACAGGCGAAGATCCTGACGGACATCGGGGCGAAGTACGTGGTCGATTCCAGCTCGCCAAACTTCCAGGAGGAACTGACCCAGGCCCTGATCGCCACCAACGCCACCATCGCCTTCGACGCCATCGGCGGCGGCAAGCTGGCCAGCCAGATCCTCTCGGCCATGGAGGCGGCGGCCAACTCGCGCGGCGGCGCCTACAGCCGTTACGGCTCCAGCGTGTTCAAGCAGGTCTATATCTACGGCTCGCTCGACCCGAAGCCGTCGGAACTGGCGCGCAACTTCGGCCTGTCGTGGTCGGTGGGCGGCTGGCTCTTGACGCCGTTCCTGATGAAGCTGGGCGCCGAAGGGACCCAGCGCCTGCGCCAGCGGGTGGTGGACGAGCTGAAGACGACGTTCGCCAGCCACTACACGGCCGAAATCTCGCTGGCCGAGACGCTGCGGCCCGACGTGATCGCCGCCTACAACAGGAAGACGACCGGCGAGAAGTACCTGATCAATCCGAACAAGGGGCTGTAGGGCCTCGTCGGCGGTCCCTTCTCCGGTCGCGGAGAGGGGGCCGGCGAAACAGGTCGGATAGGGGGCGAACGCTTCGGCCGCACCGGCGCGTCAGCGCCAAATGGACGGCGCCTGCGGCCCGCTGTGAGGCGGACGGCGGCGTGCGATCCACCTTCTTCCCAGGGGAGAAGGGCGGGCGCCTATTCGCCCTTGGCGGTGGCGGCTTCGGCGGCGGCCTTTTCCTCCGCGCGGCGGACGAGGGTCTTCAGACCCTCCATCACGGCCTCGGCTTCGGGCGAGTCCTCGGGCAGATTGGCCATGCGCAGGACGCCCATGGTCTGGATGTGCGCGCCGATGGCGGCGGCGTTCCAGACGCCCGCCTCGATGTAGCGGTCGGACAGTTCGCAGAGGTTGTAGGCCACCTCGCCCAGCCGCTTCATGCCGCAAAGGCCCGCGAAGCTGACGATGGCGGTGGCGCAGTTGTAGACGTCCGAACGCGCCGCCATGTCGCTGCGGGCGGCGGCGTCGCGCAGGCGCTCCAGCGCACCGTCGACCTCGTTCATCATCCCCGGGCGCAGGACCTCGAGGTTGGCCTCGGCCTTGGCCACGGCCTCGCTGAGCTTGCGCCCGCCCGGCGCGGAGATGAGCTTGCCCAGGCGGTTGGGGCGGCGGATGTAGCTGACCGAACTCATCGGGCGACTTTCTGGGGCGTGAGCAAGCTGTCGATCTCGGACTGATCCATGTTGCGGTCGGTGGCCTCCCCGAGCTCCGCCGAGAGGTCGTTGTGGCGGCGTCCCACACCGTCGGGCGGGCCGAGGTTCTGGAACCGCCGGTCGGGACCGACATAGGAGTCGCAGCTTACGAAAGTGCGATTGTTCTGCGCGATCCAGATGATCCGCTGGAGCAACACCGCCGGGGCCAGGGGCTTACTGACCATGAAGTGCGCTCCGCAGTCGCGGGCCCGCGAGACGTTGCGGCTGCTGGTGTGCGACGACAGCAGCAGGACCGGCGCGAAGGCGTTGGGATCGAGCCCCGAACGGCGTAGCCAGCTCACGAACTCGTAGCCATCGGGGCCGTCGGGCTGGAGCGTCGCCTCGCAGGCGATCAGGTCGAGCGGGGTGGAGTGGACCACCTGCTGGGCCTCCTCGAGCGAGCTGGCCTTGAGGCAATGGGTCGCGCCGAAGCCCAGGAAGATCGACGCGAGCACGTCCATCGCCTGGTTGTTGGGCTCGACCAGCAGCACCGCCGCCTTGCGCAGGTCGATGCGCGAGCCGAGGTTCGAAAGGGTCGCGTCGGCAAGGCTCATCGCGGCGGAAGCTCTGGCTCTCCGATGGAATTCCCAACTCTGGGAAAGTTCCCATTTTCATGGGCCGGAGATCGAAATTTTCGGTAAAAAACAGGAAACTGCCCCCAAATTGGGTAGCCTGTGGGACGCGGCGCTCACAGCGCCACCCGCTGCGGCCGCATGAGGTTGTCGATCTCGTCTTGGGCCATGTTGGGATCGCGAGCGGCGCCCAGCTCGCCGACGAGGTCGGTGGAGCGACGCCCCTCCATGTCGGCGGGCGGGCCGAGCATCTGGAAGCGGCGGTCGGGGCCGATATAGCTGTCGCAGTTGACGAAGATGCGGTTGGTCCGGGCGATCCACAGGATGCGCTCCAGCAGAATCGCCGGCACCAGCGGCTTGCTCACCACGAAATGGGCGCCGCAGTCGCGGGCGCGCACCACGTTGCGGCGGCTGGTGTGCGACGACAGGACGATCATGGGGGCGAAGGCGTTCGGCTCCAGGCCAGAGCGGCGCAGCCAGTGGGCGAACTCGTAGCCGTCGGCCTCGCCAGGCTTGAGCGCGGCCTCGCACACCACGAGGTCGAGCACCTCGCGATGGGCGATCTCCTTCGCTTCCTCGAAACTGGATGCGCGCAGCAGGGCCTTGGCGCCGAAACCCGAAAAGACCTGGGCCAGGACGTCCATCCCCTGCGAGCTCGCCTCCACGAGCAGCACCGCCGCCTTGCGCAGGTCGATGCGCGTGGCGAGGTTGGCGAGGGTTTCCGGCGACAGGCTCATGCGGAGGGCGGTCTCAGGCGGCGGCGTCGAGCGCGGTCGGACGGGCGAGCGCGCGAACCTCCGCTGTGATGAATTACGCCGCCCGGGGGCCGCGGGGAGCCGATGGACCATCGGTTCGACGGCCTCTCGGATACACGCCGTCTTTCAGCCGCGACGCGATAACCGGTGGCTAACAGGCATGGCTAACTTCCCCAGAATGGGCAATGAATACAATCGACTAATGTCCCGTCAAACGATGTTTCCCGATATGGAATAGATGTCGATCATCATCATGAGCATCGTTTTGCCGGACACGTTGACGCACTTGAGCCATATCAACGGTATTTCGATTTTCTGTCCGTTAGGCTCCGTCCGCTGAGGCGGAGGTACGGGTTGTCAGAGAGCGGGATCGACGCGGGCCGGGGGTTCGTGCGCGACGTGATGGTCGCAGGCCGGCGGTGGCGCGCACGGATGGACGAGCGACTGAAGGGCCACGGCATGACCGAGGCCAAGTTCGCCGCGCTCGTGTGGCTGGCGCGCAGCCCGGACGGGCTGAGCCAGAGCGACGTCGCCGAGCTCGCCGGGATCGAACCGGCCGCGCTGGTGCGGACGGTCGACGGGCTGGAGGCCGCAGGGTGCGTGGAGCGCCGCGCCTGCCCCACGGACCGGCGAAAGAACATCCTTCACCTGACGGACCACGGCCGGTCGATGACCGCGGCCCTGGACAAGCTGGCGATCGAGCTGGGACGCGAGGTGCTGGGCGGCCTGCATCCGGCGGACCTGGTCATCGCCGCCCGCGTGCTGTCGCATATCCGACTGCGCCTGGACGCGGTCGCAGGGTCCCCGGCTCAGAGCTGACGGCCGGCCCGCACGGCCGCGTTCGTCGACGCGGACGGCCCGTTCGCCGCAAAGCCCTGGAGGCGGCCCCGCCGCCCCTGCATCTGCGCGCGCCCCGCAACGCGAATGTTTGGGACGGCCGGATTCGCCGGCCCGATTGGAGTGCGCATGTCGAAGTCTGTCCCCGCCGCCGCCCTGTGCGCCGGCCTCGCCCTGGCCCTGCCCCATACGGCCGCCGCCCAAAGCGGCTTCCTCAAGAACCTGGCCCGGCAGGCGGCGGCGGCGGCAATCCAGAACAGCGCCCAGCCGTCCCAGGCGCAGACGGTCGCGCCGGGCGCCGCGGACGACGGCGGCGGCTCGGGCGGCGACGTGTCGGCCCCTGCCGCAGAGGCCACGCCCGCGACCACCGGCCCGGCGCCCTGGCCGATGAACGCCGGCGCGCGCTCGGTGAAATATCCGTCGGACCTGCGCTTCTCGCCCGAGCTGGACGCCCAGAAGAAGGCCTTCGTCGAGTTCGGCAAGGTGCGCTGCAGCGACTGCGAGGGCGGCTACAGCTACGACGCCTGGGCCCGGCAGCTCGTCAGCCTGGACGGTTCGTACAACGCCTTCGAGAAGAAGCTGGGCGGCCTGGCCCTGGGCCAGCGCCTGACCTGGAAGGGGGCGCAGTCGCTGGGCTCGATCACCGTGGTGAGCGAGGAAGCGGTGAACGGCTGGCCGTGCAAGCAGCTCAAGTGGGAGCTGAAGAAGGGCCAGCAGAGCGCCGAGCGCCCGGGCCTGCTCTGCTACGGCAAGGCGAGCTCCTATTCCGGCTCGGATAGCTGGATCGAGGTGTTCTGATCCGGCCGGGGGCGGGCCCGCGCGCCTGCCCCCTTGCCAGACCTTCGGGAAACCGCGTCTGCTCCCTGAAAACGAAAATGGGAGGACGGGCCATGAAGATCGACTTGCTCTCGCCGTCGAGCTTCGACGGCGGCCAGCCGCACCGGCAGTACGAATGGCTGCGGCGGAACGCGCCCGTACGCTGGCACGACGAGCCGGGCGGCAGCGGCTTCTGGGCGGTGACGCGCCACGCCGACGTCTGGGCCGTCGACCGCGATTTCCAGACCTATTCGTCCGAGCCCACCATCATGATCACCGACCCGCTGGCCGAGGCGGGCGGGTTCGGCCCTTACAAGATGATGCTGATGATGGACCCGCCGGAGCACACGGCGTTCCGCAAGCTCATCCGCTCGGAGTTCACCGAGCCGCAGGCGCGGCTGCGGCAGGCGCGGATCCAGGAACTCGCCAAGCAGATCGTCGACGCCGTCATCGGGAAGGGCGAGTGCGACTTCGTGGCCGAGGTGGCCGGCGAGATGCCGAGCTTCGTGATCGCCGAGCTGATGGGCCTGCCGCTGGAGGACGGGCGCGAGCTCTACAAGCTGACGGAGATCATCCACACCGCGCCCGAGGCGCTGCCGCCCGGCGCCGGCGGCCAGGCGGTGATGAAGATGTTCGAGTACGGCTCGAAGGTGATGGCCGAGAAGCGGGCGCGGCCGGGCGAGGACCTGGCCTCCAAGCTGCTGGCCTGCGAGGTGGACGGCCGCAAGCTGGAGGACATGGAGTTCCTGCTGTTCTTCCTCCTGCTGGTGGACGCCGGCGGGGACACGACGCGGAACCTGCTGTCGGGCGGGCTGCTGGCGCTGATGGAGCACCCCGAGCAGTACGCCTGGCTGATGGCCGACCTGGAGGGCCGGCTGGGGACGGCGCGCGAGGAGCTGCTGCGCTGGACCAGCCCGGTGATCTACATGCGCCGTACGGCGAAGCGCGACGCCGAGCTGGCCGGCGAGAAGATCCGGGAAGGCGACAAGGTGGTCATGTACTTCGGCGCGGCCAACCGCGACCCGGACGCGTTCGACCGGCCCGACGTGCTGGACCTCAGCCGGGCGGAAAACCCGCACATCGCCTTCGGCACGGGGCCGCACGGCTGCCTGGGCCAACACATCGCCCGGATCGAGATCGACGCCATGCTGCGCGAGGTGCTGACGCGAATGAAGGACTTCGAACTGGCCGCGCCCGTGGAATGGCTGGCCTCGAACTTCATTTCGGGACCGAAGGCCATGCCGTTGCGGTTCCGGCCGACTTAAGGGAACGATGCGTTGCGGCGAAGGTTCTCAACCTAAGCGCGCTTGCGCCCCGTGGAGGCTGCGATAGAGAATCGACGCACTGTCCGATTGTGTCCCATAAATACAACCTCCATAGGTTGAATTAGACAAAGGGGGGCATGGTGCTAGAGGGCGCGAGGAACTTGCCGAGAGCGGCGACCGCCGTCCTGGCCTGTTACCTTGCGGCGGTCGTCCTGCTGACCGTGCGGCCCAACCAGTATGCAGATTTGCACGGCATGCTGGACACCGGCGTCGCGGTGCTGGCGGGCATCCTGTCCCTGCTGCTGTGGGACATGTCGCGGCACACGGCGAGCCCATTCCTGGCCTGGCTCTCGGTGGCCTTCGGGCTGACATTCGCCCTCGAATTCTGCCACGCGCTCGTCGGGGTGGACTGGAACGGCGGCCTCTCCTGGATGGTGGCGGCCCGCGACCGGCTGCGGCCAGCGACCTGGTCGCCCTCGGCCTACATCCTGCCGCTGGCGACGCTGGGCGCGTTATGGCGGCTGGAGCGCGGCGAAGGACGGCTCTGGTCGTTCATGCTGGCGGCCGCCGTCGTCGGCGGGGCCCTGTTCCTGTTCTACCAGCAATGGCCGCCCTACTCCGCGCCGGGACTGCTGGGGATCACGCGACCGACGCTGGTGGTCGCGCCGCTGCTGTGGATCGCCGTCGCACTGTGGGCCGGTCGGCTGAAGGACCGGCAAAGGATCGTCGGCCCCCTGCGCTGGGCCGCGGTGACGCTCGCGCTCGGCAACATGGCGATGCTGTACTCGCGCTCGCCGGGAGACAGCGCGGCCATGATCGCCCATCTGGGCAAGATCGCCGCCTATCTCGTGGTGATGCTGTGGGTGATCAAGACCACCGCCGACGACATGCGCGAGCGGGGCCTGGCCGAGGCCGCGCTGACGGGGGAGGTGGCGGCGCGGATCGCCGAGCTGACGGCCGCCCGCGAGACGCTGGAGCGCGAGGCTGAGGCGCGGAACCAGGCCGAAGCCAAGGTGCTGGCGCAGCTCGAGCGCCTGAGCCTGCTGCACCAGATCACGCGGGCGATCGGCGACCGGCAGGACCTGGCCAGCATCTACCAGGTCGCCGTGCGCAGCGTCGAACAGCAACTGCCTGTCGATTTCGCCGCCCTTTGCGAACTGGACGACAAGGCCGGGACGATCCGGATGGTCGCCGTGGGCGCCGGCTCCGGCGAACTGGGCCTCTCGCTGGCGTTGCCCGAGCCGACGGCCTTCTCGACCGAGGACAGCGGGCTCGGCCCGTGCCTCGCCGGCAAGCTGCTGTACGAGCCCGACATCTCGGGCTTCGACGTGCCGCTGCAAGCCCGGCTGGCGCAGGCGGGACTGCAGTCGTTCGTGGCCGCGCCGCTGCAGGTGGAGAGCCGGACGTTCGGCTGCTTCGTCGCCGCGCGGCGGGATGCGGGCGCGTTCAGCAGCGCCGACTGCGAGTTCCTGCGCCAGCTCAGCGAACACGTCGCGTTGGCGGCCCATCAGGTCCAGCTCCACAACGAGCTGCAGGCGGCCTACGACAACCTCCGCGCCTCGCAGCAGACGGTGATGGAGCAGGAACGCCTGCGCGCCCTGGGGCAGATGGCGAGCGGCATCGCCCACGACATCAACAACGCCCTTTCGCCCGTCGCACTCTACACCGAGGCCATGCTCGAGACGGAGAAGGGCCTGAGCGGCCAGGGGCGCAAGCAGCTCGAGGTGATCCGCCGGGCGGTCGAGGACGTCAGCCACACCATCGGGCGGATGCGGGAATTCTACCGCAAGCGGGAGCCGCAGCTCGCGGGCGCGCCGGTGCAGCTCAACGACCTGGCGATGCATGTGATCGACCTGACGCGGGCGCGATGGGCCGACATGGCGATGGAGCGCGGGGCGGTGGTGCGCACGCAGATGGAGCTGGCCGAGAACCTGCCGCAGGTCATCGGCATGGAGAGCGAAATCCGCGAGGCGCTGACGAACCTGGTGTTCAACGCCATCGACGCCATGCCCGACGGCGGCCAGCTCACCGTACGCACAGCCCGCACCGAGCAGCCGGGATGGGTGCGGATCGACGTGTCGGACACCGGCGTCGGCATGGACGAGGAGGCCCGCCAGCGCTGCATGGAGCCGTTCTTCACCACCAAGGGCGAGCGCGGCACGGGCCTGGGCCTGGCCATGGTGTACGGCGTCGCCCAGCGGCACGGGGCCGAGGTGGACCTGACGTCGAGCCCCGGCGAGGGGACGACCTTCTCGCTGATCTTCCCGGCGGCGATGCGCAGCGCGACGGCCGCAGCCGGCGAGCTGGCGCCGGCGGGGCCCATGCGCCTGCTGCTGGTGGACGACGATCCCGTGGTGCTGAAGGCGTTGCAGGAGGCGCTCGCCAACGACGGACACAACGTCACCACCGCCAGCGACGGACGGGCCGGGATCGACGCCTTCGAGGCCGGCCAGGACGGCCATCCGTTCGACCTGGTCATCACCGACCTCGGGATGCCGTACATCAACGGCCGGCAGGTGGCAGCGGCGATCAAGTCGATCGCGCCGCAGACGCCGATCATCCTGCTCACCGGCTGGGGCCAGGGCATGCTGTCGGGGGTCGAGGGCATCCCCAACATCGACCTCGTGCTGGGCAAGCCGCCGAAGCTGCGCGAGGTGCGAGGGGCGCTGGCGCGGTTCGCCGCCGGGGTCGAGGCATGACGGGCCCAGGCGAGGACGGGCCCCGCATCGTGGTGGTCGACGACGAGCGGGCCAACCTGGCCGCGCTGGAGGCGACGCTCGGGAGCCAGGGTTACCGCATCAGCGCCTACGCCGACCCGACGGCGGCGGCGGCGGCGTTCCGGGCCGGCGACGCCGACCTGCTGCTCACCGACCTGGCGATGCCAGGCCTGGACGGCCTGCAGCTGATGCATGAGCTCACCGCGCGCGACCCGGACCTGGCGACGGTGATCATGACGGGGGAAGGCAGCATCACCTCGGCCGTCGAGGCGATGCGCGAGGGCGCGCTCGACTATGTGCTGAAGCCGCTGAAGCTCTCCACCCTGCTGCCGGCGATTTCGCGGGCGCTGACGATCCGCGACCTGCGGCGCCGGAACGCCAGGCTCGAGGAGGGCCTGCGGGCGCGGACGGCGGAGCTGGAACGGGCGCTGGAGGAGGCCGACCGCCAGGCGGCCGAGCGGGTGCGGGCCGAACAGGCGCTGATGCAGGCGCAGAAGATCGAGGCGATCGGCCGGCTGACCGGCG